>JBMTHG010000037.1:0-13700 GCA_049436045.1 Bdellovibrionota bacterium
CATTGCTTAGCCCGTCATTAACGGCCGCCGCTAAGGCCACGCCATTGATGCTGACATCATTCGCTCCAATCGCTAAACTAAAGCCATTTGAAACTTCGTCATTTCTTGTAGGATTATAAGTGGCGCTGACAAAACCGATACTCGCCGGTGTGCTTCCGCCAGAAATCTCAACAGGGCCAGAAGCGGTTAGACTTATTTTTGCCGTCGAGATCCCCTTATAGCTATTTGGATTATCGATACTACCATCAAGATAATCAGGGCCTGCCCCTTCAAAAACGCCATCGGTGGCGAAGCTAGCTGAGCCTTTAAAGAGGTCAGATTTTTCAGTCCCAACCTCAACAACAATATTTCGTGCATCATTTGCTGTTAGACGAATGCTCTGAGAGTTTACAACTGACGCGACAACACCAGTTACTGACTGAACATCTTGTGAATTGATGAGCGCGACTAAATCTTCTGCTGTTCCCACTTCGCCAGAAATCGAAACTCCATTGAGAATAAGATCGTTTGTTTGAAGATCATAATGCTCTTGAAAGTAGAATGCGCTTAAACTTTGAGCAGGGTCTCCCGACTTGCTCACATTGGTTTGGCCACTGCTTCCAAGGAGAACTATTCCGGCATCCGCTCCATTCACAATGCCATCAGAATTGACGTCTGCCCAGGGATCATCGGTGCCCCATTGGCTATTCACATAGGCCTGATTAATCGATTGAAGATTAATTTTATTTGCATTTTGAGCATCAATCTCAGCTTTTACAAAATGCTGGCCTCTTGTCGCAAAAATTCGATCGACAAGATCTGAAGCACTGGCGACTGTGCCCGTGATCGACACCCCATTGATTTCAAAATCACCAGATTGAAGCTCCCAGCTTTGATCGGGATTCATTGAAATTGAAGATTCAAAATCAGCATTTCCAAGAATCATGCCAGATGGTAAATTAACTCCCAGATTTCGCTGGTTGGCCATCGCCTCCGCAACAACCCCTGTTTGCTCTGAGACAGCGTTGATAGCATTTTTTACAGCAATCGCCGAACGATCAGCGAGTTCGTAACTTAAGTTATCGGCTTGAGCTGCTGATAAGTTCACCTCATTGATAGTGACGAGTCCTGCTCCAGAGCCGGTGATCGCTTGATTGAAACCATTTGTCACCTGAGTGTCAGTGCGAACTGTCGTTCCGGATGAACTCATCATCGTAAATTCATCGTAAGATGTCTGGCTCGAAGGCAAAACACCTTCAACAACAAACTCATCCAGAGACTTCGTTTGAGTCAACGTACTTTGAACGTTAAATTCATCGAATTCTCTCGCTGGCGCTGGCAAGGATCCAGCAACATCAAACTCCGCCCAACTCGTTTGAGTGCTTGGATCAACGCTCACATATCTAAAATCTGAAAGCACAGCCGTGGCTGTTGTAGAAAAACTGATTCCTCTTGTTTCATCGGTGTCATTTGCCGAAGTGTTCAAACTCCAAACAAATTGCCGAGTGTTTTGAGGTGCTGAACCAACGACTTCAACTCGATCGATATCGATGCTTTGTATTGGCGGCTCAAGGCCATCAAAGCTCTCAACAAAACTATAAGACACCCCACCAAGAGCGATATCTCCTAAAGATTTATTTGAAACTTCAAAGTCTTTTGCCACATTAATAATTCTCGAAAGCTCTTCAACTGAATTTTCTGCGAGCTCAAAAGATTCATTCACCGCGGCAACATAATCAGCATTGGCCAGCTCGAGCTCTGAAGCCGTCAGATAGTCATTTACCCCCGTCACAGGTTGCCGTCGAACTGGGCTTAAATCACCGCTGATTTCTGTGAGACTTCGATCTGAATTTAAAAGAAGTCTGTTCTCGAGGTCATCGAATAGATTTCGATAAATCACATCAAACTCTTCATTTGAAGTTTCAAAATCATCCGATACAACTCTCAGTGCTTCAAGCTCCGATCGAACTCCCTGCATCATGGTGAACATTTGATCAAAAAGAGCCTGATAATCTCGATTGGCCTCTTCAAAAGTCACCGCCAAATCTTCTGAGACATTCATCTGAGTATCGACACGAAGATTGTTGACGCCAAAATCGACGACATTTTGAGAAGGGTCATCGACTGAGGCATAAACGCTAAACAGTGGTCTTGAATCGGCTACATCCCCTGCGTGAATTAAACCCTCAGCATGAAAAAGATTGCTGAGACGATGATTTGACTTCTCAAACTCAATGGCCACATCTCGAATTCTGGCAAGCTCTGCTTCAGTTTCATTTAGAAGTGTGAAGGAATCATTAAAGGCGGTGGCATAATCAGATTTTACTTTTTCAAGCTCTGTCGCACTTAAGAAATCATCGACTCCATCTGAGGGCTTTCGTCTCGCTGGATCAGCTGATCCTTGCAAAATACTTAAGCCACGAATCCCATCTGAAACTAAACGAACTTCGAGATCATTCATGGTGTCATCAAAAAGCTGACTGAGTTGATCGTTTGAAGTCTCGATCGAAAGAGCTAAGTCTCTAAGCTCATTCATTTGAACAAGCATTTCATTTTCAACCCAATCGAATGTATCATCGAAAGAATAATTCAGATCTCGATTCGCCTCTTCTAATACCGCCGCTTGAGATTGAGCATCTAAAAGCACTGGAGCTAGATCTGCTTCTAAGGTTTCTAAAAATGGATTAGCTTCATCAGTTTGGGCGAGATGATTCTCGTCGTTTGGCACGCCAGGAAAGACTTTTCCAGTCGTATGCATCAAATTACTGAATTTATAATTCGACTCTTCAAAGTCGTATGAGACTTCACGAATTCTTACGAGCTCAGCAATCGTTTCATCCAATAAATCACGTGTTTCATTAAAAGCTAGTTCATAGTCGGCCTTCACTTTTTCAAGTTGAGTGGCTGTTAAAAAGTCATCTACACCATCAACAGGCTGATCTCGAAGAGGATCTAAAACACCTTTTAAGGCATTTAAACCTCGAATTGCATTAGTCACTAAACGGTCTTCAAGATCACTCATCGTTTGATCAAAAAGTGAGTCGAGATTCGTGTTGCTTGTCTCAATCGCTTGAGCCAAATCTTTGATTTCTTGCAAATCAAGCCTCATGCTTGGATCTATGGCATTTGGATCATCGTCGACCCATGCTTGAAACTCATCAAAAGTGGTTTGTAGATCTCGATTCGCCTCTTCAAAACTAGCGGCCAAATTCGAGGCGTTATTAAGCCGAGGATCAACACCCGACAGGTCTTCATCGGATTTCAGGGTCTGAAGCAACGGATTATTCTCTGTCACGGCACCAGCATACGTGGATCCATCAATGCTCGTGAGATTACTAAGGGCATAATTCGCTCGCTCAAAGTCATCGGCAATATCACGAAGCTCTAACAATCGAGCTTCGGTATCATTAAATACTTTTTCAAAATTGTCTCGATCTGCATTAAGAGAATCTGGGTCAGAAAATAAAATCTCGTATTCTTGATTCAGCTTCTCTAACTCTGTCGCTTGCAGAGGTCGGTCGAGAGTTTCAATGATAAGATCAGGATTATCTTCCCCTCTCCATCCAGGAAGTCCGTTTCCTAAAACTTCATCGATTTCACTCTCTAGATCAATAACCGTCTGACGATAGATATTAGATAGCTCATAGTTTGTATCTTCAATCGCTGTCGCCTGAAGATCAAGCTTAGCCGCTTCATTTAACAAGTCATCGGTATATTCAAAAGTCGTATCGAGCAGGGTTTGAAAATCTTTATTGGCCTTTTCAAAAACTTCAGATATCTGTTGTGAGCCTAGCATCTCAGGTGAAACTCGAGAGCGAAGCCCCTGAATCAATGGCTCAAATCCTGGGTCATAATATCCAGCCTCAAAACCGATTGAGTTAAAACTATCTGAGCCCTCAATTTCAATTCCAAACTGAGCGCTAGAAATCAATTTTACTCGGCCACTCACATAGGATTTGAACTCATCACCCGAACCGAGATTTAAATCATCAAGAGAAGCCCCTTCAAAAAGACCGTCCGTCGCAAAATTTGGATCAAAATCAGAAGAAGCTTCTGTTCGATTTGGTTTAAACAGATTTGCGGATCTTTGAGTCAATCGAACTTCAATATTTCTACCATCAGTCGTCGAGATTGAAACTTCTCGGCCAGACACAGAATCTGCCACGAGCTCTGCCTGAACACCACTCTGAGGCGTTGTGGCATTGATTCGACCAACGAGTTGCTCAACCGAATCGATGTTGCCCGTCACAGAGATTCCATTAAGCTCGAACTCGCCTGCTTCTAAAGTCACGGGTCTTGCTAAATCGCTAAAAACTAATCGACGGTCAAAATCGATCTCGGCTCGAACCCCTGTTTGATTTTGAACATTATTCACGGCAGTCATAACGGCCATGGCTGATCGATCGGAATCGAAAGTGCTGACTCCGTCACTCTCGGCCGCCGCGATATAGATTCCATTGATCTTGATTTGATTTTCTTGAATCGCCTCACTAAAAGCTGAAGTCACTTCTGTTTTAAGAACCTTGATTGTGTCTGAAGCAGGTGAATTGTCTCCCTGATAAACACCAGAGGCGATTCCAAGAACAGCAGAGGCTTTAGTTCCCGCGACCTCAATTTGAGAAGCATCAGTTCGAAGTTGAATCTCACTCGAATGAGTCACTTTCAGAGTTTGACCAGAGCTTAACTGAAGATCATTGAGATCAGCACCTCTAAAAAGACCACTAGCTCCAAAGCTTGCACTAAAAAGATTCGCTTGTTCGCCGCCATTCGCTCTCAACAGATCAACTGCTCTTGAGCCCACGACGACTTCGATATTTCGAGCGTCATCTGCGGTAAGAGCAATTTCGTTTCCGTCAAGATTCTCAGCATAAACTCCTGTTTGAGAAAACTTAGAGTTGATCTGATTGACTAGGTTTTCTGCCGTTTGCACAGCGCCCGTAATCGAAACTCCATTGATGACAAAATCTCCAGATTGAAGATTTCTTGAAACAGCATTAGAGCTCACTACTAATCGACGCTCGTTTGCAAGTGCAGTGGCACGAACACCAGTTTCATTTTCTTTTGCATTGATAGAATTCGCTACGGCTAAAGCCGACTCATTGGCTTGGGTCGAGCTTCTCTGATCACTCGCCGCAGTTTGAATAAGCACTCCATTAATTTCGAGCTCACCCTGGTCTAAGCTTTCTGAAAAGCCTTGATCGATTGAGCTGAGTCGCGCCGTATAGCTTTGAGCTTGAAGGCCTAGAGCTTCAGCCGCTTGAGCTCCTGAAACTTGATAAATTTCGTCGGTCGTTTCAAGTGAAGTCAATTTCACTTTGCCCGTCATCACAACGCGCATGTCTTCGCCGGATTTTAATTTAAGATCAGAGTGGCGAGCCCCCTCAAACAAACCTCCCGCCTGAATATTTTTACCAAACTGCCAATCCGCCTCTGTTCCGTTTTGACGGAATAATCGAGAAGACTTTTGGTTAATATAAGCTTCAATATTTCTTCCATCGGCAGCCGTTAACTGAATCTCTTGACTATTGACTAACTGAGCTGAAATTCCGGTATCATTTGTTTCTTGGTTTATTAATGAAACCAGATTGGCGGCTGGAGTAGAGCTATTCACCGATCCAACAATTGAAACATTGTTTAATTTGAAATCGCCCTCTTCAAGAGAAACCGCGCCCGCCTGCAAACTCAGTCTTAAAGTTCGCTGATGTGAAAGAACTTGAGCGGAAACATCGGTCGATCCATTCACTGAGTTAATAGAAGCAGCCACCGCAATCGCTGATTGATTTTGAAGACTAGAACTTAAGTTATCATTTTGAGCCGCGCTTAAATATGCACCCTCAAGCTCAATCTCATTAGAATCAATTGCTTGAGTGAATCCAGAGACCAGCTCTTTGTAGCGGGTATTGATGTTGCCATTGGCTAGGCCAATTGTTTCTGTGGTCGACCCACCTCCAATGACGATATTCGAATCAGATTCAAGTTGAATCTCAGAGGTCATGACGCTAAAAAAGTTTTCACCAAGATTCGTGGCGGCTTGAAGATCTGAGAAGCTGGCTCCCTCAAACATGCCCCCAGAAACAAAATTTTCATTTTTGTTAAACAAATTGATGGCTGATCCGCCGACACTGATTGAGATGTTTCGTCCATCAGAGGCGACGAGTGATAAGTTGCCATCGGCATCGACACTCGCCGTTACGCCATTTGCGGCTTGAGTGATGCGATCAGCTAAAGCAGAAGCATTCTCTACCGATCCCTCAATCGCTTGCCCATTTATACTTAAATCTCCAGCCTGAAGAGAAATAGCCCCCGCCTGAGAATTAAAACCTAATGTTTTCTCATTGGCGAGGGCCGATGCGGTGACTCCTGTTTCTTGCTGTTTTTTATTGATGGCGCCTGCCACAGCGATGGCGGATCGATCGGCGGCCTCTGAACTAATGCCATCATTTTCAGCCGCGTCGAGTGAAACTCCATTGATTGTGACGAGGCCTGCGCCAGATTCTGAAATCGATCGGCTAAACCCATTAACGAGATTCTCTCGTCTTCCATTTTGAACACCGGCGACAAAGCCAATTCGCTCTTCCGCCAAGGCCCCATTATAAACATTGATGTTGATGGCGCCAGAGTTCGAAGTGAGCTCAATCTGAGATGTAGCAACCGCTTTAAAAGTCTCATCGCCTTCAAGATTTAGCTCTCGAGAACTTGCGCCTTTGAGCAAGCCATTGGCTCCAAAACTCGCCTCGTTATCAAAAAGATTCGCCGCCGCTGCTCCGATTAAGATTTCAATATTTCTTCCGTCATCGGCAACAAGCGATAAATTGCCATTGGCATCGACACTCGCTGTGACCTCATTGTTGGCTTGTGTGATGAGATTAGCTAAATCAGAGGCATTATCTACAGTACCGGTGATGGCTTCTCCATTGATACTTAAATCTCCTGCCTGAAGAGAAGTGGCCCCCGCCTGAGAATTAAAACCTAATGTTTTCTCATTGGCGAGGGCCGATGCGGTGACTCCTGTTTGCGCCGTTTTTTGATTGATGGCGTTTGCCACAGCGATGGCAGAGCGATCGGCGGCTGCACTACTTACTGCATCCTCGGTAGCCGCCGAAATCAAAATATTGTTAATCGCAATTTCATTGGCTGAAATGGCTTTTGTAAATCCACTTGAAACTTCAGCAAATCTTTCGACTTGATAGCTTCCTGAACTGGCCCCGATCTTTTGTTCAAGATTTTCTCCAGAAATTGTAAAATCATTCTCAGAGAGAAGTTTCACTTTTGAAATTGAAACCGCTCTAAAAGTTTCACCGGGCTCGAGGTTAAGCTCTTTATTAAGAGAGCCTCCCTCAAACATTCCGCCGGCAGCAAAGCTTGCTTCATTGTCAAATAAAGAGGCTGCCGCCGCTCCGATCACAACTTCAATATTTCGCCCGTCATTAGCAACGAGCGATAAGTTGCCATTCGAATCGAGACTGGCACTGACGCCAGCTTCACTTTGTGTGATTAAATCAGCTAACAACTCGGGGTCGCTCCAACCACTGTCAAAAATACTACCTTCAATTACTTCCCCATTGATTGTTAAGTCTCCTTCTTGAAGAGTCACTCCTGCCGAATAAGAGTTAAAACCTAATGTTTTCTCATTGGCGAGGGCCGATGCGCTGACTCCTGTCTGATTTGAAATATCATTGATGGCTTGAGCAATCGCTTTGGCAGAACGATTCGCATAGACTGAGCTATCTGCATCAGCTTCGGGCTCTCCAATCGAGAAGCCATTGATCTCAACTTTGCCGGCTTCAGTGTCTGTGATATCGACGGTGAATCCATTAAGAACTTCAGAGAATTTTTCAACGGCATAAGTTCCCGCATTAAAGCCGAGAGCAGCCGCCGCATCGGCTGGCCCCGTGATCACGATATCATTTGAAGATTGAAGCTGAATTTGAGCTGTCGCTCTTCCCGTAAAAAATTCATCAGCTCCAAACACAAAATCATTGGCATTAGCCCCCTCAAAAATTCCACCTGAGCTAAGACTGGATTGTCCGACAAGAGATGTGACGATTTGACTTCCAGCCTGAAGCTCAATATTTCGACCATCTGATGCAGTTAAAAGAATATCGTTTCCATCAAGAGAAGCTTCGACCCCTTCAATACCAGCATTATTGATGGCATTGACTAAACTTTGAGCGCTTTCAAATCCGCTTGTGATCGAACTACCATTTAAAACAAACTGCCCCTCATCCACTTGAGACGCCCCAGGTGAAGATAGTGAAAGTTTTCGCTGGGTTTGTAATACCGAAGCCGTCACGCCTGCGTTCGCAGCATTGATAGCCGCGGCTACGGCTACTGCTGATCTCTCGGCGGCATCAATACTTTCTCCATTGATTGAAATCTCACCGGCTTCGAGCGCTCGGCTCAAGCCAAGCGTCACTTGATCTTTTCTTACGGGGCTAAAAGTTCCTGATAGCCCGATTGCCTCACTTGAATTTGCCCCTGTGATTGTAAATTCTTCTCGTGAAGTTAGAACAACCTGAGAAACAGCTAGTGCTTCTAAAGTTCCGCCGGCCTCAAAGGTCGAGCCCTGCCTGAAAACAGCAGAGTTTACAGACTCAAACATTCCTCCATCTGAAAAACTCGCCGTATCATCAAAAAGTGTGGCCAGTCTTTGCTTAATTCTGACGTTGATATTTCGTCCGTCGTCCGCCGTTAAGAGAATATTTCCATCTTGGTTCGTTGCCAGAACTCCGGTTTGTGCAGTCTTGTCATTGATTGCCGTAATCACCTGATTCAAAGATTCAGCCGAACCTCGAATGTCGACTCCATTGATTCGAAACTCAGCCTCCCCGATAAGCGCAAAAAATCCATTTTCATTTACACCCAAAACACGTTGGTTGGTGGCAACCGCGGCATTCACTCCAGTGATGTTACTAATCGAATTCACGCTCTGAGCAACGGCTTGCGCTGAGATCACATTTGTCGCCGCCAGGGCTTCGCCGTTGATAAAAATTGAATTTGCTGAAATTTTTTGACTAAAACCATGGTCCACACGTTCCGTGCGATTGTTTGTGTCATTCACCGTCACGCGACTGGCCGGATCTATACTTAGAGTTTCAAATTCGGCATTTCTTAAGCTAGCTGACATCTCACTGCCGACATCAAACTCGGCATTCACAAAGGCTTGGGAGCTTACTGCACTTATAGTATCAAACTCAGCGTTTTGATCTGAAGTGCCAAGGCCTGCACTCAAATAACTAAAGTCTGAACGCTGTGAATTGGCAGTTGTTGCCAAATCAACACCTGAGGTCACTGTTTTTCCTGAACCAGCGGCGGTGACCTCCCAAATGAACTGCTCAACTTTTGAAGGTGACGAGCCCAAAACTTGAACCACATTTTTATCGACAAAGCCGCTAGGCAGAGGCTGTTGAGTAGAGGGGTTGCTCACTAATTCAAAATTGCCCGACTCGGGATTTCTCACATAGGTTGTATCACCAAATTCAAAATCATCTCCTAAAGAGAGAACGCCGAGAGAATCATTAGCCTCTTCAAAATCAATCGCCACTTCTCTTATGTCAGCAAGTTGATCATTATTATCTGAATATATTTTTGAGAAACTATCTGAATCAGCACTAAGTTCATCTGGGTCGCTAAAAAGAACTTCATATTCAGTGTTCACCTGTTCAAGCTCAGAGGCATTGAGTGCCGCAGGATTACTGGCATCAATCACTTGAGCATATCGAGCTAAATTTAAAACTTCAGAACCAGATCCCGTCCAACCCGCTCCCGAAGCCGTATCTCCTTCATCTGAAAAGACAGACACGAGCTGACTCTGGAGATTAGACACGGCTCTTTTATAAAGGGCTTCTAAATTCACATTAGAAAGCTCAATCGCCTCAGCCAGCTTTTGCATCTCTAAAGAATTTGTCTCTAAGCGACTCACTCGATCAAAAGTTGTCGTTAACAAATTTTGAAGATCTTTGTTTACACCCTCTAAAATCAGAGTTTGATTCTCAGACCTCAGCATTCCAGGTAAAGCCGAATCTTCTAAGTCATTCAAAAGTGAATAGTCTAAATCTGAATCGACTTGCGTTCCGTCTAGGCCGACAAATTTGAAAAGACTATCGCTTAATTTTTCATTCGCCGTTTGAAACTCATCGGCAATTCCAGCGAGATCAGACAGCTCATCAGCCAACCCAGCGACGTTCTCTTCTTCAGAACCGACAGCCATTTTTCGAATGAGATTAATCTGATCAGTTAGCCTATCTATAATATCTCTAAACTGATCGGATGGACCTTCATCCTTGATCAATATTAAAAGCTTATCTCTGACCTCAGTTTCAATCTTGCTCAAGGTGCCTTCAAGAAGATTCTTGAGCGCGGCACTAGAATTCTCATACTCCGTAGCCACCTCTTTAATGTCTTCAAGCTCTGAAACTAAATCATCCCACAACTCAAAAGTTTTGGTGGCCGGCACATGCCCATCGATCGGAAGAATAATCTCTTGTTCGAGCTTCACAGGCTCAAGAAATTTAAGATCTACTAACTGCTCGCCAGGAATCTGACTGGTTTGGGTTCTTAGTCTTGAAATCTGCTGAGTCGCATCGTCAACAAGAGTCTTGATATCATCGACCAGCTCTTTTTTAGGACTGATCACTAGCTGACGCATTTTTTTCGTCATATCGGTCAAGATGGTATTAAGAGTCTCTTTGATCACTTCCACATCGTTTCCAACATCAGATTCAATATCTTGAGGATCATCCGCAATATATCGGCCACGCAAATAAAGGTTATTGAACAAGTCTTCTGATAAATCCTCATTGGCTATGCGTTCTAGTTCATCTGATAAATCCTCATTGGCTATGCGTTCTAGTTCATCTGAAACATCAACACCTGGCCCCCCAATATCTTTCTGCAAAATATTAGCCGCATCGGCGAGTCGATCAGAAATTGGGGTCCACTCAGGGGTCACAGACCGTTCATAATCCGATTCGTTCTCAAACTCAGGAATCGATGAATAGAGACTAGCTTCTCGATCGGCATCCACTTCGACATAAATATCTTGGTCTCCAATTTGAGCACTGAAGCCATCGATATTCACAAAAGTATCTGTCTTAAGATCTTCAAGGTCAGATTTCAACGCAATTCCGGCTTCAATCTGATCTAAGCCCTGACGAACACCATCTTGATCGCTCAAAAACGCCTTGGTCTCGTCCAACAAATAATCGATACGATCAGAGACAGAATAATCAGCAATCTGTAGATTTAGATCAGAGATACCAGCAGAAACTTTGAGCCGAATCGGATCAGATTTTTGCTCGTCTAGCCATCGAAGTGCAATTTGCCCATTGTCATCGACTTCTGCCGTCACTCCCGTATCAGCCTCTTCAGCATTGATCGCTGTGACTAAATCCGAGACTCTCGAGATCGAGCCCGTGATGGAAAATCCTTCAATCTCAAGGTCAGTGGCAGCAAAATCTACTGGAGTGTCGCTGATGACGATATCATCGATCAACCAAGGTAGTGTATCGAGGGGGTCTCTGTTATGTCGAACGGGAGCTGAACTCTTAACGAAAATCTCACCCATTTCGCTTGTGATCGACACTTTAGCCTGATCTCGATTGTCACTTTCGGTTTCAATCAAATTCAACATAAAGTCTTGAAATCCAGTGAGTGCCTCCACCAACTTCTGATCATCAATGAGATCAAAAAAGAATCTTGCTCGATCCGCCAAAGCTGCGGATCGAATATCATCATCGATCGGCGCGCTTCCCGAGCCTATTCGTGTATCAAGCTCCGACTCCCAAGCATCAAGTCTACTCGTAATCTCTGTGGCCGAATACTCACCCTCGTCCACCACTGACGCAATTTCTTTATCGCTCTCTGTTTGATCGACAAATAAATTCGTATCGGCCTTCAAGGCCTCTAGCTTAATCTGAAGCTGAGGATCATTGATGATTGAATTTAGCTCTTCTAATTCGGCTTTCCATCCTCCAAGACCATCAACACCCACTAAAGCTTCTTCAGTTTGCTCTACAAGCTCAGGAATTCGCTCGGCCACAGAAAGGCCCGCAATTTGAAGAGACAGATCTTCTATGTTGGCTGAGACTTGAAGCCGAATGGGATCAAGCTTGCCAGGCTCATTCCAACGAAGTGCAATCTGACCATTATCATCAACTTCTGCTGTTACCCCCGTGCTTTCATCTTGGGCATTAATGGCCGTGACCAAATCTGAAACTTTTGAAACTGATCCTGTGATTGAAACCCCACCAATTTGAAAATCTCCAGAATCAAAGTTTCGAGCCTCTTGACTAATGATAATGTCGCGTGAATATCGAAGCTCTTTTGTCTCGTCTAAATCTCTTTCGAGGGGCGCGGATGGCGTCACAAGAACTTCACCCATCGCTGCTGTAATCTTTGTAGATGCTTGATCTCGATTATCCGCCGAACTTTCAATTTTATTGAAAATAAATGACTGGAAATCTTCGAGGGCATTCGAAAGCTGCTGATCATCTTCCTGAGTGACAGCATCTGTAATCGCTTGAAAGAAATACTCTACTCGCTGAGAAAGAGTTGAAAACGAATCCGTAGAATCCTGTGCGCCAAATCCAGAGATATCTCGCTGACCGATTCGGCCATCTAAAACACTCTCCCAGTCAAGAAGGCCTTCTGAAATCTCCGCTTCTGAATACTCACCTTCACCGACCACAGAAATTGCATCTTTTTTAACCTCAGTGGCATCGATAAACGCATTGGTATCATCACTTAAAGATTGAAGGTCGATCTCAAGTTGAGGATCAGTAATGATCGAATCAATTCTATCTAACTCGCTCTGCCACTCGCCTAGAACTCTCTGGGTTTCAGTTTCGAGTTCGAGAACTCTCTTTGAAACACTGATGCCAGCGATTTGAAGAGATAGATTCTCAATATTCTCTGAAACTCGAAGCCGAATCGGATCTGCTGAACTTGGATCATCCGTCCAACGAAGCGCAATCTGACCATTGTCATCGACTTCTGCTGTCACTCCAGTGTTTGCTTCTTCATCATTGATGGCCGAAACTAAATCTGAAACCGTCGAAATGGTGCCCGTAATCGAAAACTCACCAATCTCAAAGTCGCCCGCCCCAAATACAACGGGCGTCTCACTAATCACGATGTCTCTGACAAATCTCTCTTCACCCTCAATCGCGGCATGACGAATCGGATTCTGAGATTTCACTAAAACCTCATCCATAAAATTCGTCATATTAACGCCGTAAGAATCTCGCTCATCGGCTGATGTGCTCAACTCTAAATTAATAAAATCTTGAACCTTCTGTAACTCGGCCTCTAAACTCTGATTAGGACTTAAAATCTGGTCTTCTAAATAATCTGCTCTCGCCGCTAAATTCCAATCCTCAAAATTCCCAACCCCTACTGAACCCTCCTCAGGCCCTACTTCTGCATCTAAATAATTCTTCCAGTCTGTAATATCGGCTGAAACCTCATCCACATCATACTCACCAGAATCAGTGACTGAGAAAGTATTCTTTTGACCTTCAATGGAGGCCACATAATCTAAAGTATCTGTTTTTAAGCTCGAGAGATCAGCTTCTAAAGTAATGCTTTCCATCACCTCATTGATAGAATTAATTTCAGCTTGCCATCCTGTAAGAGCAGCATCTGTTGAAGCGAGTAACTCAGGCAATCTCTTTGAAACACTGATGCCAGCGATTTGAAGAGATAGATTCTCAATATTCTCT
>JBMTHG010000038.1:0-13426 GCA_049436045.1 Bdellovibrionota bacterium
TCTTTGAGCTTCTCCCAAAGCTTCTTTTTCTCCAAAGAAGATTTTTGAAGCTCGCTTAAAGATGGGCTTTCCACCCATTCAAATTTTTTCTCTGAAATCGCTTCAATGATGCTCGAAGTCTCAGTGCCAAAACTCACTAAATATTGCGGCTTTAGCGAATCAAGAAGCTCCCTCAAATCATCGCCATTCATATCTTTCGAAATCGCTAAAGATCGAAGCTTTGATGCCTTTTGAATTTTTGAAAATAGCTCTTTTTCAGCCCCTCCTAAAGGTGATGCCGCCCAAAACACGATTGCCACGGGCTCCGGCTCTAGGCCGACTTGCAAGGGCATAAAATCCGAAGATCGGCGTAAATACTCTAAGATTTGAGACCTTAAGTTCATCTTTTCTCTCGTTTCGCTTTCTGATTAGGTGGTTTTGACTCATGAGTAAACCGAAAGTCTTAGTCTTAACAGAGCATTTGCATCCCGACGCTATGGCCATGATTTCGGCTCATCCTGAGCTTTTTGAATGTCGGATCGCCAATGAGAAAAACTGGAACGAAGACTTAAAGAAGGCCCACATCTTTGTTTTAAGATCAAATCTTCAATTGAATCGAGACGATATCTTGAGTGCTCCAAACTTAGAGATGATCGGCAGACCAGCAGTGGGCGTTGACAATGTCGACCTTAAAACTGCTGGTGAAAAAAATGTTTTAGTCATTCACACTCCAGAAGAAAATATCGCCTCGACCGCGGAGCTCAGTATTGGCCTGATCATCGCCTCCGCTCGAAAACTGAAATTGGCATTTCAATCGATGTCAGCGGGGCAATGGCTTCGCGCGGATTGTTTGGGAGAGGAACTCGCTGGAAGCACTTTGAGTCTTATTGGTTTTGGAAGAGTCGGAAAAGCGGTGGCGAAACGACTCACTGCCTTTGACATGAATATTCAAGCCGTTGACCCCTATCTGGCCGATGATGAATTCCAATCTCGTGGTGTGAAACGAGTAGATTTTGAAACGGCATTAAAAAGCTCTGACATCATCAGTCTTCACGTTCCTCTCACCGATGAAACTTTTGAAATGTTTCGACTGGCTGAGTTTAAAAAAATGAAAAAAAATTGCCGAATCATCAATATGTCTCGGGGGAAAGTCATTAAAGAAAAGGATTTAATCGAGGCTCTGAACTCTCAGTGGATCGAAGCCGCCGCTCTCGATGTTTTTGAAGAAGAGCCAACGAAGAATCAAGACTTACTTCAACATCCAAAAGTTGTGTCTACGCCCCATATCGGCTCTCAAACGACGAAAGCAAAACGAGCCGTGTGCATCGGGCTGATCGAACGAATGATTGAATATTACAAAGATGGAAAAATTCGAAACCTAGCGAATGAAATGTTTTTAAAATCAGTGAAAGAAGGATCTATAAAATGAATAAATCATCTAGTGTTGTTCTCGTCGGAATTCAGTGGGGCGATGAGGGAAAAGCCAAAATCATCGACCTTTTAGCTGAGCAAGCGAATATTATTTGCCGCTTTCAAGGAGGCAATAACGCTGGTCATACGATCATCGTGCAGGGCGAGAAAACGGTCTTGCATTTAATTCCCTCGGGCATTCTTCATGAAAACACAGTGAACCTCATCGGCAACGGTGTGGTCGTTGATCTTGAAGTTCTTTTGCATGAGAAAAAATCTTTAGAGGCCCGCGGAATTGAAGTCTCTCCACGTCGGCTAAAGATCTCTGAATTGGCTCATTTGATTTTTCCCTATCACCGGCTTCTCGATCTCGGCAGAGAGAGACTGAAATCAAGAATCGGAACGACGGGTCGAGGAATCGGCCCCACTTATGGTGACAAAGTGATGCGCCTTGGCGTTCGAATTGGAGAGCTTCGTGATCCAGATCGAGTTCAAATGCGCTGGCGTCCTGTTTATGAAGAAAAGCTTCGGCTCTTGAAGGAGCTTGGCGAAACCCAGGTGCCAAGTTTTGAGGAAATTTTTTCTCAGAGCTTAGAATATTTCTCAGAAATAGAGCCGCATCTGGTGGATAGCTCGAGCTTTTTAAATGAGTCGATGGATCAAGGTCAACGCGTTCTCTTTGAAGGCGCTCAAGGCAGTTTGCTGGATATCGAGTATGGAACTTATCCTTTTGTTACAAGTTCTAATACCACAGCGGGTTTTGCGGCTTGTGGCACTGGAGTTGGCCCTCGTCGATTAGGATTTATTTTAGGACTCACTAAAGCGTATACGACTCGAGTGGGCTCTGGGCCCTTTCCGACCGAATGTTCTGATGAAGCCGCTGGAAAATGGATGGCTTCGAAAGGTCATGAATTTGGTTCAACCACAGGACGAGCTCGACGATGCGGCTGGCTCGATTTGGTTGCCCTCAAGCGCGCTGTCGAAATCAACTCGCTCGATGGATTAGCCCTTTCAAAGCTAGATGTTTTAAGTGGCTTGGATGAAGTGAAACTTGGTGTGGCCTATAAAATGAATGCTCAAAAGTTAAAAAGCTTTCCGTGCTTTGATTTAGAGAATGTTGAAGTGGAATACGAGAGCATGAAAGCTTGGTCAAAGTTAGATGGCGTAAAAAGTGAAGCTGAACTCCCGATCGAAGCAAAAAGCTTTATCACTCGAATTGAAGACTTCTTAAAGGTTCCCGTGGTGATGATCTCTACCGGCCCGGATCGAAACGAAGCCATTATCAGAAAAGATCTTTGGAAATTTTAGATTTCTAGAGTTTTTGGCAAAAAAAAGCCGGAGCTAAAAAGCTCCGGCCTCGACGATGATTCTCAACTGGTACTTTAGCTTTTTTCCGCTAGAAGAGCATCAATCACTTCTTTAAAATTCTGATAAGGCTGGGCGCCAACCACTCTCACCCCATTGATGAAAAAGCTTGGAGTTCCTCCGGCACCATTCGAGCGAGCAAATTCTTGATCGGATTTAATGCGATCATCATAAGCTTTTTTCTTCATATCTTTTTTGAATTTTTCAACATCTAGCTTTAGCTCTTTCGCCCACTTGATAAGATTATCTTCTGTCAGTGCTCTTTGATTTTTGAATATCAAGTCATGATACTCCCAAAATTTGCCCTGCTCTTGAGCGGCCATCGAAGCTTTGTGAGCGGGTACCGCGGCTTGATGAAAAGGAAGAGGATTATGTCGAAAGGCCACTTTGACTTTGCCTTTATAATCTTCAAGAATTTTTGTGATCGTGGGATTCACGCGCGAGCAAAACGGACATTCAAAATCTGAAAACTCAACGATCGTGATTTGAGCGTTCGGGTCTCCCTTAATAGGGGCTCCCGCATAAGACACCTCCACTCGATCTTTCATCTTCTCTTCGATCGTGGGTTCTTTTCGTGCTTCAGCCTGTCGCTTTTTCACAATCTCGTTCAGAGCGTTTTCAACCTTCTCTACGCCCTTTCGATCCATGTAGCTGTCCATCATTTTGTCGAACTGATCCTGAGTCGTGCAGCTTGAAAAAACAAACCCAGAAAAAATGAGTCCAACAGCATAAAAGTATTTTAAGTTCATTATGAAAACTCCTTTATAGAAGAATACGTGAGCTCTTCGAATCATCTCAAGCTTAGAATTAGCTGATCTCAAAACTCTGAAATTTTCGCCGTAGATAAGCTAAGAGCAAGGGATGACTTTTCAAGAACGGGTCTTGACGCAGCACATCATGGGCATCTTGCCGAGCTTTTTGCAAAAGTCGAAGGTCTCGAGGCAAATTGGCCAAACGAAACTCAGGAAGGCCCGACTGTCTCGTGCCAATAAATTCTCCTGGGCCTCGAATCTCTAAATCAATCTCTGACAACTTGAAGCCATCAGAAACTTGCTCCATCGTTTTCAAGCGCTTTTTCACATCAGGAGCGTTCATTAAATCGCTAACCAAATAGCAGAAAGCTTCGTCAGCCCCTCGTCCAATTCTTCCTCGAAGTTGATGAAGTTGAGAAAGTCCAAAGCGATCGGCATTATGAATGAGCATCACCGAAGCATTAGGAACATCGACTCCCACCTCAATGACCGTCGTCGAAACCAAAATTTGAGTTTTTCCGGATTTAAAATTCTTCAAGATTTGATTTTTCTCTGCTGCCTCTTGGCGACCATGAAGAAATTCTAGACTAAAGCCCTTATAAATCTCGCGAAGTCGAGGTAAAGCTTTTTCAATGCTCTCAAGATCGAGCACTTCACTTTCTTCGATCAGTGGATAAACAAAATAAGCCTGACGCCCTATACTCAACTGCTCTTTAACGAGCCGATGATAGGTCTCTTCTTTCTGACTAGAAAAGACTTGGGTTTTTACGGGCTTTCTTCCGGGGGGCAGCTCATCTAAAATTGAAACGTCAAGGTCACCATAAATGGTGAGAGCCAAACTTCTTGGAATCGGAGTGGCCGTCATGACTAAGACATCAGGATTCTGACCTTTTGCCACCAGCCGAGCTCGTTGTCGCACTCCAAAACGATGTTGTTCATCAACAATGACTAAACCGAGCTTTGAAAATTGAACTTTGTCTTCGAATAGAGCGTGTGTACCGAAAACAATTTTCGGCTTTTCATCTTTGAGCGAATCTAAGACAGCTCGCTTCTCTGCCGCTTTCATCGAGCCCGTCAGTTTTAAGCATTCAAAATCTAAACCCTCAAACCACTTTTTAAATTTTTCAAAATGCTGCTCTACCAGAACTTCTGTGGGCGCCATAAATGCGACTTGATAATCACTCTCTAGCGCAATGAGTGAAACTGCCGCCGCGACCACCGTCTTTCCAGACCCCACATCTCCCTGCAAGAGGCGATACATGGCTTGGGGCCTTTCCATATTATCAAGAATTTCTTTCAAAACCCTCTTCTGAGCTGATGTAAATTGAAATGCCAGATTCTCTTTCAGTTTCAACCAAGAAGCTGTGGGTTTTTTAAAAGAAATTCCTGATTTTTCAGTGAACATCTGCCGCTGCAAAGACAAGACCAAGGTAAAGAAAAAGAACTCATCATAAATCAAACGTTGATGAGCTGGGCTTAAGCCAGCCACTAAAGCTCTAAAATCTTCATGAGGCTGCGGCAAATGCAAAGATCGAACGGCCTCTTTGAGTGGCATCAATTGATGCTTCTCTCTTAAACTTTCGGGAAGTGGGTCTTCGAGAAACGAGGAATAGAGCTCGACGACACGACGCTCAATTTTTCGAATCGTTTTTTGATAGAGACCTTCAGCTTGAGAGTAGATGGGTAAGATGCTCGGCGTAAAACTTAACTCATCCGGATTTTTACCCACAAATTCGAGCTCAGGATGCAACATCTGAAGTTGGCCCTGATAGGCCTGAATTTTTCCGGTCGCTACGAGCAGGCCTCCCTCTTTGAGTTCGTTCAAATTATAAGGCCGATAAAACCACTTGAGTTTAAAAAGTGATGAAGGAGATTCCAGATCTTGAAGCACTAGCTCATAGGCGCGCTTTCGAGAACGCGTGAAGCTAATCGGCGTTGAACGTAAAACTCTCCCATAAACAGAGGCTTGATCGGAAAGCCTCGCGTCTTTGACACTCCAAAGAGTTCTGCGATCTTCATAGGTTCGAGGAAAATAAAAAATAGCATCCTCAATATTTTGGATGCCCTTTTTGGCAAGAATAGAGCCCAGTCGATCGCCAACACCTTTGACGTATCGAATCGATTGATTCCAATTCGTTTCTTTTTCTTTCAATATTTTGCCTTCCCCGACTTTAGGAAAACTAATACTTCATCTAATATTTTACCGAAACAATCGCGAGTTCTCTCTCGCCTTTAGGAGTTTTGACCTTCACTTCGTCGCCCACTCTTCGCCCCACCAAAGCTTTGCCCACGGGAGATTCAATGCTGATGCTGCCAGCCTTGATGTCGGCTTCATAGGTTCCCACTAAGCGATAAGATAATTTTTCGTCAGACTCCATATCAACGAGCTCAACGCTCGCTCCAAATACAATATCGTCACCATCATAAGCACCGGGATCAATCACCTCAGCGCGCGCCAGCAAATCTTCGCAGCGAGCCAATCGACTCTCAATTAAACCTTGTTCATTTTTTGCAGCTTCATATTCAGCATTCTCAGAAAGATCTCCATGAGATCGAGCTTCTTCAATCGCTTTGATGTTCGCTGGACGCTCCACGTGCTTGATTCGATCAATTTCTTTCACCAGCTTTTCATAGCCCTCTCGAGTAATGGGCTCTCGTTTCTGCTCCATGAATCACCCTTTCTTTCTTTTTAAGATGCCTTCACCGACTTATTAGAGGCTTTTTCAAGTTTGGAAAACTGCTTTTTTGAAGTCTCCCCAACGGGCTCCGAAGGCGCATCTCTTTGAGCGTCACGAGCTTCCTCTTGAAGCGAATAAACTCCCAAATCGCCACGAATCCAACGATCCAGCGAGTTCACGGCCGCTCGAGCCGCTGTGAGAGTTGTAAAATAGGGAATTCCCATCTGAAGTGCCGAACGACGAATCGAAAAAGAATCTGAGATTGAGCTTTCACCGTCTGTCGTATTGATCAATAAATCAATCTCCGCATTGATGATGGCATCGACGATATGAGGCTGCCCCTCTTTCACTTTATTGATTCGCGACACGACGATTGACTTTGATTGAAGAAAGCGTGCCGTTCCTTCAGTCGCTACCAATCGAAATCCAATGGATTTTAAACGTCGACAAATGTCTAAAATTTTATCTTTGTCACTGTCTTTAACGCTAACAAAAGCCGCGCCTGTTTTCTTCAGTCGATGGTTTGAAGCTAAAAGCCCTTTCACAAAAGCTTCATTAAAGTCTTTTCCAAAACACATCACCTCGCCCGTTGATTTCATTTCAGGCCCCAGCAGCACATCCACCCCTGGAAACTTAAGAAAGGGAAAGACCACCTGCTTCACCGCGACTCGATCAAAATCTGAACGAAGAAGTGAAGGCGCTTTTATTCCCTGCTCTCGAAATGTTTTTCCGAGCATTGCAAAAACTCCGTGTTTCACCCAATTTTGCCCCATCGCCTTACAAACAAATGGAAGAGTTCTCGAAGAGCGCGGATTGACCTCCAAAACATAAATCTTTCCTCGCCAGTATGCGAGTTGGATGTTGAGAAAGCCACAAAGCTTAAGCTCTCGACAAATTTTTAAACTCAATTTTTTTACTTTTTCAATCAATGCATCAGGAAGCGTCACCGCTGGCAAAGTGCAAGAGCTGTCTCCCGAATGAATTCCTGCCTCTTCAATGTGCTCCATGACAGCTAAAACCATGGCGTCTTGAGAATCTCCGATGCAATCAACATCAATCTCAATGGCATCATCCAAAAAACGATCGACTAGAACAGGCCACGAAATATCAGGACTGCTTGCCAGCGAATTGAAAACCGATCTTAACTGACTCTCTGATCGAAGAATATGCATGGCTCGCCCACCCAAAACGTAGCTGGGCCGAACGAGAACAGGAAATCCCAGTGACCGACAGGCTTGAATCAAGGCCTTTTGAGTTTTTGCAATTTTTGATTGAGGTCTCTTCAATTGAAGCTTTGTCAAAAGTCGATCAAACTTAGCACGATCTTCAGCTCGATCGATTTGAGTGGCCGCCGTTCCTAAAATTGGAAAGGCTTTCAACTGCTGCGAAAGCCGAAGGCCGGTTTGCCCACCCGTTTGACAAATAATTCCATCCACACCGCCCTCGTTTTGAATCACTCGCTGCACATACTCTAGTTCAAGGGGCTCAAAATAGAGACGATCAGCAATGTCGTAATCTGTTGAAACTGTTTCTGGATTACAATTGATCATGAGACTCTCATGCCCAAATTCTTTCACAGCCTCTAGGGCCTTCACACAGCAATAATCGAACTCTAAACCCTGACCGATTCGATTGGGACCACTTCCGATCACTAAAATTTTCTTCTTCTCACTGATTCGTGGCTTTATCTGACGTTTGCTGGCGAATCGCTCATGAGAGAAATAAAAGTAAGGCGTTTGAGCCTCAAACTCGCCCGCACAAGTATCCACCGAATTCAACTGCGACTCAACATTCATCTCGCTTCGCATCTTTTGAATCTTAGATACCGAAGTTTTCAATAGCTTACTCAGATAGACATCTGAAAAACCCCAAGACTTCCACTTTAGCATTTCATCTTTTCGAATCTTCGCCTTGGCTTTCTTTTGAATTTTCTCTTCTTCTTGAATAATTTCTTCGAGCTGCTTCAAGAACCAAAGATCGATGCCAGTGATTTCGTTCATCTCTTCGGCCTTTAAAGTTTTTTTCCTAAAAAGCTCTGCCATCAAATACCATCGATCATAGCGCAAAGGCCGAATCGATTCGGGGCCGATTGCCTTATCCGCCCACTGGCTTGGCAAAAGTAATCCCGCGTTGCCTGTCTCTAAAGAAGAAAATGCTTTTTGAAATGCTTCTTTAAAACTTCGGCCGATGGCCATGGCTTCGCCCACCGATTTCATTTGCGTGCCTAAAAGAGGCTCGGAATTTGCAAACTTTTCGAAAGTGAATCGAGGAATCTTCACAACAATATAATCAAGAGCCGGCTCAAAGCAGGCAGGAGTCACTTGAGTGATATCGTTTTTGAGTTCATCAAGCGAATAGCCGACCGCTAAAAGTGCCGCAATCTTTGCGATCGGAAATCCCGTCGCCTTAGACGCCAAGGCACTCGATCGAGAAACTCTTGGATTCATCTCAACGATCACCCAATCTTTTGAATGAGGATCCAAGGCAAACTGAATATTACATCCACCTGTTTGTATTCCCACCCCACGGACAATTTTTTTACAGGCCTCTCTAAGTCTCTGGGTTTCTTTATCGGTAAGAGTTTGAACGGGGGCGACCGTTATTGAATCTCCTGTGTGAACCCCCATGGGATCGAGATTCTCGATATTACACACGACCACCATCTGATTTTTGCGGTCACACATCACCTCATATTCGATCTCTTTCCAGCCTAAAATTGATTTTTCGACTAAAACTTCCGATGTCGGCGAAGCTCTCAATGCTTCTTGCAACTTTTCTTGCAGTTCTTCTCGATTGTAGACGATTCCTCCACCTGCTCCGCCGAGAGTAAAAGAGGGTCTTAGAATCAGTGGAAACCCAATTTCTTTCGCGACAAGTAGGCCCTCTTCTTGAGTTCGAATGACTTGAGATTGCAGCACCGGCAATTGAAGCTTCATCAATAAATCTTTGAAACACTCTCGATCTTCAGCCAGCTCGATGGCCGATACCGATGCCCCGAGCACTTCAACGCCGTAGGTTTCTAAGACGCCTAATCGATGCAACTCCATGGTGAGATTAAGCGCGACCTGGCCTCCGAGCGTCGGCAAGAGAGCATCGGGACGCTCTTTTTCTATAATCTTTTCTAAAACCTCTGCAATCAATGGCTCTAGATAGGTTCGATGCGCGAGGCTTGGATCAGTCATGATGGTGGCCGGATTGGAATTCACCAAAACCAACTCATAGCCCTCAGCACGCAGAGCTCGAAGAGCTTGAGTTCCCGAGTAGTCAAACTCACAGGCCTGCCCGATCTGAATTGGCCCACTGCCAATGATCAGAATTTTTTGGATGTCATTTCTTCTTGGCATAAGATTTTATTAACTCCTGATAAATCCAATTTCGCCCACCCACAACTCTCAACTGATCTCCCAGTTCGAGACTTCTTAAAAGGCCTTCTAAAAAATCCTTGAGCAGATCACGATGAAGGCCCCAATGAAGCCGCAGGTCGCTGAATAACTTTTCTAAACTTGAATACTCAGATTCGGGATGCACCCAAACATGAGTTGCAAAATTTGTGCGATCTTCACGCTCAAACAATCTTGCTTGAACGATCTGCCCGACTTTCGGCTTCCAGAGATAAATACTCGATTCATTTCCTTCGACGGAATAGTTTCGCTGGCACCCAATGAGTAAGTCTTCCAAGATCACATTTTCATTCTCTATGGAATCAACTTTAAAAAACGACCAATGATGAAAGATAGATTTCTTGAGAAAGTCTCTTAAGCTAGGAGTTCCATAATTCTGAGAAAAAAATGTGATGGCAGGTGTCTTGCCAGAAGCTTCACACTCATAATCAAAAACATACCATTCTAAAAATGATTGGCTGATCGCTTCGTAAAAATTATTTTTTTCTTCATGGCTTCGACCCAATTTTTTAAAGAAAATTTCTTTCGCACGAAATAATTCTTTTTCAAAACGACCAGCGGTCAAAAGCATTAAGACGTCTTCAAACTGAGCACTCCAGCGATTCAAGCCCAACTCCGTTTGTCAAAAATTTCTCCCGAATAAACTTTTTTAAAAATCTCCGTTGAATCCAACGGGCCAGGTGAAGACTCGGGATGATACTGAATGCCGCAGACTTTCGACTCGATATTTAAAAATCCCTCGACGCTGGCATCATTCAAATTAAGGTGAGTCCAAAAACTTTGATTCGAATCTTTTTCTTTCACCGCAAAGCCATGATTTTGAGAGCTGATTTCAACCCGCTGAGACAATTCCGATTGAACGGGATGATTCGCTGCATGATGGCCGAACTTCAATTTGTAAGTCTCAAAGCCCAAAGCTTTCGCTAAAATCTGATGCCCTAAGCAAATACCAAAGAGCGGAATCTTTCCGACTAATTTTTTTACTTCTGAAATGATTTTAGATGAAGCGGCGGGATCGCCTGGTCCGTTCGATAAACAAATCAAATCGGGTGCTAAACTTAAAAGCTCCTCGGCTCGAGTCGATGCCGGCAAAACAATCACTTCTTCAAATCCAGAATCTACAAGATATCGAAGAATCTGACGTTTTACCCCAAAATCCAAAACGGCACATCGCTTTGACTTCACCGGCCGCCACCAACTTTGACTCAAAAGCTCTGAACTTCCCGTTCTCCATTGATAGGCAAACTTCGTGGAGACCTCTTCGGCCAACGATCGTCCTGCCATGCTCATTGATTTTTTGAAATATTTCGCGAGCTCTTTTGGAGATGAAGTTTCTGTTGAAATCACACCCCAAAGATTTCCCGACTCGCGAATTTTTAAAACGAGAGATCGAGTATCAACCCCCGTCAATGCTGGTCGCTTTTGCTCTTGAAGATACTCAGCGAGAGACCAACGCTCTCGCCAGTGCATGAAACTCCCCACATGCTCGCGAATCACACAGCCCGAGGCCCACATTTTATCGCTCTCTAAGTCATCTGGATGAATCCCCTGATTACCGATGTGTGGCGCTGAGAAGCATAGGATTTGTTGATAATAAGAAGGATCTGATAAAATCTCAGTGTAGCCCGTATGCCCGGTGTGAAAAACAAGTTCACCCACCAAGGTAGCCTTGGCTCCCAAACTAAAACCCTCAAAAGAGCTTCCATCTTGAAGATATAAAATTCCCTTCGAACTCATTTTCTTAGCCGACATAAACACAACTTCCTTTAATCCAATGCTCTTTTACTTTTCCTTGAAGTCGTCTTCCTTGCAATGGAGAGTTATTCGATTTCGATTTTTTGAAATCAAGATCGACGATTTCACTAGGATCAAAAATCACAAAAGAGGCTTCAAAGCCCTTCTGAATTCGAGCCTTCTCCTTCGATGCCCCCAGAATCTCTGCCGGCCTCTCAGCGATCGCTGAAAAAAACTGACTCCAGCTCATTTTGGCTTGACGTCGAACCTCTAAATACAGCGTATAAAAATACTCTAAAGAGACGATCCCATGGGCTGACTGAGGCAGGGGGAGATTTTTTTCAAGATAAGAGTGGGGAGCGTGATCCGTGGCAAAGCAATCTAAAAGGCCCGCCTTGGCCCCCTTTAAAAGAGCTTGGCGATGTTCCTCCGTGCGAATGACGGGACAAACCTTAAAATGAGTTTTAGATCGATCTTCTAACTCCAAAATATCTTCAGATTTCATGAGCGCGTGATGCGGCGTTAACTCCGCCGAGAACGAACATTGGCCTCTATATTTTCGAAAAAGTGCCACGCTGTTTTTTGAAGAGATACGACCAAAATGAACATGAGTCTTGATTCTCTTAGCGAGCTCTAAATCTCTCTTTACCATCAAAGATTCGGCTTCTTCTGGGCTGGAATCAACCCCCATGCGCAAACTCGCCTCAGACAGATGTAAATTCGACCCACAAGAAATCTGAGTGTCTTCTTCATGAAGCGATATGATCTTTTTATATTCTTTTAATTTTTTGAGACATGCGAGCATGAGAGCTTCGTTTAAAATCGGCTTTCCATCATCTGAGAGCCCGACAATCGGCAGACGCAAAAGTTGATCCCAATCGCTTGGCGTCTCGCCATTTAAGTCTATTGTCACCGACGCAAAACATCGAAGGTCTGATCGAAAGGATGAAGCTCGCTTAAAAAATTCGAGGACTTGTTTTTTATGATCTAAGCGAGGACGAGTATTCGCCATGCAAACCATGGTGGCGACTCCACCTGCATTGGAGGCCGAGACGAGAGTTTCAAAGCTCTCTTTATGAGACTCTTCGAAGTCTCGCCCATGCACGTGCAAATCAATCGCGGCGGGGCCGATATAAAGCTCATCATAATCTTTTACTGAAGAGAGGCTTCGAGCCTCTCGACCAAACAGCACTTGATGAAAACGCTCTGACTTAAACTCCAAAAGCCCAAGCTCGAACCTCTTGCGAGCTGAATTCCATACATTTTTTGATCGAATTCTTCGCCAGGTCATCAGCGGCTACCTCTTAAAACTTCAGAAAGCAATTTTCGACGAATAAAATAACAGCTAGAAACCTGCCTCTGAATCAAAAGTCTCTCCATCTCCATTTGAAAAGCGATCTCTAGATCTTCGCCCCACATGACAGGGCCGGCATGCATGATCTGAGTCTTGCTTGCCACATCTTTCATTTTTAGGGCGCCTAAAATGGATTCGGCTCCTCTCTCTTTTTGAACTCGCAAGACATAAACGATATCCATTTTTTTTAATTCAGTTCTCTTTATGGATTTAAGCCCAAAACTTTTTATCAGAAGCTGAGATTCATTTTGCCCATCTTCACAAACATAGAGCTGCCAGTTTAGCTTTTTAAAAATTTGAACGCAGGATCGAAACACTCGACTTTTCAAATAATCGCCATAGAAGCAAATCTTCCAGGATTTGCTCTTCGAAAGCTCATAAAGACAAAGTGCATCTCCAAGCGCCTGAGTGGGATGCTCGTGACTGCCCTCGCCGGCATTGATCACGGGCTTTTGAAGCCAATGCTGCGACCAAAAAGAAGCCCCATAGTCTTTGTGCCTCAACACCAAAACGTCGATCGGATAATTAGAAAAAAGTTCAATGCTGTCTTTAAAACTCTCTCCTTTTTTTAAACTCGATTTTTCAAGCTCAAAATCTAACCACTGAATACCCAGATCCATGCCCGCTAACTCGAAACTCGATTTGGTTCGCGAACTCGACTCAAAAAAAGCCAGAACCCCTTTACAGTTCCGGGAGATTTTTAAATTCTTATGAGTCGCTGAAAGAAGAGAAAGAATTGTTTTTTGATTTAGG
>JBMTHG010000039.1:0-13017 GCA_049436045.1 Bdellovibrionota bacterium
CCGGAGCGAAATCGAATCATCGCAGCCTTAGGAGAGGAGTTTTTCTTAGCGCAGGCACATGAAAAAAGCGGCTCTCTCTCGACGGCCAGAGCTTCATTAGATTTAGGCAGAGATATTTTTGTTTTAAGACCTCCCGCAGGAGATCAAAATTTCTTAGGTTCTCAAAAATTGATTGATGCAGGTGCTTTTGCTTTGGTGAATCCTGATCAAATCAATCAAGATACTTCTCTTCCGAGATGGCAGTTTTGAAGCTCGAGCCCGCCTCAAAGTTTTCACTTCCACCGAGAACGTAAGCTGTTGCGTAATTTTCATCGAGATGAACAACGATGATTTCGGCGATCGCCACCTCTGGAAAGTTTTTATCCTCTTTATTGATCTTTTCACTGGCTCTCATCACAAAGAGACGGTCATTTACTCTTAAGCCGTCTTTTGAGCCTTTATCAATGAAAGTGAAGCGATGCGTGCCGATCATTTGCTCTCCCTCTGAGCCTCCAAGAATCTTTCCGCGAAGAGCTGATTGGGGCTCTTGAGGATCTAGTTGAACTTTTAAGTTTAGCGCTTGGCCAATTTGATGCCCTCTTTGAATGTCTTCTTCGGCATTCATGATGGTTCCGACCACCCAGCCAGATTTCACATCTGTGATGTAGACCTCTCCCAAAAGTTGAATGCGGTTTACAGAATTTTCCTGAAATCGATAGGATTTTTTGATCGGCCCTAAATCTTTAAAAATACTAAAAACGTCGCCCACCGAGACAGGAATGGTCATTTTCAAAAAAACAGAATCTCCATTGGTCAGATAATTAGAGTCTCGATTTGAACCAGAGACTTCGCCAACAGATTTAAAATTCCGTGTCATGATGTTGCGCGGGCTCACGCTCGGCTTGCCGGTCACCTTTTTTAACTCGTCTAGCTTCGAAGGCTTTGCCTGAAGGGAGAAGCTAGAAGTCATAATTGAAAAGAAAAAGATGTAAGCCATTCGCATAAAAAACCCCTTTTCTCTATTATCGAACATCGAGCTCGATTTGAAAATCATACAATGCAAAGTCGACGGGTTTACGAGGGGCTTAAGCGCATTGCGTTGAATTAGGGCGCTGCAGAAAGATGAGCGCCAGATCTGCGAATTTTAACAATCTGAAGTTTTGAGCTCAAGAAAAAGCCCCGGGTTTTGAGCCTTTTTAGGGGGGCTAGGCAGAATTTTATTTTGTGCTAGAAAAGGAGGGCGTTTGGAGTTTTTGAGATTATTTTGAGATTAACTTTTGCAGACTGAAACGATGAGTAGTCCACTGAAGAATTTGTGTGCTACGAATTTGAAAAGGGTAGAAGAAATTTATGGCAGAACTAAATAAAGAAAAATTTGAACAAATGATCCTAAATGGAGAAATTACTCCTAATATTCATCTCGGCGGAATTGATTTGCGAGAAGCGAATCTACGAAGTGCATTTTTGGCCGGCGCAAATTTGTCGGGGGCTAAGCTTCAAAAGAGCAATTTAGCGGTCGCCAATTTAGAAAATGCCAATCTTGAGGGTGCAGATTTAAGAGAGTGCAATTTGAGCTATACGAATTTTCGAGGTGCCAATCTCAAAAATGCCAATCTCAAAAAGGCAGCTTTTGAATACACAGATTTTCGTGGCGCCAATCTTCAAGGCACAAATTTTGAAGATACTTCCGGCCAAAAAATCGTTTAACTGAATTTAGATTCGAATCAGGGTCGCGCCCCAAGTAAAGCCGGCCCCAAAAGAAGCTAAGAGAACGAGGTCGCCTTTTTCTAGGCTGCCGTTTTCTAAGTGCTCCGCCAAGGCCGACGGGATCGTGGCCGCTGTGGTGTTGCCATAGCGTTGAATGTTGAGCGCAATCTTTTTTGGATCAAGCTTCATTCGCTCCGCTGCCGACTCAATAATTCTTAGATTGGCTTGATGGGGAACAAAAAGTTTTAAATCATCAGCGCTCAAGTTATTTTTTTTGAGCAGCTCCACACAAACTTCACCCATATCGGTCACGGCGCGCTTATAAACGCTCCGGCCTTCTTGAACGACATAATGAAGTTTGTTTTTTACGGTCTCTTCAGAGGGTGGTTCAAGAGAGCCTCCCGCTGGCATATATAAACAGGGCAAGCCACTGCCATCCATTTTGAGAAGACTATCAAGGATTCCAGATTCATTCTCTGAAGCGGTGACAAGACTCGCTGTGGCGGCATCACCAAACAAAACGCAGGTCGTTCGGTCTTCATAATTTAAAATGGAGCTCATCTTTTCGGCAGCGATCAATAAAACATTTTTGGCTAAACCTGAGCCGATAAAGGCGCGAGCGGTCTCGAGGCCATAGAGATAGCCGCTACAAGCCGCTGAAAGATCATAGCCCCAGGCGCGTTTCGCCCCGATTTGGTCTTGTATGAGACAAGCAGTTGCCGGAAAAGAATAATCGCTCGTGATGGTGGCCACCAAAATAATATCAATGTCGTTGGGGTCGATTTGAAGTCGCTGAAGCAGATTCTTCGATGCCACAGAACCCATAAATCCAGGAGTTTCATGTTTTTGGCTCATTCGTCGTTCGGAGATGCCGGTGCGCTCAACAATCCACTCATGATTGGTGTCTACGATTTTTTCTAAATCATGATTCGTGACAACTTTTTCAGGGAAGTAATTTTCAATTCCGGCGATTTTAACCATCGGTTTTTTCATTTCTTGAGCATATCGCCATTTCGATTTAAAAATCACGATCTTAGAGCCTTAAATTGATCTTCGCATTGCCAGACGAGCAAAAGCTTGCCATAAAGTGGGCTCTAACTTTTTAGCCAGAGTCTTTGATGTCAGTGGGTTAGAGGCGTTTAAGGTTGATTTGAGAAGGAGAAGCTATAGGTGGGCTTGATCATCAACAACTTGGTTGTGTTTTTAACGCTGGCGCTTGCGCCCTTGCAAACCTCGAAAAATGAGTTTGTCTTTGGTAATGAAAATGAGCCAGAGAGCCTAGACCCCCACAAACTTTCGGGGGTTCCTGACAATAATATTGCCGTTCAGATGTTTGAGGGCCTCTTGCAGCAGGGTCCAGATTGGGTGAGTCTGCGACCAGGAATGGCGCGAGAGATTCCGAAGCCTTCGGATTCAGGAAAGAAATATGTTTTTAAATTGAGACCCAATTTGAAGTGGTCAGATGGAAGCCCTCTGACGGCAAAAGATTTTGAGTGGTCGTGGCTAAGAGCCATGCGCCCAGAGACGATGAGCCCGTATGCTTATTGGCTGACAGACAATATTGTTGGCGCCGCTGACTATGCTTCGGCACCAAGTCTTGAAAATCAAAAGAAGGTGGGCGTCAAAGCCATTGATGATGAAACATTTGAAGTGAGATTAAACAAGCCTGTTCCCTATTTTTTAAATTTGACGGCTGAATCAGTTTTGTTCCCAGTAAAAAAAGAAGTCGTAGAAAAGCATGGAGATCTTTGGACTCGACCTGAAAATATCGTCACCTATGGCGGCTATAAAATGTCAAATTGGGAGGTGAATAAACGCATTCGACTGATAAAGAATCCGTTTTATTGGAATGCAAAAAATGTAGCGATTGAGAGTGTGGTGGCTTATCCGATTAACGATAAACAAACTGCCGTCAGTTTGTTTCGGCAGGGCCAACTCGATTGGACGGGTCACAATGGAGCTCCAAATGCCTTAGTGCCAAGCTATAGATCAGATCCGAATTTTAGAATTGAGCCCGCCTTCATTACTTATTTTTATCGATTCAATACCACGCGGCCTCCCCTGAATGATGCTCGGGTTCGTCAAGCGCTGGCTCTTGCCATCGATCGGGAGGCTCTAGTCGAACAAATCACCAGAGGGGGAGAGCTGGCGGCCTATTCGTTAGTTCCGCTAAAAACCGGCCAATATCGATCGCCCATGGGGATAGTGAGTCGGGATTTTGAAGAAAATCTTAAAAAAGCAAAAGAACTGTTGGCCGAGGCTGGATATCCCGAAGGCAAAGGACTTCGTCGGCTCAGTCTTCAATATGATACCAAAGAGCTTCACAAAAGAATTGCGCAGGCCATGCAGGCCATGTGGAAGAAAAATTTGGGCGTTGAGGTTGAGCCTTTCAACCTTGAGTGGAAAGTTTATCTCGCCCAGCAGCGAGCCATGGATTTTGATATCTCAAGAAGTGGATGGATGGGTGATTATCCTGATCCGGCTAGCTTTTTAGAGCTCTTTGTGAGCACTTCGGGCAATAATCACACGGGATTTGCGAATAAAGAATATGATCGCCTCTTCGAACTTTCATCCCAGGAGGCGAATCCTGCAAAAAGACTCGAAATCTTGCAAAAATTAGAGGCAATTTTGCTTCAGGAATTGCCGATTGCCCCACTTTTTTATTATACCAATTTCAGTTTCATTCGGCCCGAGATTCGGGGCTTTGAGCCCAATCTTATCGACCGGCCCTATGTAAAATATTTGAGGAAGGAATAACGAGGTAGGGCTTTGGGTAGATATGTTTTAAGACGCTTTCTTGGCGCGATCTTCACATTGTTTTTCATTGTGAGTCTCAGCTTTTTTATGATCAAGCTGGCACCAGGCGGGCCTTTTTCAAAAGAGAGAAGCTTTCCTCCTGAGGTCTTGAAGAAAATCGAGGCGAAATATGATTTAGATAAGCCTCTTCTTGCTCAATATGGCATTTATCTCAAACGTGTAATCTTTGATTTTGATCTCGGTCCATCCACTCGCTATGCCGATCGTTCGGTTAACGAACTCATTGCGTCTACCATCAAATATAGTGCCTACATCGGCTTAGGCGCTTTGATTGTCGCTTTGCTCGTGGGAGTATTCTCAGGACTTTTGGCGGCCCTTAATCACAATAAATTTCTAGATTATTTTCCGATGTCTCTTTCGATGCTCGGCGTTTCGATTCCTGATTTTGTGATGGGTTACATTTTGATGATTATTTTTGCGATTCATCTTCAGCTGGTTCCTGTCGCGATGGTGGAATCTTGGGAGGGCTATATTCTGCCCTCGGTCACACTCGGCTTGGTTTATGCAGCCTCGATTGCACGACTGACTCGAGGGGGAATGCTTGAAATTTTAGGTCAGGATTTTATTCGCACTGCTAAAGCCAAAGGCTTGCCTCAAAATTTGATCATTCGAAGACATAGTTTAAAAGGCGGGATGTTGCCCGTGATTTCTTATCTTGGGCCGGCCACCGCTGGAATGCTCACAGGGAGTGTGGTGATTGAGAAGGTTTTTGCAATTCCGGGAATGGGAACACTTCTGATCGAATCTGCGATGAACCGAGATTATACATTGGCTTTAGGCTGTGTGATTGTTTTTGCCGTTTTGATTTTGATTTTTAATTTGATTGTGGATTTGGTGTATGGGTTTTTAGATCCGCGAATTAAATACGACTAAGGAAGATTGATTTTTTGAAAACTCTAAAGAGTATTTTTAGACGACATCCAGAAGAGCTTGAATTTGAAAAGGGCACTTCACTTTGGGCTGATGCCTGGAAGCGATTGATCAAAAACAAGGCAGCCGTCGCTGGTTTTTGTTTTTTTGCAACGATGCTTGTGGCTGCCGTCGTTGGTCCTTGGTTAATGCCGTATTCCTACGATCAGGCTGATTTCTCAAGAGTGAATAATCCTCCTTTCGTTTTGAATCTTGATGAATTTGAAATTCAAACGGGCTTGGCTTTAGATGCCGCTGATTACAGCTCAATTTTTGGAATCTACTGGAACACCAAACATTGGCTTGGCACCGATGATCTCGGTCGAGATATGTTGGCGCGACTTTTGTTTGGGGCAAGAGTTTCTTTGGCCGTTGGCTTTTTGGCGGGATTTGTTTCGCTATTGATTGGAGTGCTCTTTGGCTCGATCGCCGGCTATGTGGGAGGCCGAGTCGATAACATCATGATGAGATTCGTCGATACTCTCTATAGCTTGCCTTATATGTTTTTTGTGATCATTTTGATGGCGCTTGCCGGGCGGTCTTTTATTTTACTTTTCATTGCGATCGGTGCGGTGTCGTGGCTCACGACGGCTCGAATTGTCAGGGGCCAGGTGATTTCCCTAAAAAATTCAGAGTTCATCGAAGCCGCCCATGCTTCAGGCACTGGGCATTTGGCGATTGTTTTAAAGCATTTGATTCCCAACACCTTGGGGCCCATCATTGTTTATTTTTCTTTGATCGTTCCCAGAGTGATGCTCGAAGAGGCCTTCTTAAGCTTTTTGGGTCTAGGAGTTCAGGCGCCGATGTCTTCTTGGGGCTTGATGGTCGCTGATGGAAAAACCTATGTTGATCAATATCCTTATATGGTCATTTTGCCTGGGCTTGCTCTGACGCTGACTTTGTTTAGCTTGAATTTTATTGGAGATGGTTTGCGCGACGCTCTAGATCCTCGATTGAAAGGAAAGCAATAATGGCTCTTCTAGAAGTCAAAGATTTAAGCGTTGAATTTCATACTGATGAGGGAATCGTTCGAGCTGTTGATCATGTAAGCTATGACCTTCAAGAGGGAGAGATTTTAGGGATAGTCGGCGAAAGCGGAAGCGGAAAATCTGTAAGCTGTTTGGCTTTGATGGGTCTTCTGCCTATGCCTCCGGCGCGAATCAGTTCAGGAGAGATTTTATTTCAAAATAAAAATCTTCTAAAAATGTCTCCGGCTCAGATGCGTTCGATGCGTGGAAAAGACATCTCCATGATTTTTCAAGATCCCTTTACCTCTTTAAATCCCTACTTAAAGATTTCCACTCAGCTTTTAGAAGTTTTAGAAATTCATTCGACGATGACACCAACTCAAGCTCGAAAACGCTGTTTAGAAGTTTTGGAGCAATTGGGAATTCCTGAGCCTGATATTCGTTTTGACTCTTACCCCCATCAACTCTCTGGAGGACTTAAGCAGAGAATGATGATTGCGATGAGCTTGTTGCTTGAGCCAAAAATTTTGATCGCCGATGAACCGACGACAGCTCTTGATGTGACCATTCAAGCGCAGATTTTAGAGCTTTTAAAAGAAGTGAATCAAAAGCATGGAACTTCTATCATTTTGATCACTCACGATATGGGAGTGGTGGCTGGACTTTGTGAGCGGGTGCAAGTCATGTATGGCGGGCGCTTGGCAGAGCGAGGAACGACAGATGATATTTTTTATCATACGAAGCATCCCTATACGCAGGGGCTTTTGAATTCGATTCCGAGTTTAGACGTGAAGCCTGGAAGCCGACTTCAGCCGATCATGGGTTCGCCGCCTGATTTGACGAAGATGGGAGATTTTTGTGCATTTGCCGCAAGATGTTCGCGAGTGCAAGATACCTGTAAAAAAGAGCGGCCTCGTTTAGAGAGTCGAGCCGATGGTCACTATTTTGAATGTCATTTTCCACTGAAAGAAGAGAATCGTGAAGCTTCTAGAAGTTAAAGACTTAAAAGTATTTTTTCCTGTCTCTCGAGGGGGCTTCTTCAAGAAAGAGACTCGATTCGTCAAAGCAGTGGATGAGGTGAGCTTTGATCTTCACGAGGGAGAAACTTTGGGTCTTGTGGGAGAGAGTGGTTGCGGCAAATCCACAACAGCGCGCGCCATCGTTCAGTTGATCGAGGCTACCTCAGGCTCGATTAAATTTGAAGGTCAGGAACTAACCAGCTTGGGCCGAACTTCGATGAAGGAAGTTCGAAAAAAAGCTCAGATGGTTTTTCAAAATCCCTTTAGCTCTTTGAATCCTCGGATGACGATTGCTGAGATTTTATCAGAGCCTCTTCAATCTCTGACCTCGTTAAATCGAAAGCAAAGATTAGAGAGAATTTATGAGCTGATGGAGATTGTGAATTTAAATCCTAAATTTCTTTTTCGCTATCCTCATGAGTTTAGTGGTGGGCAGCGACAAAGAATCAATATCGCAAGAGCCTTGGCGGTGAACCCAAAGCTGATTGTGCTCGATGAGCCCGTTTCGGCTCTCGATGTTTCGATTCAGGCGCAGATTATTAACTTGCTGCAAGATCTTCAGCAGAAATTTAAGGTGGCTTATCTTTTCATTGCTCATGATCTTTCGGTGGTGAAAACCTTAAGTCATCGAGTGGCGGTGATGTATTTGGGCAAAATTGTCGAATTGGGCGAAACAGAGGCTCTTTATGACAATCCCAATCACCCCTACACTCAGGCTTTGATGTCAGCGGTTCCAATTCCAGATCCAATCAAAGAGAGAAAGCGAAATCGAATTCCCTTGGTAGGGGAGATTCCTTCGCCGATTGATGTTCCAACGGGCTGCACTTTTCATCCGCGCTGTCCAAAAGCCAATGCCGATTGTGCGAAAATGATTCCCACTTTAGAGACAAAGTCGAATCAGAGCTTAGCTTCGTGCTTGCTCTCTCAGTAGATTTTTAGGGCTTTAGTTTTTGCTCGCTTTAATCTTTCCCAGCATAGTGCGGAAGATCAAGATGATTGGGACGACGCTTGTGTTCTTGAAGTGAGGTCGCTCGAAAATTCGGCCAATTAGTTTTTAAAAACTCAAGTTCTTCCATAGAAATTCCCTCTGGCACAAAAATCTCAACAGCCTGAATGCTCCAAGGAAACATGGTGACGCCTTCTAGAATTTTGGCAAATCTTTCGAACTGAGAATCATATTCACGTTTATTTCGAATTCTTTTTTTCACTTCGACCAGAATGATATCTTGATTGCGATCACGAACAAGCAAATCGACCTCGCCGGCCTGCTTTAAGAGCGGAAGCTTAAAACTCAGGCGAAAGGCTAAAATCTCGTAGCCGCGCTGAGCATAGTGAGCGGCGCTTCGAATTTCATACCAAAGGCCAATGAATTGAGAGTTTTTTTGCTCATCAATAAAATCACGAGACGGAATGGCCTTCTCAGCGTGAGTTTTTAGGTCTTTAAGCGCTGAGAAAAGAGCGACATGAATCTCTTCTTTTTGGGTTCTTAAAATGCTTTCGATATTTAAAATGGTTTCTTTGATGATGGGAGAGGGCACCCGAAAAACCGGATGGGCGTCGATGACCTTTTTGTTTGGAAATTTTTCAATTTCCCCGAGAATCCCTTCTAAATGCCAAATTTTAGAAAAAACACGAAAGGCTTCGATCGATTCTTTGCCTGAAATATCGAGTTCGAGGAGTTCAATGAGGCGCTGATCTTTGATGTCTGCGCTGACATGGTTCCAGTCACGAAAATGTGAAATATAATCGCCACAAGGATTAAATTGTGTAACGGCCCAAAAGACCCAAAGCCCGACTCCCATACAGGCCTTTTTCTAGCAAATTTCAGCTTATTCCACAATCTTGGGCTTTTTGGAGGCAGCGAATAGCCCGTTTTTACTAGATTTTTTGACCTTATACATGGCATGGTCCGCTGCCGAAATGATCTCATCAATACTTTGACCGTCTTCTGGAAAGCTTGCGATGCCAAAGCTGGCCGTGAGGCGAATATTCAAATGCTTAGATTTTAAGAAGCCCTCATTCTGAAGGCGCTCAATCATTCTTTCGACAAAATGAAGAGCATCTTTCTTGCTCGTTTTGCTGAGAGCGAGAACAAACTCATCGCCGCCATAGCGAATGCCGATATCAGAGCTTCGAATCTGCTGATAAAGAAAGCTGCCAAACTCTGTTAAAATCTGAGAGCCGGCCAAGTGACCATAGGTATCATTGATCTTTTTAAAATCATCAAGATCAAGAAAGATCACAGAAAAAGACTCTTGATAACGACGACATCGAGATATCTCTCGCTCAAGAATAATCGGCAAATAGCGAGCATTGTAGAGCAAAGTTAAATCATCGGTGATGGTGAGATCTTGAACTCGCTGGTGGTGACTGGCGTTTTCAATCGCAATCGCCAGATAGTCTGAAAAACTTCTCACAAGATTAAAGTGTTATTTTTAAAAAGCTTTTTTATTTTTTTCAGTAAAAACGACGACACTTCCCAAAACTTGACCCTTAGAAATCAGGGGCAACTGAATCAAGCTGCTCGATTCTTCAAGGATGTGGGCATCCACTTCAAAATCAAAGTCTGAGTGTTGAGAGGGGCTTTCGACTAAACTTCCGAAACCGTGTTCCAAGCCCTTTCCTAAAATTCCTCGACCGAGTGGAAAACTTTTTTTCACCCGATCTGTGTCAGGTGGGTACTGATAATAAAATTCGTTAGTTTTGGCATCCATCAAAAGGAGCCCAAAATGCTCTGAATCAATCAAAGCGCCAAATCTTTCGACCACTAATCTTAAAATTTCAGAAAGATCTAAAGAGGAGGTGAGGGTTTTTCCTAAAGAATCAAAAATCTTCAGTTTTTCTACACGATCTCGAAGCTCTTGAATGATTCGATTTTCATCAAGATGAGCAGGAAAGGCCAAAGGATTAGGTTCAAATCCCTTTAACTCAATTTTTTTCGCATCTGGTTTTGAATTTTTTCCCATAATAAAACTAATCGTGATTTGTTCTAATGATTTCAGTATAAAACAAAGTATAGATTTAAGGGAGTAGTTCAGGAGAGGGAGTCATGACGCAAAGCCAAGATCGAATAGCAGTTCTTACGTCGGGAGGCGACGCCCCAGGAATGAACGCCTGTTTGCGCTCGATTGTGCGAGTGGCCTATGCGCATCACGTCGAAGTTTTGGGTGTGCGTCATGGCTACGAAGGTTTGATTCAGGGAAATTTTGTTCCGCTGTCACTTCGAAGCGTGGGAAATATCATTCAAAGAGGTGGTACACTTCTAGGCTCCTCTCGTTCACGATCCTTTCTTACGAAAGAAGGCAGAAAAAAAGCTTATGAATCTTTAAAACTCATGGGGATTAAAAAACTCATCGTTCTCGGCGGCGATGGAAGCCTGCGAGGGGCGGCGAAGCTGAGCGATGAGTTTGGAGTGTCTGTGATCGGAGTTCCCTGCACGATTGATAACGACTTAGCGGGTACCGATTTTTCGATTGGCTTTGATTCGGCTGTTCGAACGGCGGTGGAATGTATCGATAAGATTCGAGACACGGCTGATTCCCATGGGCGAATTTTTGTCATCGAAGTGATGGGCAAAAATACGGGGCATATTGCGATTGAGACGGCTTTGGCGGTTGGTGCAGAATTTGTTTTTATTCCCGAAAAGAAAGATCAGCCCGAAGCCATGTTTCGAAAAATCAAATCTGGCTTGGCCCGAGGAAAAACAGGGAGCATCGTGATCGTAGCAGAGGGAAAAAAGCCTGGAAAATCTTTAAAGATTGCGGAATCGCTCGGAAGAAAAATTCAACGAGAGGTTAGAACATTGATCTTGGGGCATTTACAAAGAGGTGGAAGCCCAAGCCCTGTGGATCGTAATTTGGCTTCAGAGTTTGGAGCCCTTGCCGTCAATTTGATTTTATCGGGAAAGACAAAGAAAATGACAATCGTTCGTTGTGGTCGAATGGAGTCGATAGATTTTTCAAAAGCGCTCAACGGCAAACAAAAAATTTCCAATGAAAAATTAAAACTTTTAGATAGGCTCTCGGTGTAAAGGTGAGTTCAAAGTTTATTTTTATAACAGGTGGTGTGGTTTCAGGGCTTGGAAAGGGAATTTCTGCCAGTTGTGTGGCGGCACTTTTAGAGGCTCGAGGTCTTCGGGTTCATATGGTGAAAATGGATCCCTATATCAATGTCGATCCGGGAACGATGAATCCGCTGGAGCATGGCGAAGTTTTTGTCACAGTCGATGGTGCTGAGACCGACATGGATTTAGGACATTACGAGCGATTTACACACGCGCAGATGACTCGTTTGCATAATTTTACGACGGGTCAAATTTATGATGCGGTAATTGAAAAAGAAAGACAGGGCCGCTATCTCGGCACCACGGTTCAGGTGATTCCGCACATCACAAATGAAATTAAAGAGCGAATTGTGAAGTGTGCCTTGGGTTCTGATATCTGTATTGTCGAGGTGGGTGGCACGATCGGTGATATTGAGAGTCTTCCGTTTTTAGAAGCGATTCGACAACTTCGAAATGATTTAGGCCGAGATCACACGCTTTATCTTCATGTGACCTTGATTCCCTATCTTAAATTTGCTGATGAACTTAAAACCAAACCCACACAACATTCTGTGAAAGAGCTTTTGAGTATTGGAATTCAGCCAGATCTTTTGCTTTGCCGAACTGAAAAAGAGCTCCAGCCAGACACTCGACGAAAATTAGCCCTGTTTTGCAATCTCACCGAAGAGGCCGTGATTCAGGCGATGGATGCGCCGCATGTGTATCAAATTCCATTGCTCTTTCACTCTGAAAAATTAGATGAGCGCATCGTAGAGAAGTTAAAATTAAAAACCAAAGCTCCAGACTTAAGCGCTTGGAAAAGTCTCAACCAAAAATTGAAAGAAGCCTCTCAAAAGCTTCGATTGGGTTTGGTTGGAAAATATATTTCTCTAAAAGAATCTTATAAGAGCTTGAGTGAAGCCATAGTTCATGCGGGCATTGCGAACTCTTGCCAAGTTGAGATTGTCTATCTTGATCCTGAAGAGCTTGAGAATCTGGAGATAGAGGAGATTCACGAGCGCTTTCAGTCGATCCAAGCTCTCATCGTGCCCGGCGGATTTGGAAACCGAGGTGTTGAGGGAAAAATTCGAGCAATTCAATGGGCGCGAGAGAAAAATATTCCATTTTTAGGAATTTGTTTAGGAATGCAGCTGGCCTGCATTGAGTTTGCAAGAAACAAATGTGGATTAAAAGAGGCGGCTTCTGAAGAGTTTCAGCCTAAGGCTTCACAGCTCATCATTCATTACCTCGAGGGCCAAAGTGATAATCTCAAAAAAGGCGGCACCATGCGATTGGGCGCTTATCCTTGCGTTTTAGACTCTCAGTCGAAGGCGGCGAAACTTTATGCCAGAAATGAAATCGAAGAAAGACATCGTCATCGATTTGAATTTAACAACGAGTTTGAAAAGCCTTTAGAATCGGCAGGCTTAAAGATCGTCGGCCGATTTGCGGAAAAAAATCTGGTAGAGATAGTCGAGCTAGAAAGTCATCCCTTTTTTATCGCCACTCAGTTTCATCCAGAGTTTTCTTCGAAGCCCTTTGAGCCCCATCCTCTTTTCGTGGGGCTCATCGAGAC
>JBMTHG010000040.1:0-12882 GCA_049436045.1 Bdellovibrionota bacterium
GGATCTTTCTCTCGTGCACGAGGCGAGCTCGTTCGTTTTGGAAGCTCAGAAGAAGGATTCGGTTGGGAGACTTCGACCTCTGATTTTGGTTCAGTTTTTGAGATTTCTCCTGCCTCTTCTTGCACTTCTGCTTCTGGCTCTGATTTTTCATTTTGAGCTTCAGGGCTTGAGGCTTCAATCTCTGGTTCATTTTTGAACGTCACATTGGTTTCTTCTGGCAAGTTGAACTCGCGCTCGTCTTCTTCGGCCTCGGCAAAGGGAATTTGATCAAAATCTCCAAACAAAGGAGAATCAATGGGTTTGGCTTTCTGCAGTTCAGCAATTGATTCTGGGAGGCTGCGGTATTGCTGAGTCTTCTCGTCAAAGAAGCGCTCCGCTGGATTTTGGAGCTTCTCTGTGAGGGACTTTTCTGTTGGGGTCGCTGCTGAAAAAGCACTTTCTAGGGAATCGATTTTGGGTCGAGTTTGAGTCGATGTAGGTTCTTCAATCGGCTCAATCGCCGGTTCATTTTCTGGCTCTAAGCTTTTAAAAACAGAAAAGGTATAGCTGCAGCGTGGGCAGCGCACTTTTGTGCCGGATGCCTTCACTTTGGAATCCGCCAAATGATATTTTGCAGAGCAACTCGGGCACGAAATGATCATAGAGCTGATTTTAATTTTAGCACTGTTTAATCTCTTTTGTGCGCTCTAATTAAAATCATTATGACGTTGCGCGATAAGAGATTCGCGACGTCGCTGAGCCGCTTTAAAATCGGCGCGATCTTGATCACTAATAAGCTCTAGGGGAGGAACTTTTGTGGGGCGGCGCTTTTCATCTAAGGCAACAAAGGTCAGATAGGCCAAAGCACTTAAACTTCTGCCGCCCTGCGATCGCACATTTTCGTGCTCAGCTCGAACCTCAATCATCATGGAACTCTTGCCCGTAAAGACAACACGAGCTCTCAAATGAACACTATCGCCCACTTCGATGGGAGAAATGAAGTGCAGAGCATCGATACTGGCGGTGACGCACACTCGTTCTGAGTGACGTTGTGCACAAATGGCTGCCGCAATGTCGATCCAGCTCATGATTGTTCCTCCAAAAATGCTTCCGAGAGCGTTGGCATGAGAAGGGAGCACCAAGTGATAGGTTTCTACGGTGGAAAGATGGGCTGGTTTAGGCTGAATTTTGGTCTTCATGAAAAACTTTCTTCGTTCCAATAAGAGGCGCTGATCTCAATATCACCCAGAATTTTGGTCTGACATGAGATGCGTTCAATCTTCGTTAAATGATTTCTCTCTGCGAGGTCGATCTCTCGGTCATTGGGTCGGGATAGATTTTTGGCTCCGGAGAGTACCTGCAGTTTACAACTGGCGCAGAGCCCCTTTCCGCCGCAGGCACTTCCCACGGGAATCTCAGATTCCTGTAGAAATTTAAGCAAGTTCGCTTTGCGCGGGGCTTCGAGCCGCTTGCCTCCGGGCTGAAGGGTGACTATTGGCATGTCTTTAAGTGTATTCCAAAAATCAGTTTGGGTCTTGTGAATATGATGCGTGGCGGACTAACAAGCTAAAAGATTGGTCGTATAATGAAAGTGTGGGAGGAGGGCTAAGTATGAAATCTCCATCAAAGAACATTTTTTGGGGTCGATGCGATCGTTGTGGTGAGGCCTATGAGGCTGAGACAACCTTAGAGGATCTTGAAGGTGTTCGCTTTCAATGCAAAAAAATGATTTGCGATGGTCAGGTTCAGCTGAAGTTTACGGCGATGAAAGATCTGCCCCCACCATCACAAGATAAGAACCCAAGACGCTATTGTTAATATTCTTAATCTCCAGTAATTTGCCGGCTTGAGTTATGCCAGCAGCTTCTATCTTTAGAATCGTTCATCACGAAAAGCCGTTTCTTCTGATTGAAAAATTGAAGCCTTTTCTTTCGCAGAGGGCGAAGTCCAGTGATTTAGAAGATTTTCATGGATTTATTGGTAGGCAGCTTGGGGAGTCGCTTTGGCCGGTTCATCGTTTAGATCGAGAAGTTTTGGGCCTTATGCTTTTCGCCCGTTCCAAAGAGTTTTGCGAGGAGCTCACCGGTCAGTTTCGCTCTCGAAAAGTTAGAAAATCCTATTCGGCCTGGGTGTCTGGCAGGCCACCAAAAGCCAAAGATCGTTTGGTTCATTATCTGAAAAAAAATGAAAAGACGAACTACACCAGCGTGTTTCCGCGCCCGACGCCGGGAGCGAAAGAGGCGGTTTTATCCTATGAAGTTCAAGAGGAGCGGGGAGATAAAACTCGATTGCGAATCGACCTTGAAACTGGAAGATCTCATCAGATTCGGGCGCAGCTGGCGAAGATTGGCTGCCCGATTTTAGGGGATTCTCGCTATGGAAAAAGCTTAAAAGAAGCTTTTGCGACTATGCCCATACAGTTAAAAAGTTGTCGGTTAGGTTTCTATCTCTATGGGGGGAGTTACTTTGAGTGGAATCTTCCTCCTATAGAAATTTTAGAAAAATGAATCATTTCTTGAAAAAAAGTTCTTGGAATCTAGAGGGAAAATGAGTCAGACTTGCGAAATGGTGATGAATCATTAGAGGCATCACTTAAAAACAAATCTAGAAAGAGAAGGATGGGATAGATGGCAACGAAACGAAAAGCTACTAAAACTAAAGCGAAGAAAAAAACTGCTAAAAAACCAGCAAAAAAAACTAAAGCCAAAAAGAAGGCGACTAAAAAGCCAGCAGCAAAAAAAGCAAAGGCAAAAACTAAGGCAAAAACTAAGCGTAAGCCAAATGCTGCCTTCATGAAGCCTTTAACTCCATCAACAATTTTGGCAAGCATCGTTGGAAACAAGCCTTTGCCACGAACTGAAGTTACAAAAAAACTTTGGGGTTATATCAAAAAGAATAAACTTCAAGATGCAGTTGAGCGACGATTTATCAATGCTGATCAAAAGCTAAAAGCTTTGTTCGGCGGCAAGTCGCGCGTGAATATGTTTGAAATGACAAAGCACGTAGCTAAGCATTTGTCTTAATTCAATTATTTCTTTTGAAGAAAAAGGGGCTTTTTAGCCCCTTTTTTTTTGATTTGGTCTCTTTCTTCATGTGCGGGCCCTTGTCTTTCCGCTCATCATAGGGTTAAGTTTTCTTTTTCGGGGCGTAGCTCAGCCTGGCTAGAGCACTAGTTTTGGGAACTAGGGGTCGGAGGTTCGAATCCTCTCGCCCCGATTTGTTAACTTTCATCTTTGCCCTTCAGGTCTCTCATCAAGTAGTGTGACATCGTACTGCAAGGAGGTGAGAATTGAGTCTCTCAAAAAAGATTCTGGTCGTTGATGACGAAAAAGATATCGGAGAGCTTTTAGTTTATAGCTTGCAGCAAGAGGGCTGTGACGTAGACGTGATTCAAGATGGCCAACAAGTCTTGGGCCGTTTGCAAACAAAGACCTATGATTTGGTGATTCTCGATTTAATGTTGCCCGGAATGTCAGGCATCGAGATTTGTCGACAGATAAAAAAAGATCCTGAATTGGAATCCCTGCCGGTGATCATGCTGACCGCGAAATCGACGGAGACTGACAAGATTGTCGGCCTAGAGATGGGCGCTGATGATTATATCACGAAGCCCTTTAGTCCAAGAGAAGTGGTGGCCAGAGTGAAGGCAGTTTTGAGACGCTCTGAAGATCGGCAGCCGTTGAGGTCTAGTCAAAAAGAGATTGTTTTTGAAACTCTTAAAATGGATCTCTCTCGATATGAAGTTTTCGTCGAAGATGTGGAGGTCAAGCTGACGAATACAGAGTTCAAAATTTTACAGTGCCTCATTGAAAAACCAGGACATGTTTTTAATCGATCACAGCTCATCGACTTTGCCCTGGGAAAAGATGTTTCGGTTGTTGATCGAACAATTGATGTACACATCACGAATCTCAGAAAAAAATTGGGTGCGATAGGCTCTCAAATTGAGAGTATTCGAGGAGTAGGCTATCGCATTAAAGAGTCAAGGAGCTGATTCTTGGGAATTCCCCCGCTTAGTTTTTTGATGGTGGTTTTTTTAATGGGCCTCTCCATCATTCTCGGATTGTTATTGTTGAGGTCTCGCCGAAAGTTAAGAAGAGCAGAAAATGAATGTCTTCTTTTAAAAAAGCAGCGAACAGACTTTATCGCCAATTTATCTCATGAGCTGAAAACTCCACTGACTTCAATTCAAGGCTTCACCGAAAGTTTAAGAGACGGGGCCGTGAAAGATTTTCAATTGGCTGACTCTTTTTTAAGAAAAATCGAAGATAATGTAGAGCGACTTGATTCTTTGATTCACGATATTTTGGATTTATCTCGACTAGAGGCCTCTGATGAGCATCTTAGAATCGAAAATTTTTTGCTTCCACCACTTTTGAAAAGTATAGAAGATCAGTTTGCTCATCGCTTTCAGCAAAAATCTCAGCTTTTTCGAATACAAAATCAGCTGACGGAGGTTCGACTTGATGCCAAGCTCTTAGAGCAGGCCCTGAGTAATCTAATTTTTAATGCGCATCGCTATTGTCAAGAAGGGGCGATCGTTGAGCTTGTGGCAAAATCTTTTTCTCAATCAGGCAAAAGTTTTTATCTCTTTGAAGTGATCGATAACGGCCCCGGAATAGCTGATCAGGATCTATCTCGAATTTTTGAAAGATTTTATCGTCCTGACAAGTCGCGTAATCGAGCTTCTGGGGGAACGGGCTTGGGACTGGCGATTGTCAATCATATCGTCATCTCTCATGGAGGAATGGTCGAGGCCTTGAATTTGCCCACCGGTGGTATGAAGTTTCGGCTTTTGTTTCCGGCATCTTAATGAGATCTTGACCGGATCTTTCGCTAAAATTGAATTCTGAAGAGCAGTGGATATCCTTATCATAGAAGAATGAATATAAATTTTGTTTATATCGTCTTAGCTTTTGCTTTCTTGATGGCGTCTTGTTCGAAAACATCATCTGAAAACAAAATTGTGATCGATGGTTCAAGCACAGTTTTTCCAATTTCTGAAGCCGTCGCTGAGGCTGCCGGCAAAGTGGAAGCTCTAAAAAATCTACGTGTAGGAGTCGCCCTCTCTGGTACTGGCGGAGGGTTTAAAAAGTTTTGTAATGGCGAAATTGATATCACGGGAGCATCTCGACCCATCAAAGAGGTGGAGCTTGAGCGATGTGCAAAAAATCAGGTTGATTTCATCGAAATTCCCATCGCCTTCGATGGTATTGCAGTCGTGGTTCATCCAGAAAACGATTGTGTTGATGAGCTTTCGGTAGATCAGTTAAAAAAAATATGGGAGCCGGAAGCGCAAGGCAAGATCCTCAGCTGGAAGCAGATCGACTCTCAGTGTCCTGATCGAAAAATCAATCTTTATGGCCCAGGGCATGATTCAGGAACTTTTGATTTTTTCACAGAGGCGATAGTGGGAAAGGCAAAAAGTTCGAGAGCTGATTTTACGGCAAGTGAAGACGATAATGTTTTGGTTTCTGGAGTGGCAGGAGATCGAGACTCTTTAGCCTATTTTGGAATAGCCTATTATTTAGAGAATGCTGATAAGTTAAAAATCTTGCCGATCTCAACGGGTTCTCAGGCAGTCTTTCCTAATCCTAAAAACATTTCAACGGGACTCTATAAGCCTTTGTCGCGCCCGCTTTACATCTATGTTTCAGAAAAGAAGTTGAGAGAAAGCAAAGCTTTTAAGGAGTTTATCAGTTTTTATTTAAAGAGTGTTCATGAGCTTGTGGGCTCCATCGGCTATGTGCCTCTGGGGCAGACATTTGAAGAACAATCCAAGATTTCGAGTTTGGCCGTCGAGTTCTTAGAGGCAGGAAAAATTGGCCCCATCATGAGCCAACTTTCGAATGATCTTTCGATGGAGCAAAAGTTTAAAAGCCAACTCTAGTTGCCAAAAATGAGCCTGAGTTCAAAATACATGTTCAAAACTCATCCCTCGCCATCTCGAGCCTGGACCGAGCGCTGTCTTTGGATCGTGTTGGCGGTCTGTGCCTCGATGAGTATTTTGACGACGATTGGAATCTTTGCATTCTTCTTTGTGGAGGCCATCGGATTTTTTTCTCATGTAAATCTTGTCGAGTTTTTCTTTGGCAAGGAGTGGTATCCACTCTTAGAGCCACGCAGTTTCGGGATTCTTCCGATCGCTGCAGGAAGTTTGATGATCGCGGGGGGTGCCTTAGTTCTCGCCTTACCCCTAGGGCTTCTCACAGCCATTTATTTGAGTGAATATGTCTCACGTTATCTCAGGTTTTTCGTAAAATCGATTTTAGAGATTTTGGCGGGGATTCCGACTGTGGTTTATGGGTTTTTGGCCCTAACTTTTGTAACCCCTATTTTGCGAGAAGTTCTTCCGCAGACAGAAGTGTTTAATGCCTTAAGTGCTGTCATTGTGGTGGCTTTGATGGTGGTTCCAACGATTGCCTCGATTTCGCAAGACGCCCTCGAGGCGGTGCCTCGGCATTTAAAAGAAGCGGCCTATGGTCTTGGCGCTAGAAAATATCAAGTCATTCTTACAGTCGTGTTTCCGGCGGCTTTTTCAGGTTTCGTCGCCTCTGTCATTCTAGCCTTTTCAAGAGCTCTCGGAGAGACGATGGCCGTGACTTTAGCTGCCGGAGCAACACCGAAGTTAACCTTAAATTTCTTAGAAAGTATTCAAACAATGACGGCCTATATCGTTCAAGTGAGTCTCGGGGATACGCCTGCGGGAACCCTTGAATATCAAAGTTTGTTTGCCGTCGGCCTAGTTTTATTTGGAATAACATTTTTCACCAATCTAATCGCTCAGTTTTTTGTATCGAGGATTCATCAAAAATATTTATGAAAAATTTTGAGAAGTTAAATTCGTTTCTTCTTCCTGGGCTTGGGCTCATTGCGATTGCGATTAGTTTTTTAGCATTAGGGATTCTTCTTTTTCAGAGTGCTTCGCAGGGAATGGAATATCTAAGCTGGCGTTTTTTAGTAGAGTTTCCTTCTAGAATTCCGGCAGAGGCAGGAATTTTTTCGTCGTTAATTGGGTCTTTTTATCTTTTGATTCTGACCGCGATCATTGCGATTCCCCTTGGAATTTTCACGGCAGTTTTCATCGAGGAGTATTTACCCGAAGCGAGATTCACTGCTTTTTTACGTCTTAACATCGCGAATCTCGCCGCCATTCCCTCTGTGGTTTATGGAATGTTAGGCTTAGCTTTTTTTGTAAGATTTTTAGGAATGGAAAGAGGGCTTCTGGTAACGGCCATCACACTCAGTCTTTTAATTGTTCCCGTCATTATCTTGGCTTCGATTGAGGCCATTCGAGCGATTCCAAAAAGTTTAAGAGAAGCAGCCTATGGTGTCGGCGCTACAAAAGCGCAAGTTACATTTCTGCAAGTTCTGCCTCAGGCCATGCCAGGAATTTTAACTGGAATCATTTTAGCGTTAAGTCGCGCCGCTGGAGAGACGGCTCCAATTTTGGTGATCGGTGGTTTAGTGTTTGCTCGATTTTTGCCAGAGAGCTTAAACGATCAGTTCACTACGCTTTCGGTTCAGATTTTCAATTGGTCTAGCCGACCCCAAGAAGAGTTTCATGCGCTAGCAGCCTCAGCCATCTTAGTGCTTCTTGGTCTCACCTTGGGATTAAATTTACTTGCAATCATTTTAAGAGCTAAGCTGATGAGAAAGAAAAGTTTACTGGTATGACAGATCGCTTAATCACAGATCGACTCAGTGTGAACTATGACGAGAAAGTCGCAGTCAATCAGGTTTCACTGCGTTTTGCGGATAAAAAGATCACGGCTTTGATCGGTCCTTCGGGTTGTGGCAAATCCTCTTTTCTTCGTGCGCTCAATCGAATGAATGATTTTATTCCTAAAGCTAGAATCACGGGCCGTGTATTTTTAGACGCTGAAGATATTTACGATTCAAAAATAGACCCAGTTCTTATTCGGCGCCGAATTGGAATGGTATTTCAAAAGCCAAATCCATTTCCAAAATCAATTTTTGATAACATTGCCTGGGGACCTCGTCGCGCAGGAGTTTCGAAGAAGGCGTTGCCCGAGCTAGTCGAGGAGTCTTTGACCAAAGCCGCACTTTGGGAAGAAGTGAAAGATCGGCTCAAAACTTCAGCTTTGAGTTTGTCGGGGGGGCAGCAACAAAGACTTTGTATCGCGAGAGCGATTGCGATGAGTCCTGAGATTTTGTTGATGGACGAGCCATGCTCGGCACTCGATCCAATCGCCTCGGCCAAAATTGAGGAACTCATGAAATCTCTTAGCTTTTCTTACACTATCATCATCGTGACTCATAATATGCAGCAAGCTGCGAGGGTCTCAGATTCTACGGCATTTTTTTTGGATGGCAAACTTATGGAATTTGGACTAACCAAAGATTTGTTCACTCGTCCGCAAAACGAAGAAACTGAAAATTATTTAACTGGCAAGTTTGGATAGAGATGACTGAAAGAACATTTAAAATTTTTGATCAAGATCTAGAGCAGTTAAAAGAGAGCTTGCTTTTGATGGGTGGGCTCATTGAGTCGATGTTGGGCGAGGCGCGAGACTGTGTGATTCATCGAGATGCAAATCTTGCGAATCAGATCATTGCTCGCGATCGACAGCTCAATCAGTGGGAGAAGGATGTCGATGAGCTGGCGATTCAGATTTTAGCCTTACGTCAGCCGGCGGCACGAGATCTGCGGTTTGTTGTTGCGGCCTTAAAAATTAGCACGGATCTTGAACGAGTGGGCGATGAGATCGTGAATATTTGTGAAAGAATCTTTGAGATCGCTGAGTTAAATTCAGCCATTCAATCTTTTGATGATTTGCTTTTGATGCTGGATTTAAGTGGCAAGTTGATTTCAAGATCTTTAGATTCCTTCGTCGCACTTGATTCTCAGATGGCTGGTCATGTTCTTCAGGATGATCAAGCAGTTGATGATCTTCACAAAAAAGTGATCGGTGAGCTTTTGGAGCTTATGAAGCTCAATTCCAGTCTGATTGTGCCGGCAATGAAGTTTATTTCAATATCGAAATATATCGAGCGAATCGCCGATCACGCAACCAATGTGGCTGAGCAGGTCATTTTCATGGTTGAAGGTTTAGATATTCGTCATTCAGATGTGCGAGCGACGCCCTAAATCAGTTTTCTTGCGAACAAATTTTTTCGAATAGCTCGTGATTAAAATCGAGAGGTCGTAGTGAGGGGTGGGGCGTGAGACTGCAGCCATAGTAATACTTTTGAATGAGCCATTGAACGTCGGCATTTTCTGCCTGAACGGGAATCACTTTTTTACCAGTTTTGGCTTCCACTTGCTGAATAGCCTCAAGATTTTTGGGATTCGTCATAGCCAACAAAAGCTGAACCGAGCCATTCCACGAGATCAATCTCAGAGGAAACACCTTATGCTTGCGAGCGAGATCGCGCAAATTGAAGTCGTGGGGAACATCGAGTTGCGAGTGATGTCGTTGAAGGTCAAAAGCCGGAATGTGAGTTGAGTCGAAGTTCATGCGTATGTGAATCTCCTTCTACGCTAGCGATCTTCATATTTCGTGCCAAGTTTTTGGATAGCGAAAATAGATGAATTCTAAAGACTTAAAAACTGCTCAAAAGGTCAAAGGCTGGCAAATTGTCAAAAACCTGACACGGCTCGTCAATTTTTTTGGGATTTTCGAGAGCGTTTTTGACAGCTCGATCGATCGACGCATTCGCCGTAGAGCTCCATTCGGTGATCTGTTAAGACGAAGCCAAATCGTTTGGCGATTTTCTTTTGAAGTTCTTCAATTTTCTCGTTTTCAAACTCAACAATATGGCCACAAAGAGTGCAGGTTAAATGATCGTGATGATCTGTTGGCGTGACCTCAAAGCGCGCAATTCCAGTCTCGAGAATGGTTCGTGTTAAAAAGCCTTCTTCGACGAGTAGATTTACGGTTCGGTAGATCGTCGCTATGCCCACCTTGGGAATGGCAGCCATCGCTTCATCGCCGAGAGACTTGATTGTCCAATGACCCTTTGTTCGTAAAATGAAATCGATTAACTGCTCTCTAAGCTTAGTGAGACGAAAGCCGCGCTCTTTTAATTTTAAATAAGCTTCGTTTGAGGCGCTCATCGGCTCTCAGCCTTCCAAAAATTTTTCTCGATGTCGACCCTCTATTTGCGATCTCTAAGACTTGCCGAAGCCAACGACTTCGCTAAATCCCAAATCGCTCCAGGAAACTGATGTGCGGCCTTTAAAGTGCTTTCAAAAGCCTTTAAGAAATAATCGCAGTCTTCGTCGGTAAGCGTGAGGGGAGGTATGAGTTTGATGATATCTTGAGCCTTGCCCGAGGTCTGCGTGAGGATGCGATGCTCTTTCAAGAGAGGAATCGTAAACATCTGCGGAAACAAACTATCGTCCAGGCCATGCAACAAACTCCAACCCATTTTTAGTTTGAGAGATTTTGGGGCTTTAAATTGAATTCCAAGCATGCAACCTCGACCTCTGATCTCTCCGAGCATTTCATACTTTTCTTTCATGGCATTCACGCCGGCTTTTATTCTCTCTTCAATTCGTAGAGCCGAATCGAGTAGCCCTTCGTTTTCAATGACCCATAATGTCGCCAAACCCATCGCTGCAGAAAAAGAGTTTTTCCCAAAAGTAGAAGAGTGAACTACGCAGCGATCCATTTTCGAGAAAACACTTTTGAAAATTTGATCGGTTCCAATGACGGCTCCCGTCGGAACAATTCCACCGCTCAAAGCTTTTGAAATTAAAATCATATCGGGCTTAAGGCCTTCGTGTTCGATTGCAAAAAGCTTGCCTGTTCTTCCCATTCCCGTTTGAACCTCATCGGCAATCGTTAAAGTGCCATAGCGTCGACACAGATCTTCGGCGGCTTTTAAAAAGCCAGGCTCGGGAACAAAAACCCCTTTTCCTTGGATGGGCTCAAAAATAAAAGCCGCCACATCTTTTTTCTTAAGCTCACGCTCTAAAGCTTCAAGATCATTCATGGCAACACCAGAGGCTCCAGGCAAAAGACCTCCAAAACCTTCTCGAAACTCTTTATTGCCCATGACCGAAAGCGCTCCAACCGTTAGGCCATGAAAAGCTTTTTCAAGAAAAATAAATCGATCTCGTTTCGTCGTCGCTTTTGCAAACTTAACGGCAGTCTCCACCGTCTCAGCTCCCGTGCTCGTAAAGTAGCAACGATCTCCTGAGGGGGCTCGTTCAATTAAAGCCTTGGCCAGCTCACCCGTAAGATGTGGGCAGTCCATCTGAACCATGTTGGCATCTTTAATATCGAGCATTTCGGTGACGGTTCTAAGAATAACGGGATGATATCTGCCAATGTTAAAAACTCCGTAACCCGACAAGAAATCAAGATAACGCTCGCCGTCTTCATCCCAAAGATACTGACCTTCGCCACGCACATATTTTTTATCAAAACCAATCGTCTTTAAGACGCGTGGAAGCTGAGGGTTCATAAAATCCAAGTGATTTTGAAATCGTTCTTTTTGATTCGATAGATAATTTCGAATTGAAAATTCGGGCTTAGCCTGAGTTTCTAAAGGAGTGATCATCTTGCCACCACTTCTAAGCTAATTCGTAAATTTTGACCATCAATCTCATATTCTTGGCTTTCATGGGAGGGCTCAGATGAATCTACTTTGAGTTCCACGGCTAAAGTTTGACTTTTGATGTATTCCTCATGAATTTTAATGGCTTCTTGAAGTGAATGATCTTGAACGCTCATGTGAAGATTGATTCGGTCATCAAGCTGAAGCCGTGAATCTTTTCGGTGCTTTTGGATTCGGTTAACAATCTCACGAGATAAGCCTTCTAACTCTTGATCGCGGCTGACGCTTGTGTCGAGGGCGACAATGATCTTTGCGGAGGCTTGAACTGGAAAGTCTCCCTCCACGGGAGTTCGGCTGACTTTCACATCTTCTGAACGAATCTCAAAGCCGCTCAGGTTAATACTTTGGCCCTCATCGAGTTGAGAAAGCTCATCGAGACCAAGTTCAGCCACTTGCTTCATGAGCTGTTTCATTTGCCCACCTACTTTTGGTCCGAGCGTAGCACCATTGGCTTTGATTTGAACTTGAACATAATCTTTTTCTTCTCGAGCATAAGTGATTTTTTTCACATTGAGCTCTGATAAAAGATAAGTCTCAAGAGGCTGAATGCTCTTTAAGACATCTTCTTTTCGATGAATTATTCTTAACTCGTTGAGAGGTATTTTATTTTTAATCTTATTTTTCTCTCGAATATTTCTTGCTAACAAAATCACTTCTTCGAGTAGGGCCACGCCCGATTCTAGCTTCTGATTAATGCATTGAACGTCAGCGATCGGGTAGTCTTCTAGATGCACTGAAGGCGCCTGATCTGAAGTTCGAAGTTTTTGAAAAATTGTCTCAGAGAGAAATGGGGCAAAGGGTGCAAAAACTTTACAAAAATTTAAGAGAACATAATGAAGTGTATCAAATGCAGAAGCTTTACTCTGTGAATTTACATCTTCCCAAAATCGAGATCGATTGAGTCGGATGTAGGTGTTGGTGAGCTCCTCAATAAATCTTAAAATCTCAGGAACCACATTAAAAAGATGGTAGGCTTTCATTTCACGTTCAATATTTTGCAGCAAGCTTTGAAAACGAGAGATGATCCAGCGATCTAAAATATTTTCCGATGATGGCGCTTCGCTTTCTTTTCTAAAATCATACCGATCGATTTTTGCGTAACTCTCAAAAAACGAATAAGAATTCCAAAGTTTCAACAAAACTTTTCGAACGATTTCTTTAACTCCACTTTCTGAGAAGCGAAGTTCTTCAGCGCGAATCACGGGAGAATCAATGAGATAAAGTCGAAGCGCATCAGCACCATGTTGATTCATGACTTCCATGGGATCAGGATAGTTCTTTAAGCGTTTGCTCATCTTTTTGCCGTCTTCGGCA
>JBMTHG010000041.1:0-12659 GCA_049436045.1 Bdellovibrionota bacterium
ACGGAGAGAAGATCGACTCCATCATTTCGGTAGCGGCGAGCAACAATGTGGATCAGCTCGCTAGTTTTTCAAACTACGGATTTGATAGCGTGCATGTGGCGGCTCCTGGAGTTTTGATTCACTCAACTCTTCCCGGCAATCAATATGCCGCATGGAGTGGCACGAGTATGGCTGCCCCCCACGTGGCGGGTCTGGCGGCACTCGTTTGGTCGCAAAATCCTGAGATGTCGGCTTTGGATGTGAAAGAAAGAATACTTTCAACAGTGGATGTCTTGCCGCAATTTAAAGGCCTTGTCTCAAGCGGAGGTAGAATCAATGTGAAGCGAGCTCTTGCAGGAGACTTCAACGTTCGACTGGAGCCGATTGAAGAGAGTCAAGAGTTTCAATATCGATCAATTCAACACGATGGAACTCAAAATGTTGATTTAGTCGAAACGCTCAGTTCTGACGGAGCGTCTGAGATTCAGGTCTGCTTTACTGAAATCAATCTCACGAATGATTTTGATTTCATTCAAGTCTTCGGATCAGATTATCGCATTCGAGACATCATTACAGGCCAATGGAGAAACTTCAATTTTGAGACCAAAGATCGACAAGAGCTTTGTGCGGCTCCGGTTCCTGGGGATCAAGTTCACATTCGCTTTTTTGGCAATGCTCAAGCAGGCGGCGGTGAATTTGGTCGAAGAGGTTTTGAAACAGAAAGTTTGAAGGTGATAAGAAGATGAAAACAATTTCTTTATATCTAAGTTTTTTCTTAAGTCTTTTTGTAATGGCTTGTCAGCCGGGGCCAGTCGATCCGCCCTTCGCGCGACAAAATATCAGATCTTCAGTCGACTATTTGAATCTTGAGTTGTCGAATGAAAGCTCTGTCGTTCGCGTGGGAGCCCCCGAGCTCTGGAAGAAAACACAGGGAATCAACGAAAGAGGCGAGGCCGTGATTGTGGCGGTCATTGGCACGGGAATTGATTACACAAATCCTGATCTTCGAGATTCACTCTGGATCAATCAGGCCGAAATTGGCGATAAAACTTGGAACAACGGCTTAGATGATGATGGAAATCAATATTCCGATGATCTGATTGGATATGATTTCTTTTCAGGAGATGGGCTTCCTTATGATTGGCATGGTCACGATACCTACACCGCCAGCATCATTGCTTCTTCGGGGGCTAAAAATAAATCGAGTGTGGGTGTCGCCCCTCGAGCCAAATTGATGGTGCTTCGATACTTAGGCTCTGATGGTCGAGGTGATGCCATGGATGCTCAGCTGGCCATTGACTATGCGATTCAAAACAAGGCTCGCGTGATTTATCTCAACTGGCCAAATCAAGGCTTTGGTGATCAATGGAATTCACTTGTGATTTCAGCGATCGAAAAAGCCGGGCGATCTAATGTGCTCGTGGTGATTCCTGCCGGAAACGATGCTAATCAAAATGTGAGTTCATTTATTTCGAGTGAGCGACTTCAACGGCTTGAAAATGTGCTGATCGTTGCGGCCAGCACAAAAGATGGTGCACTCAGTTCATTCACGAACTACGGCAAAAAATTGGCTTCCATTGCGGCCCCTGCCGAGGGCAGTGTTGGCTACTTTCCGGGTCATGATTTAAGCGCCGACGGCCTTCAAACTTCATCGGTGGCAGCCGCTCACGTTGCAGGATCAGCCGCTTTATTGGCGACTCTTCCTCAGATGGGCAAGGCTTCAGACATTCGAAGAGCCTTGTTAGAAAATGCAACTGTTCCCAGAGACGAGCGCTTAGAAGTCTTAAGTGGCGGAGGGCTTGATTTGACCAAATTTTAAGCGGCCATCGCTTAAAATTGAACAACAAGACTTGCCCCTTCCCGTTGAGAAATCTACATTGAAAGCATGTTCAGGTGGGGGCCGTTTTGTTTTTTTGTTTTTCTTTTTCAGATCATTTTTTTTAATGCTTTGCATGCGAATGAGGCTTCAACTGCTTCGTCTTCCGAAGTTCCACTTGAGTTTGATTTGAAGCAGTCGATTGAACGAGCTTTAGCGGTGAATCCCGAGGCTCTTCGAGCAAGAGAAGCGCTCAAAGAGGGTGATTCGATCTTTTATTCTGCAATATCAAATGCAGGGCCTCAGGTGAACGGGGCTATCAGTTATCGACGCCAAAAAGACTCTGCCACTGGGCAGTCTCGCTTTAGTGGGCAAACCTATAATCTTTATGATGTGCAGCTCGAAGCTCGCCAAACTCTTTTAGAGCGAGGATTTATCTCGGAGATTTTAATTGGTCGATCAGAGCAGCGACTTCGAAAGTTAAATTATGAGATAGCGATCAGAGATCTCTCTTATCGAATCATACAGGCTTTCTATCGCTTGTTAGCTTTGCAGAGTCGGGTGGAGCTTCTAAAAGAGACAAAGCGAGTTTATGAAAAAAATCTAAAAATCACTCAGCGAAGACAGCAAATTGGTCAGAGTCAAAAGCTTGATTTTCTAAAATTGAAAGCGGAGGTTGCTCTGATTGATCCCCAGATTGAGGAGGCTGAGAACAATTTAGTTACTGAAAGAGCTTTTTTTGCGAATCAACTCATCTTAGAAAATTTTGAGAGCCTAAAGTTAAATGCTGCTTTAAATGTGCCGAGCTTTGAATTTTTAGAGTCAAAGATTCAGTCACTTGACTCTCTAGTTCCCGAAGTTGAGCTCGTCGAAGAAGAGAGAGCCGTGATTGAAAAACAGGCGATTGTTAATTTAGGCAGGCATTGGCCGAAGCTTGAGGCTGTTGGTTCATTTGGTCGATCAGGCTTTGATAAAGGTGACGTCTTTGATAACGACGCCAACCGCTGGACTGTTGGTCTTCAGCTGAGTATTCCGATTTTTTCGAGCTTTCTTTATCTACATGAAAAGAGTCGCTGGGAATCTTTAGAGAGGCAAAGCTTGCATCAAGAGCAAAACATTAAAAATCAGAACGTTTATCAGCGAATCAAATCGAAAAAAGATCTTCAATCAGCTTATTCAGTGATTCAAGCTTCACAAAAAGCAAAAGATCTTGTGGAAGAGGCTTTGAAAGAGGCTCGACGCTATTATGAACTCGCTCGCATCAATTATTTGGAGCTCCTTGATTCAGAGCAAAGTCTTTTGAGATCTGAGATTTCTTTGCTTCAGGCTAAGGTGAACTACATTCAGAGCCTCACGCAGTTTTTTCAGTCTCATGGTTTCGCTTCTTCAACATTGATTGATGTTTTATCAGCGCAAGGAGGGTGATGATGAAAAAGTCTTTCGTGATTCTCTTTATGTTAATTATTTTTGGCGGGGCAGCCTGCGCTGATCGAAGTCCTGACGATGTTGAAAGAGAAAAGGCCAGTCAGGAGCTAAACTCCTATCGTCTTTCAGAGGGGCTCTATGTGGGAGATTTATTCTCTGAGAAAGATAGAAAGTCTTTGGGTGATTTGAGTTTAAGTCTTAAGGTTGTGACCAGCTTAAGGCCGAGCAGTCAGGGGGTGGCGCCTGTTCAGAGTCTCTCGCTTGGCGGTCAGTTTTGGCTTCAATCAGAAGAAGAGCTTTTTAGCTTCGAGTTTAACTCCGGATTCTTTAATCCAGACTCAGGTGAGGTCGACATTGAGTTTGAGGTTCCAAGACCAAACGGCGAATCAGCTTCATTTAAAATCTGGGGCTTCATTGAGGAAGATCGATTCAGAGGAAGAATGGAGGCCACTGATTTTTCTGATCGGGCTGCCGTTTTTGATCTAACGCGTGAAAATAAAGATCCTCGGGCGCACCCCTCGGTGATCTTAGAAAAAATGATGGAGCAAAATCTTGAGTTGGGAGAGTGGAGCTCGCTTTATGACGACAAAGAAGTGACGCTAAAATTTTATGAGCCAATTCAAGACGCCGATGAGCGATTCGTTCGCCTTTTCATTCCTGAAGTTTTCATCAATATGGTTCTCGATTTTTTTGGAGATGTTCAGGTGGTATTCAATAACTCAAAACTCGATACGAGAACTGGGGTTTTAAAAGGTGTTTATCAAATGTCGACCACTTATCGAGATGTGATGGTTTATCTGGATTGTCGCGGTCAACCCGGAAAGATTCTTAATGAGCTTTGGAAGTGTCGATTTACCAATCTCGGAAACGGCGTTCTTATCGATTTCGACTTTCGAAAGATGGCCGCGTCATCGGAAACGGAAGAATGATTTTTTCTCAGATATTTTTTTGTTTGATTTTGGCAAATCCAGGGCCCGCCGATACGACGGGCTTTTCGAGTGTTCAATCTCGACATCTCGAAGCAAAACAGCGTTTTTCTTTAGAAGTTCTGATTTCACCCAATTTTGGGGATGAGAAAAGCGGCGATGATTTGCTGCCACGCTTGGGGCTAAATTTTTTTTCGCCAAACTATCATGAATTTTGGAGTTGGGGTTTAGGGCTTTCTCATTGGAAGCGAAGAGGAGGCGATTTTTCGACGACTTCAAATGCAAATCAAATTTCGGCGCAGGCAATAAGTTTTGATGAGAGCTTGGTGAGCTCTCTTTTATTTTTTCAACTTCAGCCCCGAGTTTTGAGTCTTGGGGGTGTGGGAGTTTTTTCTAGAAATGGTTTTGAGGCAAATTTAAACATTCAACATTCAAACTCAGTTCGAGAAACTCAGTTTAAAGCGGGAGCAGTTGTTTTCTCAAGCTTCGGCCTTGCCTTAGAGCCTGAGTTTTTAAAAAAGCCATCGAGAAGAGGCTGGGAGTTTTTATTGCCGAAAGCTTTTCAAGCTTCTTATACATTTCGCTATCTTTCGCAGGCAGATCAGAGACTCAGTGCTGATTCCTTAGACTTTGGAATCTGGTTTAGTCTTTAAGGCCTCCATAAAATCCAAGCGCCCATTAAGATAAAAAGTCCGCCAGAGATAAGCTTCATCCATTTGGGATCTAAAAATTCTGCTAGAACTCGGCCTCCAAGAACTCCAAGGCTTCCGGCGGCGCCCAGTGCAATCACCACGGCGATTAAAACCGGAAGAATAGATTTCGTTTGAGAAGCCGCAGCCATCGCGGCAAATTGAGTTTTGTCTCCAATTTCAGCAACGAAAATAGTTACAAAAGTTGTGAAAAAAATTTTCCAATCCATGAGATCTGATATCACGAGGGTGCCGATTTCGACAGTTGAAACTCGAAGTGAGGTCAAAATTATGTCATATTGAATCTCAATGTGGTTCATGATTTCGTTAGCTTTAGTCTTTTCAAATCTCAATGATTCGCCTTATCGAGTTTTGTTTTTAGGTGACAGCATCACGGCGGGCTATGGACTTTCTTTGAGAGAGGCCTATCCCCAAAAGGTGCAAGATCTTTTGGCCGAGAAAAATCTTTCCATTAAATCGATCAACGGGGGAGTCAGTGGTGACACCACGGCAGGTGGCCTTAGGCGGCTTCAGTGGCAACTCAAATCGAATCCTCAGATGGTGGTAATTGCTCTTGGGGCCAACGATATGCTTCGTGGAATTCCCCCAGAGACGACGAAGAAAAATTTAGAGCAGATGATTAAGCTTCTTCAAGAAAACAAAATCCAGGTGGTCTTGTTAGAGATGCAGGCCAATCCAACGATGGGTCGAGATTTTGTGAAGCGTTTTGACGAGATTTACAAAAAACTCGGAAAAGAGATGAATGTTCCAGTTTTAGATTTTTTTATCTCTGAAGTGGCACTTAAGCCCGAGCTCAATCTGGAAGATCGAATTCATCCAAATGGCCGCGGGCAGAAAGTTATTGCCGAAAAAGTCAGTCAATTTTTAGAGCCCATTTTAAGAAGTGAACTGGAGAAAAACTAATGCTTGAGCTGAGCGCAGTTTCAAAATCCTATGTCATCAAAGATCGGCAGATCGAAGTTCTGAAAAATGTAAGTCTAAAAATTCCGCGAGGAGAATTTGTAGCAGTCTTAGGGCGCTCGGGCAGCGGCAAGAGCACTCTTTTGAGTTTGATGTCTGGATTAGATGTTCCGAGTTCTGGCGTCATTCGATTTGATGGTGTTGAGATTCAAAGCATGAATGAAGATGAACTCACTCTCTTTCGTCGAGATCGAATGGGATTTGTTTTTCAGTCTTATCATTTGATTCCAAGTCTCAACGCTCTTGAAAACGTTTTGCTACCTCTGGAGCTGGCGAACAAACGAAAAGATTTTGGAAGAGCCAAAGACTTGCTTGAAATGGTGGGGCTCAAAGATCGAATGAATCATCGGCCCTCTGAGTTATCAGGGGGAGAGCAGCAAAGACTTTCGATTTGTCGAGCTGTCGTGCATCGTCCTGCTTTTATTTTTGCCGATGAGCCCACTGGAAATCTTGATACGAATAATGGTCAAGTGGTGATGAATCTCTTAAGAGAGATGAAAGAAAATAGCACTTTGATCATGGTCACTCATGATCGGGCCTTAGCCAATGAATCGCATCGCCAAATCGAAATCCGAGACGGCGAGATCTTTGAGTAGACCGACTATGTCATTCTATTTTGTTTTTCGAGAGCTATGGGGAAGTCGAAAGCAACTTTGGCTCTCGCTGATTTCGCTCAGTTTTGCCATCGCGGGCCTTTTTGTGTTAGCGAATCTGCAAGATCGAATCAAAGACATGATTACGGCTGACGGGCGTGCGGCCTTGGGTGGAGATATTCAGATTCGATCTCCTCGTCCTCTAAGCGAAGAAGAGTTAATCAAATTGTCGGCCCTATTGCCAGACAGCTCCAAGCGCACTCGCGTGACCACTTTTAGCACGATGCTGCGATCGCCTGAGACAGATCGCAGTCGCTTTGTGCGGTTAGATGCCGTTGGTAAATCTTATCCCCTGATGGGAGAATTTTTTACTGAGCCTCCTGGTGCCATGCCTCGACTCGATGCTGATCAGGCTTTTGTGATTCTTCCTGAGGCTGTGCTTGAAGAGCTAGAGCTAAATCTAGGCGAAGAGATTTTCATTGGAGAAAAATCTTTTAAAGTCTTGGCAAGTCTTCAAGGAAGATCGGGAGCTTTCTCAGGTTTCGGAAGTTTTGCGCCGCGAGTTTATATTCATGAGAAATTTTTAGAGAGCACCGAGCTTTTCGATCAACCGGGGCGCGTTTCTTATCAAGTGCTTTTTCAATTAGCCTCTGCCAACGAGCCCGTCGAAAATCTTATTGAAGAAATGAAGAGAGTTCTAGATGATCCTTTCGTTGCTGTACGCTCCTTTGAAGAGTCAAATCGAGCTTTTCAGAGGATTTATTCTCAGTTCGAATTGTTTGCTTATCTCGTGATTTTGGCTGGATTTTTGCTGGCGAGTTTTGCCCTGCACTCCACACTTCAGTCGTGGTTTCAAGAGAGGCATTATTTGGTGGCGATTTTGAGGTGTCTTGGAGCTTCTCGCGCTCAAATGCGAGCCTTTTGGTTTGTTTCGGTGATTGTGATTGCTTCGCTGGCAAGTCTATTTGGCCTAGTGCTTGGAAGTGTGGCAAATATATTTTTGGAACCTCTTTTAGCGAGATGGATTCCGTTTCAGCCGCAAATTTTTGGAGAGCCTACTATTTATTTAATGGTTTTTGGGGTGGCTGTGATCGTTCACGCTGTTTTGGCGGCCTCAGAAATGTCGGGTGTCGATGCTCTTAAGCCGATTTTATTGCTTCGAATGAGAAGCGAAGAAGTTTTGAAGTCAAAGTCTTCGATGATTTGGGGGTTTGGCTTGATTGTTCTTTTCTGGATTTTGACTTGGATTTTTTTAGATGATGCCCAGAAATCATTTTATGTCGTGGGCGGACTCCTCTTGTTTCTTTTAGTGAGTGCCTCCATCAGTCGAGCTTTGTTTTGGGGTCTTTCAAAAGTGGATTGGCGATCTAATTTATATTTTTCTTATGCCAAGAGATCCATTCTGAGAAAACCTCGAAGAGCTATGTTAAATGCGGTGTTACTCTCCACGATGTCTTTTCTTTTAACCACATTGGTTTTGGTTGAAAGAAATCTTCAAGGAGAGTTTCAAGAAGACAAAAAAGATCGCCAGTCTGATTTAATCGTTTTCGATCTGGGTGAAGAAGAAAAGTTAAAGGTGGATGAGTTTATGACAGCCTATCCCTCAGCCAAGATTTATTGGGCACCTTGGGTGAGCTTGCGTTGGTTATTGCACAATGAAAACGAGGTCGAAAAGATCAACCAGAGTGGTTTTGCTAATGAGATTCAGGTGAGTTTTGTAGAGAATCAACTGCCGAGTCACGACTTTGTGGTGGATGGAAAGCTTTGGGATGGCCCTTATCAGGAGGGTGTCGTCGAAGTCTCTGTGATTAAGGGCTATGCTCGAAGTCGGGATATTGAAATTGGCGATCGGTTGCGATTTAGTCTCTATGGGGTTGAGTTTGATGCAAAGGTAACGAGTTTAAGGCATGTTCGATTCACCGATTTTCGTCCATTTTTTAGATTTGTTTTTCAGGACGGATTTTTTGAAGGTCTTCCTTATTCTTTTTTGGCGAGCATCGAAACTTCATCCTCTGAAGAGCGATCTCAAATCTTTCAAAACTTTGTTAGAAAGTTTCCAAACTTCTCGATGATTGATCTTTCGGAAGTTCGATTCGATTTAAGAAATTTAATCCAAAAGATGGTGATTGCGCTCGTTGTGATTCTTAGTTTTTTACTGATCTTAAGCTTAGTTCTAATGGGGGCTTTTGCACGTTCAAGGGTATATGAGAAACGCTTTGAGCTAGCCATCATGAAATCTTTTGGCGCCAGAAGCTTTCAGTTGAGTGGCTTTATGGGCTTAGAGTTTTTTCTTCTAGCCTCTCTGACAGTGCTATTTGGTTTTGGATCAGGAGTGGTTGCCGCAAATCTCATTTTGCAAGAATTTTTTGGTCTTTATGATTTGATTGTTCCGATTTGGCTTTGGCTCTTGGTTCCAGGCCTGATTGGTCTTGTCATGCTAGTTTCAATGCTTTATTCGAAGAGCCTTTATAAAATTAAAGCCAAGATTCTTTTGAGCGATAACTGATTTTTTTTAATTATTTCAAAAGTTTTTTCTGAAGTTTCCGAATTTCTTCTTCAGACCAGTCAGGAATCAATGCCTGATCATGAAGTTTATTTAATAAAACGATAAAAAAGAGCTTCAGGTTTTTGGGAAAAACATTAACAAAGGCTTCAAGGATCCATGGAAATCTTTGCCAAATCAATTGCTGATCACTCAAAGAAAGCCCTGAGCTGACGCTAAGAATTTCGATGTAGGAATCTCTTACAAGCTTAAAGGTGGGCAGGGTCTCTTCAGATCGACCTTCTTTTTTCACCTCTTCATCCAGATCGTGATAATTCACAATAGGGCCATAAATTAAGTTTTCAAGTTGAATAAGATAAAATTCAGGCAAATTTTCTCGAAAGATCTCAATGCTTTCAAACAGTGAATTAACGGTGAATGCGACATATAAAGGGTCGAGTTTCGAGATGAGTTGTTTGACTTTCTGATCGGAAGGGTTTTCTTCAGAAAACTTCGCAGAAAGTTCGATTTGATGCTGAAATCGGGCCACTGAATTTGATTGAAACAACTTTTCGCCATTAAGCATTTTTTCGAGGCCGAAAAAAAACAATTTTTTTCTTACTTGCAAATTGTCTTTTGGAAAACTTTGATGAATCTCAAAGAGGCTTTGAGCTAAGGTTTTTAAACTGAGAAAACTCTCATCAAAAATCTCAAAATCGAGACCCTGAAACTCTTCTCCGCTAGTGAAAGCGGTCTTAAATTCCGACAAAAAATCTTCGATCGAAATTTTGCCAGCCTCTTTAAGATCATCAACAAGATGAAGCCAGATAATTGATCGACATAGATTAGTGATATTTTCATAGTCAGTGATTCCTACGGCGGCGATTCGACACTGTCTTAAGGTGTCCATCCACGAGTGAGTCTGACTGGCATGAAATGTGAGAGGTGGGGCGAAGCTCTTAAACGCCCAAGCTTCTGCTTGAATAATCGAATCGAGCAAAGGTGTGGGGGTGGGCTTGATGAGATTGGGCTCTAAATAGCCACTTTTTTTATCCGCACTAATGATATCCATAGGCTTCGAGTGCCGTAAGGGTCTTCTGGCAGAAGCTTTCAAAAAATCTCGACAATCTAAAGAGATTTTTTTTTGTGAGGAATAAAATCGAGTTGATGCGTCTGACTGGAGGTTTTGCTTCGAGGGTAAAGAAGACTCTTCGGTCGCACGAGTTTGATTCAAACAAAGGCTGGGGCCGAACAAAATGCTAAAAGAGAAAAAAGCGACACTATGGAGTCGACGAAAGTTCATCAAAATTCTTTTAGATAAATCCGGCATCTTTAGCGCCTCCTAACATCGCTTCTACTCGCTTTCAATGGGTCTTCAAAAGATTAAACTTAGGTTAGCATTCCATTTTTGAAACTCTTGAAATTCTCTTGGAATTTAAAAGGCTTAGGCTAACTTGTAAAATCCCAAAAATAAAGATGGCAAGGCTGAGGGAGCGGGCGTGAGAATCGTAAAATCGACTCATTAGCCACACACTTCCACCTGCGAGACTTAGGCGAAAAAAGTTTGTGAGTGCCGCGGCCTTGCCGGCGTCTTTTTGAAATGGCGTCAAAGCGGCGGCATTTGTATTTGGAAGAATAAAGCCTATTCCAAAAGAAAGAAGAATGGCAGGCGTCCATAATCTCCAAACGCTGAGTTCTAGCCACGAAAAAGAAAACATGAGAAGGCCTCCCAAAAAAGTAGAAGTGCTGCCAATCCAGATCAGGGTATTGATTGGCAAACGACTCACAAGAATCGAGTTAAAAAAAGAAGAGAGCATAAAAGAAGCGGCAGAGACTCCGAAAAAGAGCGCAAACTGAAACTGAGAGAAATGAAGTCGATCAATAAGATAAATCGAAGAAGCTGATATCCAAAGAAAGGTCGAGCAAAAACTACAGGCCGCAATACTTCCATAAATCTGCCAGATGGGGTTAGAGGCAATTCGATAATAAGAACCAAACATTTTTTTCCAATGGATTGCAGTTTGATGAAGGTTGGTTTCTGGTAATTGTCTTAAGCTCAAAAGAAGAATTGCCGCAAAGAAAGCTAAAAAAATAAAACTCGCTCGCCAGTCAAAAAAAGTTTCAAAAAAACTTCCGAGAAGTGGCGCCAGAATCGGAGCCAGAGCCATTGCCGAAGCGATGAATGAAAGAGCCTTGGCCCGCTCTTTCTCAGGCAAAAGATCTCGAGTGATCGAAAGTGCCGTCACCGGGCCCACACAGACCGCAAAGCCTTGAAAAAATCGAAAAGCTAGCAACTGTGAAAAGTTCGCGGCCAGCGCGCAGCCAAAACTCGCCAGAATATAGAGAGAGCAGCCAATAATGAAAATCGGCTTTCGGCCATATCGATCTGATAAAATGCCTGCCATGAGTTGGGTAAGAGCGAAAGCCCACATAAACAAGCTGATGCTGAGTTGCAAAACTGATTCTTCGGTCTGAAAAGCCTCTTTTAGGGTGGGAAGCGAGGGTAAGAAGATATCCATGCTCATCGCCGCCATGGAAGACATTAAGATTAAAACAATGAGGATTCGATTATTCACTTAGTTCCCTACTTATCTAAATCAATAAATTTAGCGACCTAATAATTAAAAAAAGTTAAGAGAAAGCTTGTGATGAAAAATAATCTGAAAATTTGTGCTCTAAAAGCGAGTTTTGAGAGAATCGAATCTCATTTGATGGCGATAAAAGAATTGAAGTCAGTGAGGGCTGTTCAAGAAATTGAAGAGCTCATCCAGATGAAAAACTCACGTCGGGCTAGTCTTTTTCAGCAAACAAATCTTGGTAGCCTTGGGTTTTTTATTGGCTATTTAGTGGGCTTTATTTGTGGGTTGATTTTGAGTTTTGCATTTGTCGCCGATTGGGTAATTGGTGTCAGCGATTTTGAGTTCCGAGGCTGGTTGGGTAGGGCTAGTATTTTAAGTTTTTCTCTTTCACTTGTTTTTGGAGCTTTCGGCTTTTTTTTCGGCAAGTCGATCAATCGCTTTTACATAAAAGACTTCTCAGAAGATAAAAAGCGATCCATGAGTTTTGAGCTTCATCTTAAAATAGAAAGAATCGAATTTGAAAGAGTCAAAGAAATTCTTGAAAACAACTCAGCCGCTTCGATTGAATTGATCGACTCACCCAAAGAACTCAAAGAAGCCTAAGCAAAACTTGAGATTTTATATTTAAGTTGAGACAATGATTCTGGGTGGGGATTTTAAGTTTCATTTTTGCTGTTGCCGTTCAGTCTCATGTCTATTTTGCGACGGGAGGCTTTGAGTTTTTTCGACCTTGGCAAATTGAAAAAGCTTTAGAGCTTTTAGAAGAAGACGTGGAGTCGCTTGAGGTGGATCACTTTGAGATTTTTCATCATGGCAACTGGCGAGAGGTTTGCGACGACTTGCGGCAAAGTGGATTTTCTGAGCCACTGATTTTGATAGGCCATAGTTGGGGGGCCACCGCCATGGCCGATATCTCGAAGTGTCTTGAAAAAGATGAAATTCCGGTAGATTTGTTGATCACATTAGATCGTGTGTTTAAACCGGGATTTTCTCATGTGAGAAGCAAAATTCCTGACAACGTCGTTCAAAACTTTAATTTTTATCAAGACAAAGCTTGGTTTTTCGCAGGCCGCTCAGCCCATCGACGCGAAGATCAAAGTCTTCGAGGCATTAAAAACATTCGAGTTGAGCCCTCTGCCGGATTTCATCCTCACGATCAAATGGTTTTGGATTTAGTCGAGACCGGAGT
>JBMTHG010000042.1:0-11962 GCA_049436045.1 Bdellovibrionota bacterium
CTCTCTCATGACTGAAGGTAATCCAACGATTCAGAACAAAATTGCCCGTCATCGAAATCCAAATCGAAATCGCGATTGCCCACTCCAAAGGAGAGCCCAACCAATCTAAAATGCTCAGCGATAAGAGATTAGTAAAGACACCAATTCCACCCACAAATCCAAACTGAGCAAAGTAAGACCAGTTTCCAAATTTATAGTTAGCAAGCCGCCGAAGATGTCTTAAGTAATTCAACTGCTCTTTCAAATTGAGTTTGCTGCTGCCCTTTTTTCTATCGGAAAAATAAATCGGAACTTCGGCTACATTTTCGAGGTCAGCTTTAACAATAAGCTCCAAGCCTATCTTGTAACCAATCGGACTTAAGGGAGCCGACTTTAAAAAGGAATCTCGCCGAAGGGCAAAAAAACCAGACATGGGGTCTTTTGCCCTCGTGAATGGCCTCGCCATCCAAGTCGCGACCTTGCTATTTATCCAACGGAAAAAGCTCCAAGCCTCTTCGATCTTTCCGCCTTTTACATAACGAGATCCAATGACCATATCGCGATTTGCAAGCACCAACTCATCACAAATCTCAGGAATTTTTTCAGGGGGGTGGCTGAGATCAGCATCCATCACTATCAAAACATCATTCTTCGCCTCTTGAAGCCCACGAATAACTGCCGTGCTCAGGCCTCTCTCATCTTTTCTAACAATCAATCGAAACCAAAGACGATCCTCATCTGGGAGGCTTTCCCACCAAGCCTCCGTTCCATCAGAGCTGTTATCATCGACAATGATGCACTCGAGATCTAAAAACTCATTCTTGAGGGGACTTAATCTCGAGTACAGCTCTGGGAGATTGAGAAGCTCTCTAAAAGTCGGAACGATGACAGACACAGAAAAATTGCGATTCGAGAATTTCGATGAATTAAGAACAGACGACATCAGACTCTTAAGAGTTAAAAGCTTTTCAACGACTTGTAAATCAGCTTTCTAAAGCTCATTTGAATTCGTCACAAAAAGCCGCCTGAACTCCCCTGAATTTAGCCCATTTTTGGGCCGAAAATCTCTCGCCTCTACTCGATCCAAATATTTTCGCGGGCCATCGCTCAGCATCGGATGCCCAAAGCAAAATAGAGTTTTTCCAAAAGTTCGCACCTCATTCATTTTTGATTTGGGCTCACAGTCTTCCATCGACAGTCCGTATCTTTGACTAGATCTCTTCAATAACTTTGTTTTGACCTCTTTCGCATGAAGAAAAAAGTCCTGAAAAACCTCTTCCAGAATAAAATCTTCAGCAGAAACGATACGAATGGGAGATTTTAAATCTTTTGTAAGACCATAAATCACTTGAGACGGACCCTCGGTTGTCATTTCAACACCATAGAGATTCCACCCATTATCTAGCTTCGACAAATAACCTGGCAAAAGATGTCCTTGTTCGAAAATCACAACAAAATTTTGTTTTTTGAACTCGTCTTCATTCAACTTCAGCCTCCACAAAATTATCTGAGCGGAAGTACCCGAATAGGCCTGGATCTTTTTTTCAGCGAAAACATCAAGAAGATTTTTCGCCTCGGCATCGATCTGAATCTCGCCAAGCTTCGCCTCCCAAGCCAGCTTGAACGAATGTGGGTCTTTGTAATCAATTTCATCCACAAGGTCTTTTAAACCACGAAGCACTTCATCTCTTAGAATCTCACGAGCTCTTTGATCGTCAGATTGGCCCGTGTAACTTTCAAAAAAAACCTCAATATGCTTTTCCACAAAGGTCTCGGTGAGGCGCTCATAGCTCACTCCTTGATCCGATTGCATTTCTTGATAAAGCTTGGCTTGATTCGTCGATAGCCTTGCCGTTTCTTTTAGCTCTGGAACATAATGAATCAAAAGCCGCTCAGGATTTTGTTCGATATTGAGATCTTCGGAAACCTTTTTGAGATCGCCGCAGGATTGAAGAAAAAATAGGCTTACAAAAATAAAAATTTGAAAGAAGCCCCACACGCTCAATTTTTATAGCATATCGAGTTCGACTTTTAAAGAAATGAGACACTTCTAACTTTTATGAGCGCAAGGCGGTGATTCTCGACTTTTAAAGTTCTCGCTTTCAGCAAATGTCTCGATGGCCAAGGCATGAAGGCCTGAGTCGAGCTCTGGCTGAAGCGCTTGATACACCAGCCGATGCCTTTCAACGAGAGACTTCGATTCAAACACAGAACTGACAATACGAACTCGAAAGTGAGTCTCCATCTGAGGCCCAGAATGTTGATGCGACTCGTCAATTACTTCTAAATGTTTTGGTGAAAAGCTTTTCTCTAAAAGGCTCTCGATTCGATTCATTCGCTGACCCATTCTTAGGCTTATCTAACCCAAATCAGCTCGAAACTCTAGTCTCAGCCTTCATCAGTTTCGGCTTGGCGTCTTCGCCTCAAGATCAAGAAAGAAAATCCTAAGACAATCAAAAAGACAAGGCTGGCCCAGGGCCTCGATTCATCTGTCAGCTTCAGCATGCAACCGGTTGAAAAATTGACCCCATATTTTGATGATCCAGATTGCAACTGCCCATTTGATCCAGCTCCCGATGCGCCCTGAGAACCATCGCCTGAACCGGCCGACATGGAGGAATCGTCATCGACATCATTATTTAAACCAAAAAGCGTTATGGATTCATCTATACTTCCCCGATCTCCACTTGAAACTCCATTGCGATTAGCTTCTACTCTTGAAAGAAAAAAACTCACATCGCGACCATGACTAGGAGCCGTCCAATCAAAAGTCACCTCTTCAGCTAGGGCCAAATTGGAGGTGTCGATGCGAGCTGCCATCCACCCGCTCGCTTGGAATACATTATCGCCAGCTGCCATGGGATCTTCAAACTCGCCAGCAATCTGCCCCTCTCGAAATGCTCCGACACGAAAGGCCACTCTATAATTTCCATTATTTTCGATGGGATCAAACAGCACACGAATTCGATAAGTCTTACCCTCTTCATAGGTATCAATGGACGCAAAACCATCATCCGGATCTTCTACAAAAAAACGATTTTCGATCGTTCCTTGAATGGCTCCCGAGTGACACTGCGAGCATCCGTTTCTCTCATCAATAATATTGATTGGATCCAGCGGCCCCAACAAAAGTAAAAAAATTGAACTCGTTAACAAAACTGAAAATCCCTCCACCGATAGCTCAAACTACCTGACCCTTCATTATAGAAGATAATGCTTAAAATTCCGATCCGACAAAAATGCCAGACTGAAATTCCGAATTAAGTCATGAATATCTATCCACTTTTTTGCTTCTATTGATTAGAGATTCCAAGGCTCTTGCCGTAAAGCTCCACGAAATACTCCCAAGTTTCTGGATGCATCTCGCGAAACTGGCGCTGCCATTCTTGGTTGAGATTATTAAGAGCTGCTCGATTCGAGGCTTCTTCCATCTGTCTCATAAAAAAGCCAGGTCGATTTTTAAAAATCTCGAATACTTTTTCGACCGAAGTGAATCCTAACTCTGCACTCTCTTCTTTTTTTTGAAAGGCTTGCTGAGTCTCGATTTCGAGATCATTGAGTTCTTGCTGAAAAGCTTGGCGATCAGAATCATTGCCAAACCAAAACGAGTGAACATACCGAAATGGAACCCCAGCACCGCTAGGAGGAACAAAATTAGGATACGAAAAAATAGACCGATTCGAACTATCATTTGAATCTCCGCGATTTAATCGAAAGCGTAAATCCTGATAAAGCTCGGGTCGAAAGCCTAAGACTAAGGGAATATCACCATTCATCGAACCAAGTGCGTAGTTCAACGCAAATGAAGATAGATCTCTTTGAATCGGCCAACCTTTAGGGTTTGCTAAAATATTTTTGTATTCAGAATTTTTCCTTTCGGGAGTGTCATCGTTGACTAATTCAAAGTGTGAAATCCTTCCTCTGGATCGCAGAACTTCAGGATGCAAAGACCAAACTGATAAGCCATCTTGAAATAAAACTTCGTAATGACCTGATAGCAAATTCTGAATCGAGAGAAAGCGATCACTCGCTGTTCCATGAAAAGCGATGAGATCTGAGGGTACTCGACTCAGGCCGTCTGCAGGCACGACACGACTCGGAATCTCTTTCAGAGATTGAATCGTCTTTAAAATCTGTGAGCAGTGATCTGACGACGCCTCGGTTCTCCACGAAACGAGAATAAGAACACAAGCAATGAGAATTTTAAAATCTCGAATCATTCTTAGAGCTCCAAATCTTTTTAACCAGAGTTTGAAGGGTGCAAGTATCAGGCCAAAAAAACTCACTGATAATCGGTGCTTCTAGAGGAGAGAGCGAATCACTATGAAAATTTTTCGTATTTCAGAGACTGAAATCCCAGCGGACCCAAGGGTTGACTCATCAGTTCAAACTGTATACAGCTAGATAAATCGAAGCGCTCATCGAGCGCAATTACGTCAGGCTCTGATGTGTTTGGGCCTTTCAATCAAAAATGAAGAACTTGAAGCGGGGTAATGATGAGTGACTCTCACAGAATGACTTTATTTGGGCTTTCTCAGATCGATAAGATTCCTCAAATCGATAAACTATCAGAGAAGCAGAGATTCGATTTAAAAGTGGTAGCTCATGTTCTTCCGTTTCGCGTGAATAACTATGTTCTTGATGAACTGATCGACTGGAATGACATTCCAGCAGATCCTATTTTTCAACTCACTTTCATGCAACGAGAGATGCTAGAAGATGAGCATTTCGATCGAATGGCCTCTCTTTTGAAGTCTAAGGCGACTGCAGATCAAATCAAAGCTGAAGCCAATAAAATTCGTTTAGAGCTAAATCCTCATCCTGCCGGCCAGTTAAATGCAAATGTTCCGAGTTTAGATAAAGAACCTGTACCAGGCGTTCAACACAAATATCGTGAAACCTGTTTAATTTTTCCGGCGGGCGGGCAGACCTGTTTTTCGTATTGCACTTTTTGCTTTCGATGGCCGCAGTTTGTGGGCTTAGAAGATCTAAAATTTGTCACAGATGAAGCTCAGAGATTTCTCACCTACATTAAAACTCACAAAGAAATTTCAGATGTTTTGATTACAGGTGGCGATCCCATGATCATGAGTGCCAAAAAGCTTGAAGCCTATATGAGCCCGATGCTTTCAGAAGACTTTGATCACATTAAAAATGTGCGTATCGGAACAAAATTTCTTGGCTACTGGCCTTATCGAGTAATTTCAGATCGCGACTCCACTGAAATACTTAGTCTCTTTGAAAGAATGAACGCCGCAGGAAAGCAAATTTCTATCATGGCTCATTTCAATCATCCTCGTGAGCTTGAGACGAAAGCCGTTGAAGTTGCCGTGCAAAAGCTCCGCAATGTTGGATGTGTGATCAGAACTCAATCTCCCCTTCTTCGCCACATCAACGACTCCGCCGATCTTTGGGCGAGCATGTGGCAACGTCAAGTTCAGATGGGGATGGTGCCGTATTATATGTTTGTAGAGAGAGACACAGGGCCACGTCACTATTTTGAGATCCCATTAGCAAAAGCCTTGGAAGTTTATCGAGAGGCCATTCAAAAGACTTCTGGGCTCGCCCGAACAGCTCGCGGCCCATCCATGTCATGTTTGCCAGGAAAAGTTTGCATTGAAGGAATCTCTGAAATTGAGGGAAAAAAAGTTTTTGTGCTCTCGATGCTTCAGGGGCGAAATCCCGACTGGGTAAAGAAACCATTCTTCGCAAAATACGATGAAAAAGCTTGTTGGTTTGATGACCTCAAACCCGCTTTTGATCGTGGGGGCTTCTTTTTTCAAAGAGAGCTGAATGAAATCTTAGGCTTTGAAGATTCTCAAACCCTGGATTCTAAATTGGCAGGCCAATGCTAAGTTAAAAATGGTCGGGACGACTGGATTCGAACCAGCGACCTCACGCACCCCAAGCGTACGCTCTACCAGGCTGAGCCACGTCCCGATGGAAATCGACGCTACCCGAGGCCTTCTTTCAATACAATCCAAAAAATGGCGCCTAGCAGTACGCTTAAGAAATGCGAGATTAAGAAATTACGCTAGTTTTGGCGGGCTCAACTCGGCGCTGTGGCAAATCTTTGTTGAGCATCGCTTTAAGCACTTGAGACGGCTTAAAAGTCAGCACAGCTCTTGCCGAAATCATCATTTCATCACCCGTTTGAGGGTTTCGACCGACTCGAGCTTTCTTGCGGCGAACCACAAAGTTTCCAAAACCTGAAAGCTTTACTTTTCCAGTTTGAGCGAGAGTGATTTTAAGCTGATCGAAAATATGCTCAACAACGTCTGTGGCTTCTCTCTTTGAAAGACCCGAGCCCTCCAAAACTTTGTCTACCAAATCAGCTTTCGTTAAAGTCATCTTGTTTTCTGAATGACCGTCCATACCTATTTCTCCTCCCCCCAAAAATGCGATAACTTCCTCTATTCTACGATCAGCCAGAGATTGCGGCAAGACGTCGAATTAAAAAAGTTTAGGTTTTTCAAGTCCTTAACGCAATGCGAGCTGAGAGGCTGGGAACTGACTTAAAACGCCCTGAACGAGCTTTTCGTGAATCTCTCTGACTTGAGTCATCTCTAAAGTCGAATCCTGCGACTGATAACGAAGCATAAAAGTCACAGCTCGAGAATCTGAAGCTTGATCCTTCTCATAAATATCATAGAGACGAACCCACTGAAGATATTTTTCACTCTGAGCTCGAAAGCTATCGAGAATTTTTTCAGCGACAATTGAGCGATGGGCAGAAAAAGAGACATCGAGATCAATTGCCGGATAACTCGGCGCCGCTTGATATTTTAATATCTTTCGTCGAATTTTATTCAAATCAAACTCGGCAACGAAGCATCTTCCTCTTAAACCAAATTCATCGAGACAAAGCGGATGAAGCTCGCCCGCAAATCCTGCAGAAAAATTTAATCTTCGCTTAGGATGCAAAACTTCTTCTTTTAAGAACTGCCCCAACGCAGAACTCTCTTGGCTCCATTCACCCAAAGCTTTCTGAAGCCAGCCCTTAAACTCAAAAAATGGATCAGCCGAAGATCGCCATAAGCGCTTGGCATCTTGCGCTCTTGGATACCAAACACAAGCCAAATGCCAGGACTCTGAACTTGGAGAATTTTGATAGACCGATTGATCGCCCCAATGAAAAACAGGGCCAACTTCAACAAGACGAATCTCTTCTTCTCCGCGATCGGCATTCCAGCCTGCTCTTTCAATCAGCTGAGGTAAGATCGATCTTCTCAAAATTGGTTTTTCGGCATGAATCGGATTGATCAACTCAACCGCTTCGCACTCATCCTTCACCAAAATTTTTTCTTTCAATGGATTTGAAAAACTTGGATGAACACATTCCACAAACCCCATTGAAACAAAATTTTCTGTGAGCGCTTCTCCGACACCTTGGATCGTTCGTAAATCAGCAAGAACTGCAACGCTCTCTTCTGATTTTAGAGTTTTCTTTTCAAGATTTTCATAGCCAATCAATCTTGCGATATCTTCCATGACATCTTCGAGCTGTTGGCCATCTGTGCGATACCAGGGAAAAATAATTTGAGGAACTTTAGATCGAGTTACAAGCTCATATTCTAAAAGTCGAAGATGATCAAAAATCTCAGGGTCACTAAGAGCGATCTTCCCAAGTTTCGACTCCACTTTTTGACGATCCCAAAGACAGCTCGGTCGCTCGATGTCCCGTGAAATAATTTTTGTTCCTGTCGCCAATTCAAACCCACCCTGTTCTTGAAGAAGAGCCAAAGCTCTTTCAAGAATTTCATCCAAGCGAAAAGGCGTTAAACCGCGCTCAAATCGATAGCTGGACTCCGAATGAAGATCATGCCGTCGAGCCGTTTCTCGAATGAGTGCCGGATTAAAGGCGGCCACTTCAATCAAGACTCGAGTTGTTTCTTCGGAGACCGCAGAAGCCTGCCCGCCCATCACCCCAGCGAGACTCAGAGGTCCTGTTTGATCGGCCACCACTAAATCTTCTGGATGTAGCTCGATGGTTTTTCCGTTGAGCAAAGCCAGCTTTTCTCCTGATCGAGCTCGACGGATGTGCACACTCAGCGGATCCATGCGATCGGCATCAAAAAAATGAATCGGATGTCCCAACTCAAACATCACGACATTTGAGATATCAACGAGTGTTCCCAAACTTCTCTGCGAAAAAGAGGCTAAAAATTGCTGCCATTGCCAGGGGCTTTTTCGCATTTTAACACCCGTCACAAGACAGGCCGCAAAACCATAGGCATCCTCAAAAGATTCTATGCTGGGCTTCACACTGCCGTGGGGATTCTTCCACCTCACTGTCATGGGCAGACGCACCTTCGCTTTTAATTTCGCCGCAAGCTCTCTTGCGATTCCCCGAACGCTCAAAGCATCTCCACGATTCGGAGTAATATCTAATTCGAAAATTTCATCTTTTAACTGAAAGAGATCGACAATGCTTTGGCCCAATTTGTCCTCTGCGTGAGGCCCGATATCTTCGGGCGAGATAATCCAGATGCCATCACTTTCACTTCCAAGGCCAAGCTCTACCTCCGAACAACACATTCCCTCAGAAACTTCTCCTCGAATTTTTGCCTTTCGCAGAGTTATTCCATTTCCATCTGCGCCGGGAATTTCAGCGCCCACACCCGCAAGAGCCACATAGTCCCCCACTTTCATATTCGAGGCACCGCAGACGATCGGCAAAACTTGATCACCTCCGACTCGCACTTGCAAAAGCGACAAACGATCAGCTTCTGGATGAGGTTTTTTTTCTAAAATTTTTCCAAGAACGACCCCGCTAATTTTTTCAGCCAGCCTAGTAATGCCGTCATTCGGAAAGCCTAAACTGGCTAAAATTTCAGCACACTCCTCAGCAGAACCTGAAAAGTCGACGAATTTCTTTAACGCGCGAAAACTCAGTTTCATTGAAAACTTCCCCGTATAAAACTCACCTGATTTTCAAAAAAAGAACGCAAATCAGGCACGCCCAGCTTCAGCATCGCCATTCGCTCTACCCCGACGCCAAAGGCCCAGCCCTGCACTTCATCGGGATTCCAGTCACAGGCTCTAAAAACCTCTGGATGAACCATACCGGCCCCAGCGATCTCAAGCCATCCACTGTGCTTACAAACTTTGCATCCACTGCCCTTGCAAAATACACACGAAATGTCGACTTCAGCACTTGGTTCTGTGAATGGAAAATAGCTGGGACGAAATCTGAGCTTTGTCGATTCTCCAAAAAATTTGCGGCAAAAGAAATCAATAACAGCTCTCAAATCTCCCATACTCAAGTCTCGATCTACCGCGAGGCCTTCAATCTGGTGAAACATCGGTGAATGAGTGGCGTCATCATCTACTCGATAAACTCGGCCAGGAGCCTGAACACGAATGGGCAAGCCCAACTGACGTTTTTTGGCATCTAACAAAACTCGAACTTGAACGGGAGAAGTGTGCGTGCGCAAAATGAGTGGCTCAGAGTCTTTGGGGTTTTTCACAAAAAAAGTCGCTTGCATATCTCGAGCAGCGTGCGCTTTTTTAAAATTCAAACGATCAAAACAAAAATCTTCCCACTCAAGCTCAGGACCATAGCAAGCCTCTAAACCCGCCCGTTCTAAAATCTCAATGGCCTCCTTTAAAACGAGGCGCAGAGGATGGCGCGCTCCCTGGGCATGAAAAACCCCTGGCGCTGAGGCATCGAGCGAATCTTTCAGTAAACTTTCATTTACCTCTTTAAGTCTTAATTTTTTTAAAGCGCTTTCAAGAAGTCCATCTAGCTCTTGCTTTAGCTCATTGGCGAGTCGTCCTAGGTCTCGCTTTTCATCGGCACTTAAATTTTTAAGATTAGCTAAAACCTGAGAAACCACGCCCTTTTTTCCAAGCGCTTCGACGCGAACCTCTTGAAGGTCTTTTATACTTTGGGAATTCTCAATTCTCTGAATCAGGTCGATTCTTAGTTTTTGTAAATCAGAGCGTCCAGGGCTTTCCATAGTTGTCACTTGAGAGATTTTAACGACAAAATCTCTCAGCGATCAATGTTAGTTAATTGGAAAGTCCGACCGATTTTAAAATCTGATCGAAATGAGCAGGCTGAGTTGCTGCCAAATCGGCAAGAACTTTTCGATTCAAATGAAGCTCTGCTTTATTCAAAGCCCCCATCAACTTGCTATAAGAAAGACCTCGCAGTCGCGCGGCCGCTGTGATTCTCGTAATCCAAAGCCTTCGCATATTTCGTTTGAGTGCTTTGCGATCTCGATAGTTGTACGCCAAGGCTCTATCGAGTGATTGCATAGCGAGTTTTCTTGCGTTCTTTGAACGACCACGAAAACCCTCAGTTTGCTTGAGAACTTTTTTTCTTTTTCTAATTCCTGTGATGCCGCCTTTTACACGCATGGCTAAAACCTCTCTTTGCTACTCTTAAAATGAGTAGGGCATTAACACTCTCATATGACCTTCTTCAGCAGAAGTCACATAAGTTTTCTTACGATATCGTCTCTTCACCTTTCGGGGATGCTTCGTAAGAATATGAGCCAAATGATTTCGTTTTCGTTTCACTTTTCCACTGGCGGTCACCCGAAATCGCTTAGAGGCCCCAGAGTTTGTTTTCATTTTTGCTGACATGAGTCTTCCATCCGTACTTTTGAAAATCCCTGAAATCAATGAGAAAATTAAGAAATTGGAGCACTTTCCTTAGCGAGCCCAGACTCCTTCTCATCCGCCTCTTTGGAGGATTTTTGAGCCTTATTCCTCGATTTTACGACATGCGGCTGAGGAGACAAAATGGCGGCCAAAAAGCGGCCTTCTAATTTTGGCTCCACTTCAACATTAGCGTAGTCTTTAAGAGCGTCTAAGGCCTTTTGAAGGGTTTGGCGGCCAATTTCTGGATGGGCCATTTGACGGCCCCGAAAGCGAACCGTGAATTTCACCCGGTGCCCGTCTTCCAGGAATCGAATCGCGTTTTTTACTTTAAAGCCAATATCATGCTCTTGAGTTTGCGGCCCAAGTGTTAACTCTTTGAGAACACTGGAAGACTGTTTTTTCTGCCCCTGAGATTTTTTCTTTTGTTCGTATTTGAACTTTCCATAATCCATGATCTTACAGACCGGAGGATTCGCATTGGGCGAAATCTCAACTAAATCGAGGCCTCTTTTCATCGCCTCTTCATAGGCGTCTCTAGAAGACATCACGCCCAGCATGCCTCCATCTTCGAGCACCACTCTCACTTTTGGAGCGCGAACCGAGCGATTAACTCGCACGTCGTCTTTTGAATCTCTTCTCGTTCTACCACTACCGCTGCTAATAAAGCACCTCCTTGAATTTAGGCTTCATACCAATACAAAGCCTGAGATTTACAACAAACCGCTGGGAGAGACAAATCATTCATGGATTAGAATTTCGATTTTTAACATGCTGAAAGTGGGGGCTCAAAACAGTGCCGGCAACGAGCCTCATAAAGATCTTTGGCCCCTACCAAGACTTGGCTATCAGATTCTACAAGCCTTTGATTTTTCGTGGCAGGGCTACCGCACCTCATACAAATGGCGAGCTGTTTCGTCACGTATTCGGCTGAAATCATCAAAGCTGCCATCGCTCCAAACGGCTCTCCACGATAATCCTGATCTAAGCCAGCAACGATCACCCTCTTGCCTCGCTCTGCCAACTGATCACAAACCTTCGCCAGGTCTGCAGAGAAAAACTGCGCCTCATCAATGCCGAGAACCGAGAAAGGCTCGGCAAGACGGAGGATTTCTAAAGGATCCTCTAGAGCCACACAAGCGAGACGATTTTGATCATGAGAGACGACATAATCTTCAGCATAGCGATTATCGATTTTTGGTTTTACTAAAAGACATTGCTGCTTGGCGATCATGGCTCGTCGAAGTCGCCTCAACAATTCCTCTGTCTTGCCAGAAAACATACTTCCGGCAATCACCTCTACCCAGCCTCTTGGCTTTGGCCACATGGCTGAATCAGAGGAGCGGCTTTCGATTTCTAAATTTCCCCACATCAA
>JBMTHG010000043.1:0-11829 GCA_049436045.1 Bdellovibrionota bacterium
GGCAATGAGATAACCAATGCCATAAACGCCTACGATCATCCCCACACACTGCCAAATCTCTGGATAAATCGGTCGAGGCATATTCGCCCAATCAAAAAATAGGTTTGGAAACAAAATCACAATTCCACCCCAGAGCAAATTATAGAGCCCCGCTGCGATGAGCGCATAAAACATCCAAATGGGAGATAGGTTTTTGATTTTTTTAATTTCTGAATTCATCTTCTAAAATCCTATTCACATCTCGATTCATGAATTGAAGTTAAGGTATTTTGAGTTTAGTCACTAGCCATTTATGTTTTGAAAAACTAAGCTTTCTAAATCTATGTATGATTTTATTGTTGTTGGTGCGGGCATCTCAGGATGTTTGGCTGCAAAAAAATTGAGTGAATCTGACCATAAAGTTTTAGTGATTGAGAAATCTCGAGGCCCCGGAGGCCGCATGAGCTCTCGCCGAGTTGACTCTCCTCATGGGCAATGGCGATTTGATCATGGCGCGCAGTTTTTTACGGCCCGCGATTCTCGCTTTCAGAAACTTATCGAGGCCTCTTTAGTTTGCAAGCCATGGCACGATCAGATTCCTCACCGAGCTTATGAAGAAGCAAAAACTTCAAAGCGATGGATCGGTCTTCATGGAATGAATTCACTTGCGAAAGAATGGGCAGAGAGTCTGCCGATTCACACTGAAGAGCGAGTGATCAGGGTGCAGGCGCAATCCTTTGGTTGGGAGCTTTTTACTGATCGCGAAAGCTCCTATAAAACCAAGCATTTGGTTTTGAGTTGCCCGATTCCACAGTGTGTTGAGTTGTTGAAAGCGCAAATGAAGCTTCCAGATGAGATGCTCGAGTTTTCATATGATGCTTGCTGGACGATTTTGTTCGGAGCGTATGAGGAGTTTCGTTTGAATTCACCCTATGCGTTTTGGTGTGATCCGAGTTCTGGAGTAGATTGGGTTTGTGACAATCAAAAAAAGGGAATTTCAAACTTGCCTGCACTTAGCGTTCAGTTGACGGCTGATAAATCAAAAGAGTTTATAAATTCTTCAAGTGAAGCTGTAATTCAATTGGCGAAAGATCAGCTTCGAGAATTTTTGCCCCCCTCGATGGCCTATGAGGCCGCCCATCGATGGCTCTACGCCACTCCAAAAGGCGAGCTTTCAGAAGCAGGCTTTTACACAGCGAACCAGCCCGCTCCCGTTTCGATTATTGGAGACGCCTTTTATGGAGGCCGCGTTGAGGGCGCTGTTCTCTCGGCCTTGGATTTTTTAACAAGCTTTAATTCGACTAGTTAGAATTGGATTCAATCCATTTTTTTTGAAAAACTTCTCTTAAGCGTGCAGCGCGCTCCGCTTTTGCCTGCCAGTCTTTTGCAGCTTCAGCCCTTAAACCAGCATCTTTGCTAAAAAGTCTTAAAAGAATCTGAGTTCCTCCTAGAAGACTGTCTGGATGAATTGAATTTTCCTCCAGGCTTTCAGCAAGTTTTTTAGCAAGATCTAGCGTTGTGATCTTTTTAGAACCTTTGGAGTCTGACGTCCAATCATCGTCGTCTTTATCAAGAGTGTTTAGTGCATCTCCTAACACGGAATAAATCAAGATATCTGCATCCTCTGCCGAGTAGTATTTTTGGTTCTCAATGAAAGATCGATTGCTAAGAAATTTTTCAGTGACTTGAGCGACGAGATAAGACGCTACAAAACTACGACTTAAAATAGCTTTGTTCACCGTAATGGCAAAAGTTTGTTGCGCATCGCGCTCTGTGAGTGACAGCTTTTTCATTTCATCAAAAGATTTCATCATTTCATGAAAATCTTTATGAAAAGCTTCTAGGCGCTGAGGATTAGACTTAAGAGTCTCGCCCATTCGGTTCATCGAATCCATTAAACTTTTGCCAGAAAAATCTGGATGATTAATGTGTTCTGAAAACGTTTTAATTTTTTCTGAGAATCGATGAATTAGCTCTTGATTCGAAAAGCTCTTGAGCAGGCTGTCACAGTTTCTCGAGATCTTTGATTCTTGATTTGAGTTAGCGGCGGCGAGGCTTATGAATGCACTTAAAAAAACAAAGCTCAGAACGAAGAAAGCCCTCAAAAAAATTCGCATGAGTTCTATCTAGCAAACTTCGTGCCGCTTTGAACGCAGAGCAAAAACAAAAAAATTAGCAAATTCGAGCCTTTGGCAACTGAGGCGGCCTCAGAGCGGCCAGAGCTGAGGCCTTCTTGTCGCAAGTCTTGGCTTGTCGAAACCCAATCCTTACAGGATTCTATTGAGACGATGAATCCCAAATCTCTGAAGCTCGCTTTTCTTTTTTTCATTCACGGCGTTTTGATCTCCTCTCTCTGTTTCTTGCTTTCTTCATCCCAAGCCCTCGCAGAAAAGGCTCCCCGCTTTAAAGTCGAAGATGTTTATCAAGCCGAAGATATTGTTTGGGGTCTTTGTTTTTTAAATCCCAATGAAATTCTGTTTACTCAAAAGAAAGGAAGACTCTCGCATCTTGATCTAAAAACCAAAAAGCTCACTCCCATCACGGGGCTGCCAGAAATTCAACCACGAGGTCAGGGAGGGCTTATGGATGTGCAGGCTCATCCAGATTTTGAAAAAAACTCTCTCATTTATTTTTCATACTCTGCAAAAAACAAAGAAAACTCTTGGACGACACGCATCGCACGCGCTCGTCTTGAAAAATCAGAACTCAAAGATCTCGAGATTTTGTTCACGGCAAATGTCGACTCGAATAAGGGAGAGCACTTTGGTTCGCGAATTGTTTTTGATGGCAAAGGGCATATCTTTTTTGGAATCGGTGATCGAGGTCAGCGAGATTTGGCGCAGTCGCTTGAATATCACAACGGCAAGATCATTCGTTTAAATGAAAATGGTAGTATTCCGAAAGACAATCCCTTTTTGTCGACAGCAAAATCTCGGCCTGAGATTTGGTCTTATGGGCATCGAAACCCTCAAGGCATGGCGAGGCATTTTGAAACGGGCGAGATTTGGTCGAATGAGCATGGCCCACGCGGCGGAGATGAAATCAATTTGATTTTGCCTGGTAAAAATTATGGCTGGCCCGTCGTCACATTTGGCCGAGAATATTGGGGCCCGAAGATCGGAGAAGGCACTGAAAAACCCGGAATTGAAAATCCTTTTTATCAATTCACTCCTTCAATCGCACCTTCGGCGCTTTTGATTTATTCCGGAAAAATCTTTCCCGAGTGGAAGGGTCATTTCTTTTCAAGCGCGCTGGTGATGCAGCATCTAAATCGTTTGGCTGTTAAAGATGGCAAAGCGACTCAAGAAGAAAAAATGCTTCGAGATCTCAATGAAAGAATTAGAAACGTCGTGGAATCTCCTGATGGGCAGATTTATCTCAGCACCGACTCAGGACGAATTCTTCGACTCACAACTAATTAGATGCTTAGAGATTTTAGGGCGTATAAACGTAAACTGCCCCCGCTAAATTCGATGAGTTGTCAGAGCTAGCGCTTTCGCCATGGCTAATACCTCTTTCACCGCTTTTTTCAAACATGGTTCCTAAGACCACGGTCTCTCCTGCAAGAGCAATCACATCACTTAATGCATCTCCAAGATCGGCATTGCTCGCCTTGAGATAAGCTTTTTGAACCCATTGATTATTCTGACGAACAAAAACATAGCCTGCCCCAGCCGTATGCAAAGAATTGTCATCACTCGCTTCATTGTCTTGTGAACAAAAATTTTGACTACTTTTTTCTATGGGGGAACTGATTAGAATTACATCTCCATCAATGGCGACTTTTTCACCAAAGAGATCATCTGCGTCAGAATTAGAGGCCTTGAGATAAGCTTGTTGAGACCACTGAGAACCAGAGCGTTCAAAGACATAAGCCGCACCCGAATCTAATGCGCTATTGTCTGAGCTAGCGTTCTGCCCTTGAGAAATGAAATTTTGATTGCTGGATTCTCCGTCGGCCCCAACGACAAGTGAATCTTTTATTAAAGACACAGATGAGCCGAAGAGATCTCCTGCATCAGCATTTGAAGCTTTGATATAAGCTTGTTGAGACCATTGATTGTTTGACCTTTGAAATACATAAACAGCACCCGAGTTGCCGGCTAGGCCATCGTTGTTCGTCATGCGCCCGGGAGTGATACTTCTGCTTGAGTGATCCTCAAGAGAATTGCCGATTACGATCGTGTCTTCATAAATTGAAATGCTTGAGGTTAGTTTGGAGCCCACAGCGTCGTCTTGACTTGAATTTGAAACTTTGAGGTAAGCTTGTTGAGACCATTGACCAGAAGCATTTCTCACAAAAACATAAGCAGCTCCCGAGTTAGGCGATGCATTATTATTGCTGGCAGTGCTTCCATTCGTAATCACATTTTGTGAGCTATCCTCTCCAGGTGCGCCGACAACGATCGTGTCTTCATAAATTGCAACAGTACTTCCAAATCTGTCATTTGGTTCAGAGTTCGAAGCCTTTAGATAGGCCTGCTGTCTCCACTCGTCATTTTCTCTGATATACACATAGGCAGCTCCTGAGCCAGGCGACGCGTTATTATTGCTAGCATTGCCGCCATTCGTAATCCAGTTTTGCGAGCTGCCTTCGTGTTCAGCTCCAACGACTAAAGTGTCGCCGTGTATTGCGACAGACGACGCAAAAAAATCTTCTTGTTCAGCATTTGAGGCTTTGATGTCGGCGCGCTGCCTCCAGTCATAGGTGGCACGCCAACCACTTGAGCTGGTCACGGCCGAGGTTTTGGAGTTTGGGCCAACAGCTCTGATATTGATGAAATAGGTTTGATTTTTTTCTAAGCTAAGACCACTCACCTGCAGGCTGGTAACCAAATCATTTGATCGCCATCCTAAAACATCGGTTTCGCCGGCAGAGCTGCCGATGGAATATTCATAATAGAGCACGTCTGATGAAGCACTGGGCGACCATGTGATCAGAGGCGTACGAGTGATCGAGTTGAACTCGTTGCTATGAAGAATAAACCCGACAGGCGCAATGGTGTTGAAATCGCCTGTGGGCCTAAACGAACGACCCTGTTCGACGGGACTACAACTTGCAAGCATGATGAGAGCGATAAAATTAAAAAGATAAAATCTCATTACACCAACAAACTTGCAAAAAGAGTGCCTAAAAAATCTTGTTTATTTTCGTCGGCTTAATGCTGGAATCTGCAAAATTTGCATAGGATTGGCATCGATCTTTTGTTTGAAAAGGGGTCTTGGCGCAAATCTCATTTCTAGCTACAAATTAAAAAGATGTGTGGTCGAGACTATTCTATCTATTCAGAGCAAGATTTATTGCAGCGATATCAGATATCTCGACATTGGCCGTGGCCCTTTCGAGAAGAGCCCTTAAATTTGCAAAAAACCTACAATCACTGCCCTTCTCAGATCTCGAATGTGCTGGCTGTTCGAGACAAAAAGTTAGGCTTTTATCCGATGAGGTGGGGGCTTGTGCCTGCGTGGGCAAAAACTGTCAAAGATGCTGACAAATATTCGATGATCAATGCGAAGTCTGAAGAAATTTCTGAAAAGCGAAGCTATCAGGCCGCCTTTCGAAAACGCCGCTGCATCATTCCTGTGAGTGGATTTTATGAATGGAAGCGCGAAGAAAAAAATAAAACCCCCTACGCTATTCATCTCGAGAATGAGCCAGTGATGAGTCTCGCCGCCATTTGGGAGCATTGGGTGAGCCCAACTGACGGCGAGGTCGTTGATTCTTACTCAATCGTCACGCTTCCCGCAGATGATTCTATGAAAGAGATTCATCATAGAATGCCACTCATTTTAAAAAAAGAAGATGAAGAAAAGTGGTTAGATCCAGAAATTCAAAATCCAAAAGATTTAGAGGAGATTCTTAAAACAAGTTCGCCAGATAATCTCAGAGCATTTGAGATCTCAAGCTTGGTAAATTCGCCGAGAAACAATTCTCCTGAAGTCTTAGAGGTTCGAAAAGACCAGGCTTAGACCTTTAGATTCCAAGAGCTTTTTGGATGAGGCTTTCTAACTTCGCCTCTGAAAGAAAGCCAGAGTTCGAATAGAGACTTTCTCGGTTGGCATTATAAACAACCGTAAAGGGAATCGCGCCCGACCAGTTAGGATCAATGCTGTTTAAAAAAACCTCCACATCGTCGTTTCGAAAATAAGATAAAAAATCAACTCCATGCTGGCCTAAGGCTCGTTTGATCTCAAACTCCGAACTTTCATCCTCAACAGCGATATGAATCATTTCAAGACCTTGAGGTTCATATTTTTTCTTTAACTTTAAAAAGTGATCAAATTGTTTTCGGCAAGGCCCGCAACTCGGGCTCCAAAAACTTAAGACAATAGCTTTGCCGCTAGAATCAGAAACTTTTCTTTGAAGATCCCAAGCTGAAAGACCTTCCACTTTTATTTTCTCGGCCAGTCTCATCTCGGCTTTGTGGTCGTAAACCTCATAGCCAAAAAAAAGAGCGATCAATCCGAGGCCTATGGCCCATCGCTTGATGCTCAACTCTTCTTTCGTCTCTACGACTTGAGTGAAAAATAAAACATCGTGCAGTGCTTTTTTTTCAGAATGAAAAAGAGCAAGCAAATATCCACCAGCCAACAAAAGGCCCGAGAGAATTTTTCCTAAAGTTTCACGAAACAGATACTGCCAAAAACCCGCGGGCTCTGAAGTCGAAGTGTCGATAACTCGAATGCCCATCAGGGCTTTGCCGGCGGTGCCCTCAAACACTCGATCCGTAAAAAACAAATAGATTCCAAAAACGAGAACAAAGCCAAGCAAGATAAAAATCATCAGCACAAGACCAAGCGAGCCCATGCCAATACTAAAGAACAAGCTAAGAAAGGGAACCCCCAAAATCAATAAAACAGGCTGCACGAAAATCCAAACAAGAAAGGCCACGATGATAGAATCGACAAAAAAAGCAACAGCTCGTCGTCCAAAGCTTGCAGGAGTGAATTCAAACTGATCTAAATGCTGCCAGTCTAAGTCTTCATATTTTCGATTAGTTTTTTTATCGCCCGCTTTTGGAGATCGGTTTTCGTGGGCACGATTTGATTTTTGATTGACGCGCTCAAGATCAGCTAAAATCTCATCACGACTTCTCTTCTCATCTGACATAGCTCGCCCCTCACCCGTTTTTCATATTCTAGCAAAAAATTCGGTTGAGAGCAGAGTCTTTAATTTTTCAAAAATAGCTCGTGAGCATCAATATAGGCCCGATAGGCGCGAATCAATCTCGCATTCGTCTCAGAAGCTAATTCAAAAACAGAGAAAAAAGGAAATTCCAGGCGACGAGCATCTTTGGTGTGATAAAAGACACGCCCTTCAACTAAATTCTCATTTTCCAAAACCCAAGATTTTTTAAGCTCGTGTTTCAGTTCTAAGACTTGATCAAAAACAAATTGAGCTAAATTTGAAATGGCTTCTCTGCCGACGGCCGGAGGCTGATTCGCCATCTGAAAGCTTGCGTCATCGGCAAAGAATTCTGCATAAGCTTTTGCATCCATTCGATCAATGCTTTCAAAAAGCTCCCTTAGCCAGGTTTCGCTTGCGTCATTTGTTGTTTGGTCTGAATGCTTATCTAAATTTTGATTGTGTTTAAACTTCATTAAACTTATTTTAGCCCTATAAATCACGATTGTTCAAGATTATTTAAACTTGATGCGTGAGAGCAGTTAAGGAAGTAAAAGTCATCGATGCGCGATCAAAGCCAGCTTCTTAGAATCTACCCTCTCGTCGAAGATATGGATTTATCTCTCGGCTTTGATCAAAGAGTTCCTGAGCTAGACGAGCGAATCAATGATTTGGTGAGTGCAGGCGGCAAGAGACTTCGCCCTCTTCTTACGATGATTTTTGCAGAAGCTTTTGGAGTCGATTCTGCAAAAGCTCTTTCTTTAGCTCGTCTTACGGAGCTCACTCATGCGGCCACACTTTTGCACGATGATGTGATCGATCAAGCCAAAATGAGACGGGCGAAACCAAGTCTCAATGAAAAGTTATCAAATACTCATGCGGTCTTGGCAGGTGATGCTCTGCTCGCACGGGTGATGAAAGAAATGGCGGAGGTCAACGAGCCCAGTGTTCTTAAAGATCTGGCAGAGACTTTAGATCAGCTTTCTCGTGGTGAGTGGCTGCAGCTTGAATCACGCTTTCAGATTCAAAGAAAGCGACATCAGCTTTTACAAATTGCCGAGTTAAAAACTTCAAGCCTCATCACGTGGTGCGTTCTGATTGGGGCTCGCCTTACTCAGTGTTCCGAGCAAACTATTCTTCTTTGTCGAGAGTGGAGCTCTCAATTCGGAATATTTTTTCAGATGATTGATGATTATCTTGATCCGATGGGAACCGAGGGCAAGCCGGCCTGGAATGATTTGCAAGAAGGCTTGATCAATTTTTTCACTTTGGAACTCGTTGAAAATTTTCCTGAGTCAAAGAAAAAGATTCAAAGCTTTTGGGAATCTCAGTTAAATCAAAATTTTGATTTTCCAAAAGAGCAAATGAAGCTTGCGAGAGAGAATTTAATTTTAAGAATAGAAGATCGAAAGCAGAATTGTTTAAGAATCTTAGAAGAATTGAAAAAGACTCGTGATTTTAAAAATCAGGAGTCAGTGGCTTCGATCGAATTTTTAATCACAAAACTAGAATCGAGGATGCGTTCATGAACTCAGCACTTTTAAAACTCAATGAAAATGATCCCCATTTAAAACAAGTGTTGTGGACGGGAAAGTGGAACAGCCAAAAAGCTGTGCTTCTTGAGGTCTATGAGGCCGCAGATGGAATCTCTGAACTAAGCTTCAAGCTCGAAGAACCAGAGTCCTCAAGTTTGAGAGAGTCGTTAAAACGGTTTTTGATCTCGCTTCGGCTCTATAGTTTGCCGGCCTCACTTTTGCCGGCGGTGGCTGTGCTTTTGATGAGCCTTTACTTCGGCCAGAGCATCACTTGGTATAAGGCTTTTCTGGCCATTCTGGGTTTAGGTTTTTTGCATTTCGCCGTGAATCTTTATAACGATGTTTTTGATTATCTTCGATTGATTGATGCTCCCGGAGAAAGGGGCGGAAGTGGTGCAATTTTAAAATCTTGGTTTAGTGCAAAATATATTTTTAGCATCGCCACGATCTTTTTATTTTTAGGAGTGAGTTGTGGCGTCGCGGCACTTTGGGGGCAATGGCTTGTTTTGGCTGTGATTGTGGCCACCGCTGTTTTGGCCGTGGTCGGTTATTCGAATCGGCCATTTGGATTTAAATATCGAGCGCTTGGAGATCTCGTTGTGTTTTTTACGTTTGGCCCTGTTTTGACAGTTGGGGTTGAACTTGCTGCTCGCGCAAGTTTTAGTCTTTCGAGCCTATTCATTGGGGTCTTTTTTGGCTTGGGGGCGGTGGGGCTTTTGCATGTCAATAATCTTGAAGATATTCCCATCGATCAAAAGCGAGGAGCGAAGACCATCGCTTCTCTCATGGGCTTTTCAAAAGCGCGAAAGTTTTTGTTCGTGATTTATTTTTTAATGTTTGCTGTCGCCGTCATCGCAATCAGTTTTGGACTTTGGCCAAAAGCTTTGTGGGTTTTACCTTTGATTTTAGTTGTAGCCTTTGTGCCACTAGCGCGACGCGCCATGAAAGCATCAGGCCCCTACTCACCTCAGATGGAAAATCTTCGCATCGAAGCGGCAAAAATTCACATGCTTACTGGGCTTGGTTTTTGTTTCAGCATCGCTCTTCTTTTGTTTTGGTCTTGAGATTAGTTTTTCGTCATGAGAATCATTTAGTCAATCGGAGTGGCGGTTAAAATTCCCGTCCCTCCGATGGCAAAATAAGAAATAGATTCCATTGCATGAAGAAAGGTGTTGGGGTCACTCGGATCAAGATCACCCTGATCTTCTTCAACCATGAGCTCAAACGAGCTTGTTGTGAGATTTCGTTGTCGTAAATGAGCTGGGTTTCCACCCGCCAAACCTTGCATGCCCGTGATCAATCGAGGTGGCGCAATAAAACTCATTAAAAATGAAATTTGTCGAAACATATGATCGACGAGGGGCTCGGTCACTCTGGTCTCAAATGAAAGACCCGACCACTCACCCATCGCTATATTCATCGCAATCCAGCCGATGCTCTCGGTGGGATGCGGGTTGGCTTCAGTTCTTTCTTGCTGCATGGCAACTTCAAAGCCCATTGAGCTTTCATTTCTTTGGCGATTTTGTAGATAATAGATTTTCGAACACTCCATTCGATTGGCTAAACATTCAGCCTCAGAGATTTGATTTGAAGCCGACTGAACCTGCGCCCAAACGGCGGGAGTTTCACCAAAGTCGTTTGCAAAGCTAATCGCTTCCCAGCGGTCATTGAAGTTGGCTTCAACTTCCCCAAGCGTCCCAAGATAGTTGGCATCGGAGTTCACTCTGCCCGCTTCGATTCGGTGATTTCCTGGATAGGTCATCCAGCTTCCTTCCTCGATCACAAGATAAGAAAGATTTTCAAAAGTGTGCACGCCGTCGCGATCGGGTGCTTCAACCAGCCGAATTGTCATTCGATCTGAATAGACATTCGTGATTCGCACTAAGGCAGTGTCAGCTCCAAAATAACTAGGTGAATTAGCAATCACAATCGGATTGGCATATTCTCTTTGAAACATCACGGTGATTTCTGTGTCACTGAGCGCGGGAATAAGCCCAACTTCGCCCATCTCAATGGGCCCAGGAATCACTGGGATGCGTGGCTGTGTTATGGGATCTGGCTCGGGTTCAATGATCTCATTGCCTGGTGTGCCTTTGTTTCCAATAAGAATTTCATTGCTGTCATTGAGCTGACTGCAAGCTTGAGAGGTAAAAATTACTGCCAACAAAAACACTAAGTGAAATCGATTGAAGTTGTTCATATTCTCTCCCACCCCTATGAGTTGCAAATCTTGTGCCCTTGTATCTCGCTGTTTTTATTGGGTCTTTTGGCATGACTCTGAAATCTTTTCATAGTGAATCGGCCTATGAGACACTAGTCTTGGGGGTGAGAGATGAGTTTAGCTTTGTTATTCAGCTTGTCGATCTTGGTCGCCGCTCAAAAAAGCGAGCACCAAGCCTGTCAGCATCAAGAGAAACGCTTTGAATGTGTTGAGTTTGTCAAAAACTATGACGCCGACACCATCACTTTTAATATTCCAGATGTTCATCCGTTGTTTGGTTCTAAAATTTCTGTTCGGTTAAGAGGTGTTGATGCAGCCGAGTTAAAAACAACGAATTTCTGTGAAAGAAAAGCCTCGATCAAGGCGAAAAACTTAGTCACTGAGATTTTAAAAAATGCCAAGCGCATTGATCTCATCAATATCGATCGAGATAAATATTTTCGAGTTTTAGCCGATGTCGTGGTCGATCAAAAATCTCTCTCTGAGCTTTTGTTAAAAAGTCGTTTAGCCGTGAGTTATCAGGGTGGAAAAAAGAATCGAGTAAATTGGTGTCAAATGTTAGCGAGTGAAAGCGAAGATCATCTAGATTGAGTTTTGATTGAATTTGTCTCGGGCACAATTTCATGTCGACTCGGAATAAAATTAAGACGAGTTGTTTCTGTGCTACCCTCAAGCCTTCCGATGATTTGAAGTGTTTCGGTGCTTCCATCAAAGCGGTAGCGATATCGATCTAAATTGATTCCTTCAATTTTAATCTTGTAATGCTTTCCTGAAGTCTTTGAAACAATATGAATTGTCTGCCCGATGCGGCTTTGAAAAAACATTGGCCAGTTTTCACCTGAGATTTCTTCGATCTGATGAATGTTAGAATTAAAGAAGATGTTTTCGTCAGAAACATCGCCCCCCATGAATCGAAGCTTGCCTGAAGAGTCTCGACTTAAAAAACCCTCATCGATCACTTCATTATT
>JBMTHG010000044.1:0-11541 GCA_049436045.1 Bdellovibrionota bacterium
TTTATAAAATAGTCATTTGGTAAAATTTCATCCGCCCAAGCTTCGATTTTTTTGACTTGATCGCCGAGTTTTCCGCCTTCTGCGATCGAGGCATCGACGCGAATTCCCTTTACTCGATCTTCCCGATAAATTTTTTGCGGGCCAAAGCTTTCTTTAATTTCAACCACTTCAAGCAGTGGCAAAAGTTCACCACGATTATTTCGAATCAAAAGGTCTTTTAGGTCTGATTTTTGACGACGGCCTTGTTCTTCGAGCTGAACAAAAACATCAAAGCGTCGGCCCTCGTTTGTATATTGAGTCGCTGTCACTCCACCCACAGCCAAATTGATAGCCTCTGCAATGGAAGCGATTTCAACTCCGCGATCGGCAGCTTTCTTTCGGTCAGGTAGAAAATGAATCTCGGGCAAAAGATCCACGTCATTCGATCGAGTGTCTAAAATCATCTCATCTTTATCCAGGCGCTCTTTTAGATCAAAGAAGGCTTTTCGTTGAACTTCAGGGTCAGGACCGCTGATTGTGAATTCAATCGGGCTTCCTCTTCGGCCAGCGAGTGGGCTTCCAAAACGATCTCGAACGATGATTCGAATTCCTGATACTTCACGAGTTCGCTTTCGAAGTTCCGAGGCGATTTCGAACTGAGTTTTACTGCGTTCACTTGGATCGTTTAAAACAATAACGCCATTCCCTCTGTTTCCCTCCCCGCCAGAGCCAAAACCTCCAATAGAAGTTACAAAACTTTTCACATCGGGATGCTCGAGAACAATTTTCTCAAAGGCTTGAATTTTTTGATCCGTGTATTGAAGTGAGCTTCCTTCAGGGGCAATAAAAATGATAAACATCGCTCCTCGATCTTGAGGGGGTTCAAGCTCAGTGGGCATCCATTTAAAAATTCCAAGTGATAAAACAAAAATACCGAGTGCGCCTAGCGTAAAAGTTTTTGGAAACAAAAGAACTCGCGATAGGCTTTTTATGAAAGCATTTCTTAGCTTATCAATCCAGCTTTCAAAGGCTTTTCCAAAGCGAGAGGTTCTTGGCTCAATCTTCAAAAATTGAGAGCAGCGCATGGGGGCAAGTGTTAGAGCTTCAAGAGATGAGAGGGCCACGGCGATTGAAATCGTGAGGGCAAATTCAAAAAAGAAGCGGCCCTCTAAACCCTGCAAAAAAGAAATCGGAACAAAAATTGAAATGAGAGCGACAGATGTGGCAATGACGGCGAAAGTAATCTCACGAGCTCCCAAAACGGCAGCCTCAAGTCTCGTGTAGCCGAGCTGCATATACCGAGTGATGTTTTCAAGCATCACAATCGCATCATCCACCACGACCCCGATCGCTAGGGCCAATCCTAAAATCGAAAATGTGTTGAGAGTGAATCCAAGCAGATAGAGAAAAATAAAAGTTCCGATAATGGCTGTGGGAATCGCAAGCAAAAGATTAGAGGCCGCTGAAAATGAGCCCACAAAAATCCAACAGACGATAGAGGTGAGAATTGCTGAAAGAATCAAAGTGAAGATCAGTTCTGAGATGCTATCTCGAACAAAACGAGTGGAATCAAAATTCACTTTGAGTTCGGTTCCGTTTGGAAGATAGCGATTGATATCTTCAATCTTGGTTTTTACGCGATCGGCGGTGGCCACGGCATTCACGCCGCGTTGTTTTCTGACGGCCATGCCAAGGCTGGGCACGAGATTTTGTCTGGAGAATCGTCTGATGTTTTCTGTGCCGTCATAGATTCGAGCGACTTGATCGAGAGTTAAATTCTGATAGTTCGGTGAGCCTCCGCGACGACTGATGGGCAATTCCTTAAAGTCTTCTGGTGTTTCGGCTTCACCCATGACTCTTAGCAAGCGCTCTTGATCGCCAAATTCAAAGCGTCCTGCAGGAAGTTCAGAGTGTTCTCGCTGAAGGCTGGCCACGATATCTGATGGCGTGAGTTGAAATTGCTTCAGTTTGTTTGCCTTGAGGTCAACGCGAAGAAGGGGTTCGTGATAACCATAGGCATCAACTTCAGCCACGCCTTCAACGGTTGAAATTTGATCTTGAATTCGATCTCGAAAAAGAATCATCAAGTCTCGAAAGCTTAAATCTTTGGACGTGAGAACAAGTCTTAAGATGGGGTCATCATCCGCATTGGCTTTGCTTACCGTAGGGGGTTCAACTTCATTGGGCAAATTTCTTTGAGCCCGGGTGAGCAAGCTGTTTACCTCTTGCAGAGCGAAATCGATATCACGATTGAGATCAAACTCGAGTCGAATTCTTCCGCCGCCTCGCTCAGCTTCTGAAGTCATATTTTTTATGCCTTCCATCGAGACTAGACTGCTTTCGACGGGTTCAATCACATCTTTGTCAACCACAGAGGGGCTGGCTCCCGGATAGTCATAACGAATACTAATCGTTGGGTATTCAACATCAGGATTCAAGTTGATGCCTAACTTTTTAAAAGCGAGAGCACCAAAGAAAATGAGAGAGAACATTAAGACCCAAGCGAAAACAGGGCGTCGAATCGAGAGATCAGAGAGTTTCATTTTTGTATCCTGACTTTCCTTATCGTGACTTCTTTTGCAATTTAAGCCAACAGCAAAAAATGCTAGGCCGAGTGAAGAGTTTTGATTAAGTTTCAAATATGAAGCTGCCGCTTATCTTTTTGTTCGTCGCGGGACTTTTGTGTGGGCTAGGGGTTTTTTTGCTCGAGAAGATCGGATAAAAGACTAAGAAATCTTTTTCCAGTCTCTGAATTTTCTAACCACGGAAAATGACCACAGCGATCCAACTTAAAAAGTTCAGCTTGAGAAAACTGAGATTGAATCCAATGAAAATTAGAATCAATTGGGCAGGGGTCTTCTTTGGCACCAATGACGATCACAGGCTTTTTAAATTCATGCTTGGGTAAGATGAAAGTTTGCTCTTGAAACTCCTTGGCCGAACTTTTTAGGCAGTCATTGAAAGCTTCATAATCCCAATCAGCCCAGTCGACATTCTGGCTTAGATGCTGATCAAAAAAGTATGTGGGAGCAAGAAGTTGCCAATATTCGTTCCATAGTTTTAGGTGCGGTGCTAAGGGCTCTCGAATCTCTCTTAAGATTTCATTTCGACGACTGAGATTTTGTTTTGACCACTTGGCCACAACATTTTTCAAGAAGAGCTCTCGAGATTCGGTGTCGATTGGAGCAGGGCAAATCACAAATAAAGATTCAATGGGTAGCTGTGGATAGTGACTCACAAAGCTCGCTGCCATAAGCCCGCCGAAAGAATGCCCAATCAAAATACATTTCTTTTCTTTCTCTTCGATTTCTTTTTTCACTAATGAAAACAAATCGGCTCGATGAGTTTCTAAATCATAAGGCGGAGAGCTTTGGGTATGCACTCGACTTCTGAAGCACACATCAATAACGGGATATTGAACCGACAATTCTTGAGCGAGACTTTCGGTGTAATATGGAAGAGCGGGGCCGCCATGAAGAAGTATGAGGCTCGGTCTGTCGGATTTTTGAGAAGGCTGTGAAAACTTTAATCTCATGCGAACCCTGAAATAATGACAGCTCTGATTTTTTCGTCTAGTTGAAACACAGGAAGTTTTTATGTGGAAAGTAAACACCAGCAATCCAGGAAAAATCTTAGAGTTTAAAAAATTTTTAGGACCAGATATCGAGCTGATTGAAAAAGATTTGGCAGAACCAAAAGCCGATGCTCTTACGATTCTTCGGTTCAAAGCCTCTCAGTTTTTAGACACGATTGTGGATGATACGTCTCTCGAAGTTGAGGGGGCAAAGATTGGAGCCGAAGTTCGATGGAAGTTAAATGATCTAAAAGACTGGGTGGGTCATGAGGCTGTTTTTGTGTGTCTCTTAGGAATTCATCGAGAAAATTGGATTTATGTTTTTGAGGGGCGAGTCGATGGCCAGATTGTGACAGCGAGGGGAGAGGGATTTGGCTTTAACCCCGTCTTTCAGCCGAAGACGTCGAAATTCACGTTAGCTGAAAAGCAGTTGCCTGAGCACAACGCTCGATATCTTGCGGTGGAGTCATTGAAACTCAATCAATTCAAATGGAAGTTAGAGCCCTTAAAAAACTGGTCGGGCGAGTTTCAGTAAACTCATTAACGAAAATTTTCTTCGACGCTGAGATCTGACCAAAAATCTTCAGCTTTGTCTGTCGGCTGACATCTTTTTGAGACAACAAAATTTCCACTCTCATCTCTTTGATATTTAATGCAGTTAGATTCCGCAGGCGAATCTAGCTTAGGCTCGATTTTCTTTTGCGAGATTTGTGTTGTTAGAATTTGAGCTTGTGTCTTGTCGGCAAAGCTTGAAGAAAGCAGGGCTTCATTTTTTATCGAGTGCGAAAACTCAGCTGGCTTTTTGATTCTACAATCCGAAAAAACCATCTCTGTTTCGGGATGAAAGTAAGCTTCAAAAACCTGGCCGCGCTGGCGTGACCAATAAAAATAAGCCTCTCCCCAATCTCTTGCGTATTGACAGTTTCCGCATCGCAGACTTTCTGACACCAAATTCGCTGACGTCACTCGCATGTATTTAAACTCCACAGAAATCGCTTCAATTTGCCACTTATTATTAGAATCTAATTTTCGAATAATGTTGCCTCGATAAATTTGATTCGAGTCAAAAAAATTTTCGATAACACTCGTATCTCTTTCAGAGTTTATCGGATTTGGGGGAAGGGATTTTAGTTTTTCGACAAATGATAAAACGCCTGAAGGCTCATACTGAAGAGCTGGATCGCGAGAATTTTGGTCGAGGCATTGAATGCCTAAACTGATGAGAAGAAGACCCAAAAACACTTTGAATCGAATAGCTCAATCTGGGTTTTAGGTGAATAGAAAGCTTCTATCATTCGAACTTGTTGCATTTTACGCATATTAAGGGAGAGCAGGGCCCACCCCCTTTGTTTTGGGCTGGGTTTGGGAGGAACGGTGAGGAGTAGGCCCTGTCGACCAAGGAGTCTTGCCTTACAGCTAAGAACTTACTTACAGGCTCAAACTAACGAAATTGAGCGCTTTAATCCTTTCTAAAGAGTAAAAAGATGTAACAATTTGTAACATCTCTCTGGGGCTTGTTTTTGGAGAAAGTAGGCCTTATTTTAAAAGTCAGAAAGAAACTTATGATCAAAATTTTGCTTATTGATGACGATGAAAAGTTGGCCGATCTTTTGAAGAATTATTTATCTTCGTTTGATATTCGCCTGACTTCAGCACTCACGCCAGATGATGGGCTTAAGCTCTTAGAGAAAGATTCGTTTGATATCGTTCTTTTGGATGTCATGCTGCCCGAAAAAGATGGATTTGAGGTTTGTCGAATCATTCGCAAAACAAGTGATATTCCCGTGATTATGCTCACCGCTCGAGGCGAACTCACTGATCGAGTGGTTGGTCTAGAGATTGGTGCCGATGATTATGTGGCAAAACCATTTGAGCCAAGAGAGTTGGTCGCAAGAATTCGTCGATTACACGAACGCTCGCACCAAGCTCCGAACGACAAAGGAATTTTACGATTTGGAGCTCTAGAGGTGGATATTGATCGCCGAGTCGCCAGTTTGAATGGGGAGACTCTTGATTTAACGAGTATGGAGTTTCAACTTCTTCAGCTTTTGTGTTCAAACCCAGGGAAGAATTTTTCTCGAGATGAGATTCAAAATTTTTTGAGAGGTATCGACTCCAATTTTTTCAGTCGATCTATTGATATCATGATAAGTCGCTTGCGACATAAACTTCATGATGTTTCAAAGAACCCAGTGTTTATAAAGACAGTTTGGGGAACAGGCTACGCCTTTATCGGAAAGCGTGAAGAAAAGCGTGCTGCAGAAAATTAGAAGACTTCTTTTTATTCGGCTCTTGCTGATTTTTGTAGCCACCACACTTTCGATTTTGGTGGCGGTTTATATCGCTCTTGAGTTGTCTCGATCTGCAGACTATCTCGAGCCCACTCGCAACAACCTTTCTCGATACGTTGAATATCTTGTCGATGATATTGGTGTGCCTCCCAACATCAATGTAGCTAAAAAAATCAGTGACTCCGCTTTAATTGAAATTGCCATCATTTATGGCGACCGGATTTGGAAATCAAAGCCTGATCTGACATTTCCAGAAGGAGTGAAAGAGGCGATCAATCGACCGCAGTTCTTGCATCAAGATCACGCGCAGTTTTATTTTTTATCGCGTGGGCCGTTTACTTTTGTTTTTAGTATTCCCGATTCAAGGCGCTATGAATTTCACCCCTATTTGCCATTTCTTCTTTTGGGAATGATCTCTTTGATTTTGTTTATTAGTTATAAAACGGTTGGAAAGTTATTCCGGCCCATTCAATGGATCAAGGAGGGAGCGCAAAGAATTAGCCAAGGAGATCTCTCTTATCGGCTACCAGAAAATGGCGAAGATGAGCTCGGGGAGCTAACGATTGAAATCAATCATATGGCTGAAGAAGTTCAAAAGCTCCTTGAGGCAAAACGTCAGCTACTCTTGGCCATTAGTCACGAGCTTCGAAGCCCGATTACTCGAGCCACGGTCACTCTTGAGTTTATTCAAGATGAGAAGATTCGTGAAAGCTTAAGACAAGATTTAGAGAGCATGGAAAAGCTGACTCAAGAGCTTTTAGAAACTGAAAAATTAAGTTCAGGTCATTCGCAATTGAATAGGAAAAATGAGAACCTCACAGTTCTTGTTGACGAGGTGATCAAAGAAAATTTTTCTGAGCAGCGATCAAAAATTCATTTTCAGGCGGACTCACAAGAGCTTGTGGCGAGTGTCGATGTCGTTAGGATCAAGCTAGTGATTAAGAATTTGATTGAAAATGCTTTTCGCCATCAGCGCGAGGGTCAAGCGATTGATTTGAGCTTGCAAAAAGTCGATGCTCAAATTGTCTTTAGTGTAAAAGATTATGGCGTAGGCATCGCCCCTGAGCACCTGCCCTATCTCATGCAAGCCTTCTATCGGGCCGACGCATCTCGTCAAAGAAAAACAGGGGGCTATGGTTTAGGCCTTTATTTGTGTCGATTGGTTATTGAGGCTCATGGGGGTAAGATCGATATCGAAAGTCGTGTCAATGAGGGAACTTGTGTTCGTTTCAGCTTGCCTACAAATAGCTGAACAAATGATTGAACAATAAAATTCGATTCGGCTAGCCTTTGACGAGAAGCGAGATTTTGATGATGCAAAAGAAACTTCATGTTTTTAGTGTTTTGAATTCTCTTGCTGGGGGGGATTTGTGCAAGAGAGACCTCTTCGATGAATCATTTTCGTTTTCGATGCCCGAAATGATTGTTTCTGGGGAGTTTAAAAGAGTTCTGTCAGAGATAAAAAAGGCGGAGTTATTTCAGTCAATCACTGAGCCGAACATTGATGTTCTTCGCTATCTAGAGGCTTCGGAATTTTCATTCGTTGAGGTTCGACTTCCTAAAGATGATGGATTTTTAAATTGTGCTTTTCTGTTTGAGTTTTCAAATTCAAGAATCAAAAAGGTAAAAGCTTTTTATCTCTCTTCAAGAAGTCTTTCGATGTCTGAAGAGTCTGTAGATATTGAATCACTCAACTGGCCTAAGGATGTGAGACTTTTTATGGAGGCTTTCATGTCTGGAGAGTGGGGCCGAGTTGCAGAGATGTTTGCAAAAGACGGGCGAATCAAAACTTCGTATCAAGAATCTATCAATGTTCATGATTCTCGAAATGAGAAGTTTTTCAATCAGCTTTTGGCTTCGCCGCATCCCCAGATTTTTAAGGTTTTAGAGGGAGACCAGTTTTGTTTGGCCGAGGCCTATTGGGGAGCGCATAAAACTTTGTTCTTTTGGGAGCGAACTGAAAGTCAAAAGTTTGAGTCTTGGGAGTTTTTCGGCAAGTCGGGTTTGAGTCTGCGCTCAAAATCCGCTCGCCAATCGAACTCCGAGACGCAAAACTTTCGCCCATCTCTCTAAGTGCGAATTCTGAATTCTTTCGATGATTATTAGTTGTCTGTTTCTCGAAACTTCCTTAGCCTTTGGGGCAAAGGAGCTTAATCTATGAAGTTTATCGGTATTTTATCATTGGCCACTCTTCTTGTAGCCTGTAATCAATTTAAGGGAAGTATGAAAATGGAAACAGAAGTAGAAAAGTTTAGTTATGTTCTTGGCCAGCAGATCGGCGCTCAAATGAGATCACAAGGTCTAGAAGTTGATTCAAACACTCTAGCAGAATCGCTAAAGGCAGCCTTGGCAGGAGACGAGAGTCTTTTGTCACCTGAAGAAATGCAAGAGGTCATGATGGCGGCAAACACTCGAATGATGGAGAAAGCTCAAGCCGAGGCAAACACAAACAAAGACGCTGGTGCAAAATTTCTTGAGGCGAATAAGTCGAAAGAAGGAATCAAGACAACAGCTTCTGGGCTTCAATATAAAGTTTTATCTGAAGGTAAGGGCAAAAGCCCCAAAGCGACAGATACCGTCAAAGTTCACTACAAAGGAACTCTTATTGATGGAACGCAATTCGACAGCTCTTATGATCGAAATGAGCCGGCCGAGTTTCCAGTGAACGGCGTGATTAAGGGGTGGACAGAGGCCTTGCAATTGATGAAGGCGGGATCAAAGTGGCAACTTTTTATTCCAAGTGATTTGGCTTACGGCCCGAGAGGTCGCCCAAGCATTCCACCTAATTCTGTTTTGATTTTTGAAGTCGAGCTCTTAGATGTGAAGGGCTAATTTTTAAAGGAGCTGCTGAAGTGATATTGCATATGCCAAAAATTACCGTCATTTATTCTGTCGTCATGATCATTATAGGTCTATTGGCCTATTTTGTTTGGGGTGGGCAGCAAAGTTGGACGGCCTTGATTCCCGCCATCATTGGGGGAATTTTTTTGCTTTTTGGTCTGCTCGGTCATATCGAGAAGTTAAGAAAGCATATGATGCATGTCGCTTCAGCCTTCGCTCTTTTGATTATTTTAGGAACTGGCAGATCAGCCCTTAAGTTTCTTCAGATTATTCAGGGTGAAGAAGTCGAAAGAGTTCTGGCCGTAAAGGTTCAATTCGCAAGTCTTGTTCTCACAATTATTTTCTTTTTACTTTGCGTTTGGTCATTTGTTCAGGCGAGAATTTTAAAGAAGACTTAAGCTCTCATCACTTATCAAAAATTATCAGGAGCGTCTGTCTTCGCTCTTTTTATCAATTCATAGGCATCGATGGCACCATAACCATAGGTGTTATTCGGAATATCATGAATGGAATTCTCGCCACATAGATTTGGCGCAGATCTGGGCTTTGCCGTTTCAAAAATAAGTTGTCTAGTTTTTTCGATTTGTCCGCGAAGGCTTGGTTGCGCTGACCAGAGTAGGGCGATGATTCCGGCAACATGAGGAGAGGCCATCGAGGTTCCACTCCAATCCCAACTTTCATAATCGCCGCCAGGAACGGCTGAAAGAACGTCGACGCCGGGAGCGACAATATCGGGGCCCATTTGATGATCAAAAGCTGAGGGGCCGCGGCTTGAAAAATCAGCGATTTTTTGATTTCGATGATTCATGGCGCCCACTCTCAGATTTAAAGATGAAATACTCGCAGGAGGATCTCCTATAGTTTGACAATCTGGGCCTTCGTTGCCAGCCGCGGTGACGACAAAGATTCCAGCTTTTTTCAAAGCATAGAGAGCCTCAATAAATTCTGCGCCTCGGCATCCCTCATCTCGTGTACAGCCCCATGAATTATTGATGATGTCAGCAGCGAATTGCGGACGCCCATCGGTCAAAGAGTTTTTTCCAAATGCCCAAGGTGCGAGAAAAAATTCAAAACACTCAAGATAAGTGCTCACACGGCCCTCGCCTTCATCCATGTTTCGACAGGCCATCCATTTGGCCTTTGGCGCCACGCCAATTTGATAGTCGGGCGCTTGCTCGCCTAGGATTGTTCCCAGAGTGTGAGTGCCATGAGCATCATCATCGCAGGGAACTTTGAGGCGATATCCACACGAGTTTTTCTTTCCAATAGCTCGGTGAATCGCATCATGCCATGAGAGATCATGACTGACTTCGCCATTTTTCCAGCCTCGATAACTTTCAAGAAGAGCGGGGTGATCCCATTCGACTCCAGTATCTTGACTGGCGACGACAATACCTTCACCTCGAATGCCAAAATCCTTCCAAACTCGGGTCGCGCCCACGGCTTCAATGCTCGATTGAAAATTTAGAATACTCATTTCAGAGGGCGAATCTGATTTTGGTAAAGGTGGCAATTTCATTTTGGGATCAAGAATGATTTTTCGAACGTCGTCTCGCTTGGCCAATTCGCGCAAATGCAAAAGCTTTGGGTTATAAATGACGATGGCATTTGTGATGTAGAAGGCTCTGAATTCAATTTTGTTTTTTTGTAACCACTGTGCCAGATCGGCTTGAGATTGAAGGGCGAAAGAGCTCAAATGCTGATACACGATTTTTGTTTTTTCATCTTTGGGCAACCTATCATCGATGAAATCGAGATTCGCTTCGTCTTTTAACAAAAGAAGAACGTGATGACTGGCGTTGGATTTTTCAAATTCTTTCAAAACCTTTGGATCGAGCTTCGATGGAGACGTGAGCAATGTGATTGCCAATGATAAAAAACTGAGCATGATCTTCCCCCCAATGCTCAAATTTTAACAGGTTTAGAGCGCTTTCAAATCGAATTCTATGATCCTTAAAAATCTGTTTTCGAGGGCAAAAAGACTCGGTAAAGATGGGCCTATGAGAGCTTATTTGGAGTTGCTGCAAAGCGTTTTAGAAAAAGGTGAGAGGCGTTCTGATCGAACAGGGGTGGGAACTTTAAGTCTTTTTGGATATCAAACACGATATGATCTCAGCGAAGGCTTTCCCCTCGTCACCACGAAGAAGGTTCATTTGAAGTCAGTGATTCATGAGCTTCTTTGGTTTTTGCGCGGTGATACGAATATTGCCTATCTGAAAGAGAATAATGTGAGCATTTGGGATGAGTGGGCGGATGCCAATGGAGAGCTCGGGCCTGTGTATGGTAAGCAGTGGCGAAGTTGGGAAGCCCCAAATTCTCAGAAGATTGATCAGATTTCAAAAGTGATTGAATCAATCAAAAAAAATCCATTTTCCAGAAGGCATATTGTTTCGGCTTGGAATCCGGCAGATGTGGATCAAATGGCTCTGCCTCCGTGTCACACTTTGTTTCATTTTTATGTTCATGGAGATGAGAGCTTGTCGTGTCAACTCTATCAGCGAAGTGCAGATATTTTTTTGGGGGTTCCGTTTAACATCGCAAGCTATGCGCTTTTGACAATGATGGTGGCTCAAGTTTGCGGATTAAAGCCAGGGCATTTTGTGCATACCATAGGAGATGCGCATCTTTATCTCAATCATGTTGAGCAGGCGAAGCTACAACTTTCACGAGAAACTAGAAAATCGCCTAAGATGATTTTGAATTCAGATCGAAAAAACATTTTTGAGTTTGTTTATGACGATTTTCAATTAGTCGATTACGACCCGCACCCAGCAATCAAGGCGCCGATAGCTGTATGAAGATTTGCGCCATTGTTGCAGTCTCGAAAAATGGGGTGATTGGAAAAAACAATCAGCT
>JBMTHG010000045.1:0-11404 GCA_049436045.1 Bdellovibrionota bacterium
TCAGCCGCGTTCACCCACTGACCTTGAGCATTTTTTACAGCGTAGCGCCCTGAAGATTTTTTGAAGATTTTAAACCCATTGATTTTTTTAACAGCCTGCATATTTTCTCCTTCTCAGATTCTTTTTCTGAGCCTCAAACTACCCGAAACTTTCAGGCCTTGAAAAGCTCAACTAAAATGTCTTTATCGGGGTAGTCATAAAAACTCAATCGAGCTAAGCTTCTTTTTGTGATCATTCAGGGTGAAAAAGACGTTGAGGGCCTCAAGCGAATCGGAAAGATCGTCGCTCAGTGTCTAGAGCATATGTTTTCTAAAATTGAGCCCGGAATGAGCCTGAAAGAGCTGGACGATCTGGGTCGTGATTTTTTAACGGCTCACGGCGCTCGCTCAGCCCCCGAAGTCACTTACAAGTTTCCGGGAGCAACATGCATTAGCATCAATCAAGAAGCAGCGCATGGGATTCCTCGCTCTCATATTTCAATTAAAGCAGGAGACCTAATCAATATTGATGTCTCTGCCGAGCTCGACGGATATTTTGCAGACACTGGCGGCTCCTATTGCCTCTCGCCGATCAATCAAGAGCTCAAAAAGCTCTGCAAGGCGACGAAAATGGCCCGAGATAAAGCAATTGAAAATTGCAGAGCCGGCGAGCCTATGAATCTAATCGGAAAAACAGTCGAAAAAGTGGCTCGAAAATATGGCTACAATATCATTCGAAACTTAGGAAGCCACGGGGTCGGCAGAAAGCTTCATGAGGAGCCCGGTTTTATCCCCTCTTATTTTGATCCCGGAGAAAAAAGAGTTTTCAAAGAAGGAATGGTCATCACTGTAGAGCCCTTCTTAACAACCGGCAGTGACTGGGCGCATGATACGGGTGACGGCTGGACTCTCATCAATCCCGGAAATCATTTTAGTGCGCAATATGAGCACACGATTATCATCACTAAATCTCAGCCTATTATTTGCACTTTAGCTTAAGCCTTCGACGATTCAATGGCTTTGATCGCCACTTCAATGGCTCTTGCTTCTGCAAGTTCTGCTGTCTTCAAATCAGGTTTTTCATTTTCAACTCGTCGAGCCAAAACTCCACACACACAAGCGGCCTTAAACCCATAAACCAAACCCATCTTGAAAAAGACGCCACTTTCCATCTCGAAATTCAAAATCCCCAATGATCGATATTCCTCGATCATGCCCCGATGCTTTCGAAGAAGTGCAGGATGCGCTGAACTCTCTCGCTCTTGGCCCTCATAAAAAGTATCGACTGAAGCTGTCACTCCCACATGAAATGGAATCTTTAAATCTCTAGCCGCCGATTCGAGTTGAATTGTGAGAAAAGGATCAGCCGCTGCAGGAAATTCTGCGGGCGCAATATCATCCGCTGCTCCCTGCCGACAAAGTGCCGCCTGAGAAATCACCACATCTCCGAGCTGTATTTGATCTTGAAGAGCTCCAGTGGTTCCAATTCGAATCATTTTTTTTAATCCGAGCTGCGACAGCTCGTTCACCACAATACTCATCGAGGGTGCCCCCATGCCAGAGGTGGCCGAAATCACTTTCTGACCCGATGCGGTTTCGGCCTCAAAAAATACTAGGCCTCGATGAGAACTCAACTGACGTGAATTTTTTAAATAATTTTTGGAGATTTTCTCAGCTCGTGCCGGATCTCCGCTGATTAGCACCCAAGTTGCTTCTGGTGATGATAGATCTTTCAAACCAAATCCGAGGTGATAGAGCTTTGTGTCTTGTTTCATCTCGAAAAGATTAGCAAAAATAAATTAAAGAAGCTCCAAGATTTCACTCAGCGCCTCGATCTCTGATCGCCAATAAGTCTCAGAACCAAAACTCGGAAAAGCTAAAGGAAAAGCCGGATCAGCCCAACGCTTTGCAATCCACGAAGAATAATAAATCACTCGTACCCCTCGTAGGCACTCAATCAGAGCGAGCTCTTCGAATGGAAAATTCGACATCTGCTCATAACCTCGAATGAAAGCCTCTCTCGCCTTTAGTGCCGATTCATCACGACCTCGAACCACCATCCATAAATCCTGAACACGAGGCGCCAACATCATGTCATCAAAGTCCATGAGAAAAGCAGCCTCATCTTGCCACAACACATTGCCCAAATGACAGTCGCCATGAAGCGTGACTTTTGGTGCGGCTTGAAGCCGTGGCCTTGCTGCTTTATAAAAATCTTCGGCCATCTGAAAATAACGTTTGCCCATGGCCGTATTTAAAAAACCAGATCGCTCGAGTTCGATGAGAGGGTCTTTCAAATAAAAATCAGAATCAATCGATTGTCGATGCTCGGCCTGCCAAGAGCTTCCAAGCTCATGCACTCGCGCTAGATATCGGCCAAGAGTTTCGAGCTGCGAATCTTGCAACTCATCTCGAAGACGGCCCCTCACTCGTGGGAAAACTGCAAAAAATATCCCATCTCTCAATTTCATGAGCGTATCGTTTTGAGAATCAAGATAATGCGAAGAGCTCGCCAGTGAATAAGGGCTCACCACTGGAATTTCATTTTCTTTTAAAAGATCCAAAAACTCATGCTCATCTAAAATTTGGTCTTCACTCCAGCGACCTGGCCGATAAAACTTTGCGACCACTTCTGAAGAATCTTCAAACTCAATTTGATAGACTCGATTTTCAAGACTATTGAGTGCTATTGCTCTGCCTGTCGCTCGAATTCCCGGTTTCTCTCGAGACATTGCCGCTTCGACCGCATCAAGAATTTTTGCGGGGCTCAGTTGAAAAAAATTTTTCTGTTCGTCTTTCATTTTTTAAAGAGGGGCAGGTATCTTCCATAACCCTCTTCTTCAAGCTTGTTGACTGGAATAAATTTTAAAGCTGCCGAATTGATGCAATATCTTAAGCCCGAAGGTGCTGGGCCATCTGAAAAAACATGACCCAGATGAGAATCTGACGCCTTTGAGCGAACTTCTACTCTTTGCATTCCATGCGAACGATCTTCAATCATATCGAGCTCAGAAATTTCAAGCGCCTCGGTAAACGAAGGCCAGCCTGAACCAGAATCATATTTTTGAGTTGAGCTAAACAAAGCTTTTCCAGAAATTCGATCGACGTAAATTCCAGGCTCTTTATGATTCCAATATTCATTTTGAAAAGGAGGCTCTGTTCCACACTCTTTCATCACGTGATGCTCAATTGGACTTAACTTTTTTTGCTCGACCTGTTCCTCTGCCGATTTTTTCAGCTGATAGTTTTTCTCGGCTCCCCAAGAATTATCAATAAAGCCAGCTCGACCTGAGCCCACTTGATAGGCCTCATATTGAATCGAATTTTTTTTGTAATAGTCTTGATGGTAGTCTTCAGCCGCAAAAAATTCTTTCGCTGGCTCAATGCTCACCAAAATATCTTTTTTAAATCGACCGCTCTTTTTTAAAAGATCCCGAGAGCTTTCAGCCTTTAACTTTTGAGCCTCTGAAAAATAAAAAATCGCAGGTCGATATTGACTCCCTCGATCGTTGAATTGACCGCCAGAGTCTGTGGGATCAATCGCTCGCCAGAAAACTTCGAGCAGATCCTCATAGCGAATTTGCTTGGGATCGAATTCAATCTCGACGGCCTCAACATGGCCGGTGGTTCCCGTAGAGACGGCAGCATAATTCGCCTGCTCTTTGGAGCCCCCAATATAACCCGACACCACTTTTTTTACGCCTTCATACTTGTGAAAGGGCTTCACCATGCACCAAAAACAGCCGCCTCCAAAAACCGCGGTTTCTAAACTACTTTGTTCAGAAGAACTCACACTCATCATAAGACTAAGAGCTAACAGCCACATTTAGGCAAAGTCTACCATCAGTTCAAAAACTTGTCTTGATGTGCGAGCCGGTGAACACTGCTTGATCTACTCACCCAGCTTGCCTAAACAGGAGGTATGAATTCTCAACGGCGTCGATTTATTCAGTCTATCGGTTTAGGTTTAGGAGCGGGGCTTTTAAGCTCTTGCCAACAAAAATCATCAGTCTCCTCCGGCGAATCGCTCTCGAACCTAAAGTTTGAATGGAAGATGGTAACAACTTGGCCAAAAAACTTTCCGGTGCTTGGAACAGGCGCGAATCGCCTCGCTGAGCGAATTGAAAAAATGTCATCCGGTCGATTGAAAATTAAAGTTTACGGAGCCGGCGAGTTGGTGCCGGCGCTTGGAGTCTTTGATGCCGTTCAACAGGGCACAGCCCAAATGGGTCACGGCGCAGCCTACTATTGGAAGGGCAAGCACGAGGCCTCTCAGTTTTTTGGCGCCGTTCCTTTCGGCATGAACGCCGCTGAGATGAATGCTTGGATTTATTACGGCGGTGGCCAAGAACTTTGGGACGAGCTCTATTCCAACTTTGGACTCAAAGCTTTTGTGGTGGGTCAAACCGGAGTTCAAATGGGCGGCTGGTTTAAAAAATCAATCAATAGCCCCGAAGATTTTAAAGGCCTAAAAATTCGAATGCCCGGACTTGGCGGAGAAGTTCTCAGTCAACTCGGTGCCACGGTTGTGAATCTTCCGGGGGGAGAGCTGTTTCAAGCCCTTCAATCGAATACCATTGATGCTGCTGAGTGGGTTGGGCCCTATAACGATTTGGCCTTTGGATTTCATCAAATTGTAAAAAATTATTATTATCCTGGATGGCAAGAGCCGACAGCCGCGCTTGAAGCTTTTGTAAATAAAAATGATTTTGAAAAACTGCCAAAAGACCTACAAAACATTGTCGAATATGCCTGCCAAATGAGCAATCAAGACATGTATGCTGAATTTGTGGCGAGAAACGCCATGGCTCTTGAAAGCCTCGTGACACAACATGGAGTCAAACTTCAGAAGTTCAGTGAAGACGTCTTAAAAAAATTACAGTCAGTTTCTTTTGAGATTGTTAACTCTTTTGCACAGAAAGACCCTCTTTCGAAGAAGATTTTCAACTCTTATCAAAAATTTCTCAAAGAAAATGCCAGTTACACAAAAATTAGCGAAGAGGCATACACACTTGCTAGAGAGCTACCTCTCTAATTAACATTGATTCAAGAGATGGAATCAAAAATCTTCACTCGAATTGATTTACTCATTCAATTCATCGGCAAAAGTCTCTCATGGCTCAATGTCGTGATGGTGCTCGTGGCCTTCAGCGTTGTGGTTCTTCGATATTTCTTTCAGCTCGGATGGGTATGGCTTCAAGATATCGTGGTCTATTCAAACGCCCTTTTGTTTATGGGGGCTGCCGCCTATGTGCTTCAAGAAGACTCTCATGTCAGAGTTGATATTTTTTATCAAAAACTTTCAGACTCGAAAAAAGCACTTTCAAATTTTTTGGGCTGTCTCTTTCTTCTGATTCCATTTTGCATTTTCATTCTCTTTGAAAGCTCAACTTTTGTGTTTAACTCGTGGAAGAGTTTTGAGGGCGCCAAAGACAGCGGGGGTCTTCATGGTGTGTTTTTTGTGAAAAGCTTTATTTTTCTTTATGCAGGCTTATTACTCCTGCAATCTCTTTCATTTCTTTCTCGAAACTGGAGAGATTTTAGAAATGGCTGAGCTCCTGCCGCTTCTTTTGTTTTTCTTCACTATGCTTGTTTTGTTTTCAGGCTTTCCCGTCGCTTTTTGCCTTGGTGGAAGCTCTCTCCTCTTCGCCTTGGCGGCATCAGCTCTGGGCTATTTTGATTTAAACTACCTGACAGCAATTGGGCCTCGTCTTTTTGGCATCATGGTGAATGAAACTCTGATTGCAATTCCTTTGTTTATCTTCATGGGAATTACATTAGAGAAATCGAAAATGGCTGAAGAGTTGTTGGAGGTTATGTCAAAACTCTTTGGCAGCTTTCGTGGAGGACTAGCGATTTCAGTTTGCGTCGTTGGTGGATTGTTGGCAGCTTCAACTGGAATTGTTGGCGCCACTGTCGTGACGATGGGGCTCATTTCATTGCCGAGCATGCTTCGAAAAGGCTACCCCTCTTCATTTTCAAGTGGCGTGATTTGTGCCTCGGGAACTTTAGGCCAGATCATCCCACCGAGCATCGTTTTAATTATCTTGGGAGATGTCTTAGGCTCTGCCTATCAACAGGCTCAGCTCGAGCAGGGAATTTTTTCACCAAAATCAATTTCTTCTGGCGATCTTTTTCGAGGCGCGCTCGTTCCGGGCCTAGTTTTGATGGGTCTTTACATCGGCTATGTCATTTTTTATTCGGTCACGTTTCGAAAAAAATTCGCTGGGGAGATCATCGAAAAAACTGAAGGACTGAGCTGGTCACTTCTCAGCCGAACATTAAAAGTTTTGATTCCTCCTCTTCTTCTTGTTGTGGGCGTGCTCGGTTCTATTTTTGCGGGGGCCGCCACACCCACAGAAGCGGCGAGCGTCGGCTGTGCGGGCGCTCTTTTGCTGACAAGCCTTCGGGGCCGAATGAATTTTAAAATTTTAAAGCAAGTCAGCCTTGAGACAACCAAACTTAACGCCATGATTTTTAGCATCGTCATTGGTGCCAATATTTTCTCACTTGTTTTTCGCGGCCTTGAAGGAGATGAGATTGTTCAAAGCTTTTTAGTGCAGCTTGGAGGAGATGTTGGATTTATTTTCTTGATAGTGATGGCCATGATATTTTTTCTGGGCTTCTTTTTAGATTTTTTTGAAATCATTTTTGTAGTGATTCCAATTGTGGCCCCCATTTTACTCAAGTTGGGAATGGATCCTGTGTGGCTAGGCGTGATGATTGCCCTCAACTTGCAGACCTCATTTCTGACTCCGCCTTTTGGATTCTCTTTGTTTTATCTTCGAGGCGTTGCCCCAGCTCATTTAAAGAGCTCTCAAATTTATCAGGGAGCCATTCCCTTCATTTTGATACAGATTGTGATGCTAATGCTCGTCTATCTGTTTCCTCAAATGACTCAGCTCCTTGATTGAGCGAATTTACTGAGTGAATTTATTGAGAGGCCAAGGTTTGCAAAAAGCCTGCACAGCGCCAGCGCTTTGGAATAGCGCTTTGACCGATTAGCTTTTGCTGAACCTGAATCTCTTTTTCTTGTGACTGCTCTTGAAGTTTCAAAAACTCATCAGCTTCAAGATGACCGCGCTGCACCAGAGCTGTCGCGACCATCCGAGCCAAAACCCATCGCTCTCGAAGCAGTCGTTCAGCCTCTAGCTTGCCCGCATCGACGAGGCTAGTGATCTCATTTTGAACAGCCTGAGATTGAGTCAAAACCGCACCATCCGCTACAGGAAACTTCAATGCTTCATCCGATAGCCCCCAATGAGTGACCGCTATTTCAGCGATGCCTCTTGCCTGACGAAGATCAGACGACCAACCTGAATCTTTTGGAAAGCCGGCAAGCTCCTGTGCAATTTGACCCGCTAAAATTCGCGCAATTCGAGCAATCACGCTTTGTCGATCAATCGTGCCGATATGATCTTCCGATTCATAGCGAACATAGCCTCCATAATGCCCCTCGCCCCGAATGGTGATAAAGCCCACGCGATCGCCTGTGAACTCCGGCTGATTTGCGACAGCATGACCCGCTTCGTGATAAGCCGTGATGAGACTCGACTTTAAATCAGCTAGATTTTTTGGTTTTGCCTCTCTGGCAATATTAATTTGATAATTACTTTCAGTCTTATCTTTAAAAATAAGTTTAATGCTTAAAATAACCTCGCGCTTGCTGCGATCTTTAGAACTTCTCATAAATCGCCCAGCATAAGAGTCAGACACGTTCAAAATCATTTCTGCATCAGAAAGCTTTTCACGTTGAAAAGAGTTTTCAATCAACACCTGCCCCACAAGATCTACGACAGCATTTTCGGCAACCTCTCTTAAGCTTCGCCCACCCCGAGAATGAGAGAAAAAACTCTCTGAAAGTCGCTCATAAAAACCCTCCGCCACTCTTAAGTTTTCAAAATCATAAGCAGATTTGAGCTGCTCAAAAACGCGCTCAAGTTCTTTTTGGGCGACTTTCATTTGTTCGTCTCTTAGAAGCGGCTTCATGAGTGCGATGTTATTTCCAATGCGCCCGAGCAAGGGTTCAGGCCAGCCATGCTCACGAAGCAAATCTTGCAAGAAATCTCGCTCGTTGACGCGCTCCCACTCCGCACGCCTCAAGTCATCATTGGGAAGATTTTCAAAAAACTCTTGGCCCTCATTTGAAGTCATCAAAATAAAATGTTTTCTGAGATCATAAGTTTTGCCCAAGGGGCTCGTCCACACACCTTCTTCAAACATATCATAGAGGCGTTTTAATAATTCAGAACGAGGTGTGGCGCTCGACGGCATCGTCGGATCAGCCCCCATGTTTCCAATCTCATCGAGAATAATCACCATTCCCTCTGGAAACTCATGCAAAGCTTTTTCAAAAGGCGACATTTTTTCAGAGCCCACAACTCCTCGAGCTGCTCCAAAAATATTTGCCCAATCATGCTCACTTTTCACCTGACCTAAACCAAACTGACGAATCCGCTGTTTTGAACCATAAAGCACCTGAGCAAGGGCTCTTCCCATCTCTGTCTTTCCGATGCCCGTTGATCCCAATAAAAGCGCATGACCAGGCACATTCATTTTTGCATTTAGTGCTCGGGTGCGAACGGCTCGTGACACAATTTGAATCGCCTCGTCTTGACCAAAGACAAATTTATTTAACTCTGCCTCTAGGCCTTGAAGTCTCGCCATCGCTGCAGAATCTAAAAGAGGATTGCTTGGCTCGTTCGCTGCAAGCAATCCCTCAATGACGATCTCTCTTTTTGGTTTTTTATTTTTCACTTTGATGAATGCCTGCCCAGCCTCATCTCGATGACTCCACTCTGCCGTCATTTTATAACCCTCTTTGGGGTCGATGCTCAAAAGAGCTTCTTGATGGAGTCGATTCAAAAGATCGCCAGTCTTTTGCAAAACAAATCTGACACCGTCTTCAGGACTATAAAAAACTCTCACAATCTCTTCAGCGATCAAGTCGTCTATTTCTAAGCTATAAAAATATTTCTCATTCATTTGCTCCGTCATATGTTTGGCATAGGTTTTGACAATTGAAACGGCGCCTTCAAAAGAGGGCGGCAAGACCGCCACGGCTCGATCGATTCGCTGAAGTTCTGCCGGACTCCAAACATTGTGCGTGTCATACAAATTATCTGCTGAGGCTTTTAAAAATAATTCCCTCACACGCTTATCTGTAAAAGAAGCCAATCGCTTAAGTAGCTCATCATGTCTTAAAGATTGTCCATTCGATGGAGGAAAAACTTCGTCAGCGCCTCGGTTAGAAGTAAAAACAACCAATGATCGCCCAAGATAATAAGTCTGCCCGTCACCGCCTTGAAGCTTTCCAGTATCGAGCATCTCCATCAAAATTTTAATGAGATCCGGGTGCGCTTTTTCAATCTCATTGATCAAAATAACATTTCGACCCTTTCCACGCCCCCGAAGAAATTCAGGCAAAATACCTTGCGGAGCCTCTGAGTGATATCGAGCCGTCCCAATCAAAGAATCAAAATTTCCATTTCTAAATTTTGTCGCATCAATTTCTAAAAATCGTTCGGGGTCTTGAAGAACATATTTGGCAAAATTTTGACCAGCATAAGTCTTTCCTGCTCCCGTGGGCCCGACCACAAGCAACGAACGATGTTTTTTGTGGCCAACACCGAGATTTACCTCACGCCACAAATCGAGCATGGAGTTCACAAGATCAGGCTGATCCACAACTACTTTTAAAAGCTCTGCTCTTGCTTCTTCGTTTTTCTTCACAAAATCAGCGGGATTTTGTGGGCCGACACCATAGAGATTCCAAGCCGCCTTATCAATGTCTTCGGCCTTAATCTCTTTTTTCTTTCTTCGACGCAGATCACTTTCAAGTTGCTCCATCAAACGAACGCTTCTCGCTGGTTCATGTGAGCCTAAATCAAAATCGGCAGAAACACTCATGATACGCTTCATGAGACTTGGCTCAATGACATAGCCTAGTTTGGCTTGACTCCATGAATTAAGTTTTTGAAAAAGCTCTTCTCCTCTTGGCTCTTCGACTCGAATTTCGGTGAAGCGCCTGCGAAGCCCTGGGTCAGAACCAAAGGCTCGCTGATATTCCTCCGGTGTGTCGGTGGCCACGATCATCAAGTCTCCTGAGGCAATATGTTTTTTTAGCATCTGCATCAGGTCGACGGAGCTATGAGAATGAGTTCCTAAACCTTTCAAACTATGAAACTCATCAAAAATAAGAATTACTGGATGCGCTAAAGAAGCCTGAACTAAGGCGTTAACTCGCTTATCAATCTCACCCACAAGAGACGCTCCCTGCTCAAAAACTTCGCGAGGAACTTCTAGAATTTCCCAAGTCTCTGGCAGCTTTTCGATCAGGCCTTTAATTAAAGTTGTCTTTCCGGTGCCACTTTGCCCAAGCAAGACCAACGACTTGGAATCTTTTCGTCTAAAAGCTTCAATCATTTTGTCGACGATCGCCTGATCTTGCTCTGAGAGAATCAACTTTTTTTCTTCATCCACACTCTCTCGAAGATCGGGCAGCAGATCGAGAAGATAAGACATGGCATCGATTCGACCTCCGCCTTGGCCAATCACAGATTTGGCGGACTTCGGTTCAAAGATTGCCTCGAAATCTAGCTTCAAGAGATCAAGATCACGTCCATATGGCACAAAAAGTATCATCCGCTCTAAATCTAAAACTGACTCATTCATATGATCTTCTCGAAGCAGAGTTGAAGAAACGCTGATTAAGGTTTCACTTTCTCGTTCCAAGAAAAAAGTGCCCGTCAGTTTGTCGGAGCTAAAACCCACTAAAAAAGTGCGGTCTGCATCTTTTTCTAAAGGAATAAAGCGCACTAATTCAAAGTCAGCGGGAAATCGCGGATGAGTGATCAAAACGCCTCTTCTAGTGATAATCAGCAACTGATTATCTTCGGTCACCGCATAGGTGAAATGCCGAGATTGATGCGGCGAAATCTTAATCTCTTCAAACATCACAGGCTCGATGTCATGGATGTTAGGAGCCTTTTTTCGACGCCCCGAAGCCGCTTTTTGTTGAGGCGGTCGGCCAAACAATGAGGAGTTGCTATTTACAGCAATATGCTTGAGTTTGCCCTTAAAAATTGTTTCGTGAGGATTGCCGGGATCTTTAACGATGATTTCAATATCTTCATCTTCAAGATTTTTTACAAAATCGAGCGTGATTCTGGTGTCTGAAAAAAAGTAACTCCCGATGATTTCAGAATCAGCCCAAGATTTATCGGGGGATTCATCACTGATGGCAAACACGTCTGACTGAAAACAAAGAAAAAAGCCCGCCAAGGCCAAGATATACAATTTTAAAATTCGCACTCCCCATTCCCCTCTCTTAAATTCCTGAAACAATTTAAGAAATTTGCTCGCTATCTGGCAAGATGATTCAATTTTGCTTAGTGGGAATAATGCTGTTTTTCTGGAATAACGCC
>JBMTHG010000046.1:0-11349 GCA_049436045.1 Bdellovibrionota bacterium
GCAGAACCTATCTTTTTGGTCTGGGCTTTAATGTCAATCTTGACAGCAGCAATTTAGAGGATCTGATTCTCTACTCTCAAAGTGCGAATCAGTTTCAGATTTTAACGAATACGGGATCAGGAAGTTTTATCTCATCAGGCACCCAGGCCTATTCGTCAAATATTTCATGGATGAGTGCCGCCGCTTATAAAGAGAGGTCTTCGGTCAATAACAAATGGCATCTATTGGCTGTGAGTGACAGCACAAAGCCCGTGCTTTTTCAGATGACGGGCAGCGCATTTAGTGCCGTTGCTCTTGATACAACGCTAACAGCAGCGATTCGATCTCTCACAGCGGATTTTAACTCCGATGGCTTTCAAGATTTTTTGATCATTCCAAAGTTTTCTGGTGTAGCGCCTTTGATTTTGAAAAATGATTCAGATGTTAGTTTTCAGCAGGTCGAGATGGCCCGAACGGGAAGTGCCACCATCTCAGAGGCGGCCACGGGAGATTTTAATGCGGATGGAAAAATAGATATCGTATTGGCGACATCAGAGGGCTTTGAAATTCATATCAATGCTTCGCCTGATTCCAATACGATTGTTTTTCAAGAGGTGATCAGTCAATTTGATCCGAACTCGACAAATGTGATCTGGATGGCTGTTGGTGAAGTTACAGGCGATGGAGTTTTAGATGTCATGGTGGCAAGAAATAATGCCGCGCCGATTATTTTGGCAGGCCTTGGAAATTATCAATTTGGTGATTTCACAAATCTAGCTTTTGGCAGTCAGCTTAATCAATGCTTCACGGGCAGTTCGGCCTCGAGCATCAAGCAGGTTTATTTTTCTTCAATTCGAAAGAACGGCAAAAATGATGTCATCGTTGCCAATGAAGTCGGCGACTTATGTGTTCTTTTTAATCAGGGTAGTTGAAATTAAAGGAAGTTAAATATGGCCATTGCTATTATTGGTCGATCAAACGTTGGAAAAAGCTCACTCTTTAATCGTCTTGTCGGGGCTAGAAAGTCTATTGTTTGGGACGAGCTCAATGTCACCCGTGATAGACTCATTGGAACTTGGAAACTAGATAACAAAGAGGTGGAGCTTTGGGATCTCGCCGGCTGGGGATCAGGTGAGGCCTTTTCTGAGATTCCAAAAGAATGGATTCCGCAAATTGAATTGTTTTTGTTTATGGTCGATGGCTCGAGCCCTCTGACCTCCATCGATTTTGAGTGCTTGAAACAATTGAGACGCTGGGCAAAGCCTTTTCTTGTGATTGCCAACAAATCAGATAAGAGAAGCTTTGAATCTCAGAGCTCTGAGGTGTTTAAGCTTTCACAATCGCCAATTTTTGTATCGGTTGAAACAAAAAGGGGAATTCAAGACCTAAGCGAAGCCACTCTTGATATTCTTCAAAAGCCAGAAGCGCCCTCGAAATCCGCCGTGAAACAAAAATCTGATTATCGGGTTCTGATTCTTGGTCGCCCAAACTCTGGAAAGAGCAGTCTCTTAAATCGAATCATGGGTACAAAAATTTCTTATGTCTCAGATGTGGCGGGAACGACTCGGGATCTGGTCGAGGCACAAAAAACAATTTTTAATAAAAAGTGGACTTTCATCGACAGCGCTGGAGTTCGAAAAAAATCTCGAATCTATAAAGATGAAGATCCTGTTGAGATCTTTTCAAGCATCAAAGCCTTACAAGAGCTTAAAAAATCAGACGCCTGCATCCTTTTAACTGAGCCTCATCCGAAGGCTTTGATACACACACAAGATAAAAAGCTGTTGCGGTTGATTCGTGAAAGTCAGATTCCAAGTCTTTTTGTGGTGAACAAGTGGGACACCATGAAATCTCAATGGAAAGAAAGAACTTATAAAGATGATTTGAGATATGATCTGGCAGAAATGGCGCATCTACCCATTGTTTTAGCTTCTGCTAAAACGGGATTTCATGTCGCAAAGATTTTTGAAAGTCTTTCTGATTTGATGAAGCGACAGAGAAAGATTTCGACCTCAAAGCTTAATCAATTTTTACAAGAGATTCAAAAACACCGTGATCCAAGAATTGCTCGAAAGGGAACAAAGATTGGAAAAAAACGAACTCAAACTCAATTTTTAAAGTATTTTTATCTCGTGCAAATTGCTGAAAAACCAATGAAATTTCACATCTTTTGTAATGCTCCTCATCTGGTGCCAAAAGATGAAAAACGTTTTTTAGAAAACCAACTGAGAAAGCATTTTCTTCTGGAGGGACTTCCTTTGGAGATGAGCTTTAGGCGAAAAAAATCGGCTTAAACCTTGTGATCTTTGGTGGCTGTGGCTAGAGTTCTGCTATGACGCCATTCGTTTTCTGCTTGCTTCTTTTCGGATCGCTAGAAACCTCATCGACCACCGAGGCTTCCAACAAAGGTTTGATTTTAAGTCGGTGGATAGAGAGTCTTCAAAACCCACAAAATGCCATGGACCAGATCGAACAATTTTTTTTGGGCGGCCTTTCTGACACACAAGAAAACTTTTTTTATACTTCGGGCTCCAATGCTTCACTAGAAAAACGATCGGCACTTACTGGTGAAGTCGTTTGGTCAGCTTCTCTCGAGGCGCCATCTCAAGGAAATTGGGCGTTCACTGATGACTTGGCTTTGGGCTCTGATGTTCGAGGCAAGATTTATGGCATTGATAGAAAGAGCGGCAAAGTGCTCTGGACGATGCCTTCAAAAGGATTGTTTTTTTCACGACCTCTTGTTTTCGGCGATCAATCTTTTTGGATGAACTCTCTTGGAATTTTAGTTTCGATTCGAAATTCGGATGGCAAGTGGTTGTGGCAGTATTCCGATACCAACATCAGCGCCCTTCATCTTTGGGCTCACCAAGGGCCTCAGCTTTTCTCGAATTTAGTGGTTGCAGGCTTTCCCTCAGGTCTCATGATTGCTTTTGATCCGACTAACGGAAATCGTGTTTGGCAGGAGTCTTTTGCAACGGCTGTAGAAGACAGTCTTTCTTTGAACGAAGTAAGAGCCCTTAGCGCGAAAGATCAGTATCTATTGGCTTCAGCATTTGGTGGAAATACTCGCCTTTGGAAGGCTGTCGGTGCGTCGAAAACATTAGTCTGGGAAAAAAGAATGAGTTTATCCGCGGCGGGTCGATTTGATTTTGAAACGTCTCAAGTTTATCTCAGTGATCGCGATGGAAACCTGCAAGCGATTGATCTAGAGACTGGATTCATCAAATGGACTCAGTACTTAGGGGGTGGTGTCGGAACTCAGCCGAGTTTTAGCGGGCCTTGGGTGTGGGTGGCGAGCTCTAATGGTCGAGTTTATGCTTTCAATCGACAAACTGGAGAGCCGGCCGGTGAGGCGATCATCACGGGCAGCCCCGTCTATAATCCACCCCTGACAATCGACGGAGATGCCATCATCGTGAGCTCAAAAGGGATTCTTCGTCGCCTTTATGTCTTTGGTAAAAACTGATTCTTATTTTTTAAGATTGAGCATCTTGATGAAAGCTTCAATCATTTGCATGTCATAAAGATCTTTCATCTCAGTGCAAATGACCTTCAAAGCTTCAAAAGGCTTCATGGCTTTTTGATAGACTCGATCTGTCGTCATCGCATCATAAGCGTCGACTAAAGATACGACTTGTGAAGCGATTGGAATATCCCATGCAGAAAGCCCATAGGGATATCCCGTGCCATTTCTCTTTTCGTGGTGCTGCACAATAATATCGAGACCTCTTTCAGGAATCGGCTGGCCCTCTACAATTTGAATTCCAAGAATGGGATGCTTCTTCATCACTACCCATTCTTCTTCAGTGAGCTTTCCGGGCTTGTTCAAAATATGCACGGGCACTCGAGTTTTTCCAACATCATGCATGAGGGCTCCCATGCCGACTTCTTTTAAAAACTTTGGAGAATTGTTCCCCATCTGGGAAAGCAGAGCGATTGAAAACGTCAGAACATTCACGCAGTGAGTGTAAGTGTAATAATCGTGCCCTGATAGAGAAACCATTTGAAAGAAAGCCTCTTGGCCTTTGCCTAACATACGAATTGTGTTTTCAACGATGACCCGAGAGCTATTGATGGTTTCTGAAGTATGCGGACGATCAAACACATCATGGGCGATTCCCATCGCGCATGTGTAAAGGATTGAAGCTTTTTTCTTAACGTCAATCTGCTCATTCTCAATAATGTTAGTTAAATTTTTCTCATAGAATGAGCGAAGCTCTTTCTCGCTTCTCACGGCGATAAAAACCACTTGGGTCTTGGCTGCCTCTAATCGATTTTTATCTTCTAAACGAAAGGGGAGTGAGGCTGCACGATAAAGAACGAACTTGCCTTCGACTTTTAAATAAATTTCTTGATCGCAGACCGTATCGAGTTGAATGAACTCCAATTCAATCGGAACAAACTGAGCTCCACTCGTAAAATCTAACTCGATGTCTAAAAATTTATTACTTGCAGATTTCATCAGCTTTTTCTTCCCAACATTCTCACAAAATGAATCATCAGATTCTGATCATAATCAGAGGCAATCTCATTTTGCATATATTCGATCGCTTCGATCCCCTTCATCTTCGCTTTGTATGGACGATTCGATGTTAAAGAATCAAAGCAGTCGACCAAAGACAAAATTTTTGCAGAGAACATCATGTCAGCCCCCAAACGATAGGGGTAGCCTGTTCCCTGAGGTCTTTCATGATGCTGGAGAACAATCACCTCAGCCATTTCAGGGATACTTCGCTGACGATGCAAAATCTCATAGCCATATTCAGGATGCTTTTGAACTTCGCGGCGCTCTTCTTCCGTGAGAGGGCCTGGCTTATTTAGAATTTTCTTATCAATCTTAACTTTTCCGAAATCGTGAAGCAAAGATCCAATCCCTATCGCTGACAAGTCATTAAAAGATTTCATTCCGCATTGCCGTGCCAAAGTGATGGCGTAGGCTGCCACTTGCATCGCATGAGTGTATTCGTTGAAATCTTCTGATGCAAATCTCATGAACTCAAAGAAGTTTTCTCTGTCTCGTAAATACTCGAGAGAATTTTTTACAAGACCAACCGATCTTTTCACAGTCTCAGAGGAGTTTGGTCTGCTGAAAATATCTTCAATCACAAAAGTGGAAGTCTCAAAAAGAATTTGTGCTTTTTCTTCGCCTGAAATTTTTGGTTCATCTAAAATTTTGGAAAGATTGGTTTCTAAAAATTGATGATGCTCTTTCGCGTCTTCGCAGCGAATGAACAAACTTTTAACTTCAAACTCCTGAAGTCGCTTAAAGTCTTCAATATTCCAAATTAAGTTTTTAGGCCGATAAAGAAAATGTTGGCCTTGATAAAAAACATACAGATCCCGAGATATAATTTCATCGGGTTGATAAAAATTAATCGGAATCGCGAAATACTTCGCCTTCGCATCCTCAAGCTCTTGAGTTTGCAGCCCTTTTTGCTCCCCAGCCATCTCTAATAGGATATCATGAATCACAGTCTCTTGAAAAACAGGCTAACATCTTGTTTCGACACAAGATTTATCGGAGCCAAGAGGCTAGGGTCTGAACCCAAATCGGGTGAGAGTTGAGCGAGGGAATCAGCTTAAGCTCTTGACCTTCTGCGCCAAGAAAATCTTCTCGAGCTCTGTCTCCAATTTCTTCCAAAGTCTCAAGACAATCCGCTACAAAAGAAGGGCAAAAGACAGCCAAGCGTTTGATTCCCTTTTGAGGCATCTTCAATATTTCTTGATCCGTATAGGGGTCTAACCACTTCGCTCCGGCCAAGCGCGATTGAAAGGCAACGCTGACTTTCTCTGATGGAAGATTGAGGGCTTTTTGAATCCCTCGAGCAGAATGATAGCATTGAGCTCGATAACAAAAATTGATCTCTCGACCATCTCTTTCACAACAATTTTTTATTTTTAAGCAATTCTGATCGGCTCTCCTGACCAACTTTTCGGGCAGACCATGAAAGCTAAAAAGATAGTGATCAAATTCTTCGGTCAAATGCTCTCTGGCGACCGCAGCAAAAGAATCAATAAAGCCTTTTTGATTAAAAAATGGAGGAAGAAACTCAAGAGCGGGCACGCTCACTTCTTTTGAGAGCACTCGATAAATCTCATCATAAACTGAGGCCGAGGTCGCCGAGGAATACTGAGGAAACAACGGCACCACCTGAATTTGATCAAGGTTGAATTTTCTCAAAATATTCCACGAGCTTTCAATCGACGGACTTCCATATCGCATGCCGAGCACCACTCGATATTCATCTCCCAGCTCTTCTTGAAGAGCTGTCGCTAAATTTTTGGAGTGAACCATCAGAGGACTGCCGTCTTTCATCCAGACGCTAGCATAGGCTTTTGCACTTTTTCCGGAACGAAAAGGAGTGATAACACCCTTCACGAGGAGAGACCGAAAAAGATAGGGCAGCTCAATCATTCTAGGGTCCATCAGAAACTGATCTAGGTATTTTTTTGTGGCGGCGCGAGTGGGAGCATCAGGCGTTCCAAGTTGTATCAGCCAAATCGCTTTCATCGAAAAACAGACTCCTTTAACAGGCCCTCAAACAAAATTCATGACAAGATTTCACAATGAAAATTCATCACGATCTTTTTAATTTTATCTTGGAGTAGTCCATTTCATTTTGTTAAGATTGTAAAGATTTTGAGGTCATAAACTTGAGCTTTAATTTTTCGAACTCAAAAAATTATTGGAAAAGCACTTTCGACGTTCTTGTCGAGGCAAGGTCGGTCTATTACAAAGAAGAGTCAGACCCTTCAAATGGACTTTGGTATTTTGTCTATGAGATCAAAATCACGAATCGTCGAAAAGAAGAGATTCAGCTTCTGCGCCGAAAGTGGATCATTGAAGATGACAAGGGATTTCAAGAAGAAGTTAAAGGTGAGGGTGTCGTTGGTCAGCAGCCTGTGATTCCCCCCGATCATCAGTTTCGCTATGTAAGTGCTTGCCCCCTTTGGGCACCGCGAGGGGCCATGTATGGACATTTTGAAGTTAAAATCAACTCATCAGAATCGCAGTGGGTCGAGATTCCACGCTTTGAGCTAAACAGAGCCTCTCATTTAAAAGTGGTGAAGTAAGAGTTAAGCCCCCGAGACTATCGATTTTACATTCGCAAATTCAAAAAGACCCATCAAGCCCAACTCACGGCCATAACCCGAGTGCTTGATTCCACCAAATTCAAGGCGTGGATCGGAGCGAACAAAATCATTGATAAAAACCATGCCGGCTTCAATCTCATTTTCAGCTAATCGAATAGCTTTCTCTCGGTTTTGCGTGAAGATAGCAGATCCGAGACCAAAAGAGGAATCATTGGCAAATTTAATCGCCTCTTCTTCGCTTTCGGCTTCAATGACTGCGGCCACCGGCCCAAAGACTTCTTCGTCATAGACTCGCATTCCCTTTCTTACGTTGGTTAATAAAGTGGTGGGGTAAAGAGCTCCCTCACGCTTGGTTCGCTCATTCACATAGCATTGAGCGCCAGCCTGAAGGCTCTGATTCACCTGACTCTCTAACTCTGATGAAAGCTCAATTCGGGCTAAAGGTCCCAGATTTGATTTCATTTCGAGTGGGTTTCCTTGCTCAAAAGAAAAAAGTTCTTCTCGAAACTTTTCTACAAAGTCATCGTGAACATTTCTTTGAACGATAAATCGCTTTGCAGCAATACAACTTTGACCTGTGTTGATAAGTCGAGATTGAGCGCAAATTTTTGCCGCCTGATCAAGATCGGCATCCTCCAAAATCACATAAGGATCGCTGCCGCCCAACTCTAAAACCGATTTCTTTAGATTTCGGGCCGCTGCCATCGCGACATGGCGACCCGCCTCGGTGCTGCCCGTTAGTGTCACAGCCGCTACTCGAGGATCAGCAATGAGTTTTTCAACTTCATTCGCATCGAGAAAAAAATTAGCGAATAGTTTCGAGCCAACATTTAATTCAGAAAACAAATTCTCAACAGCCTGGGCACAACCCGGCACATTCGAAGCATGCTTGAGCGCTAAAATATTTCCTAAAAGAAGATTCGGCGCGAGCACTCGAAAAACCTGCCAAAACGGAAAGTTCCACGGCATCACCATGAGCAAAATCCCTAAAGGACGAAGCAAAACTTGAGCCTCTTTCATGGGCCGACGAGGCTGCAAAATCTCTTCAGCCCTCTCAGCGTAGAATCGACAGACTGACGCTGATTTTTCAATCTCCGCCAAAGACTGAGCAATCGGCTTTCCCATTTCAAGACTGATCAATTCTGCAAAAAGATTTTTTTTCGACAACAAAGAATCATGAAGGCTCATGAGAAGCTCTTGGCGTTCAGAAAGCGAGCTTAACCTCCAGCTTGAGAAAGACGACTCCATCTCGCCAAGGCAGGCATCGACCTGAGCTGATGAATGTCTTACAAATTCAGAAAGCTTAGTCTGAGTGTACGGGTTGATCGAACAAAATACCTCACTCATGAGGTGCTATCGGCCTGGGGTTCGAAGCATTTTTTCAACTTCTTCGACATGCTCTTGTTCCATTCGAATAAACTCTCGAATCATCTCTTCAAGAGCAATATCGTCTTCGCAGAGAGGCAAAATTGCCTTATACATTTTTAAACCTTCAATCTCAAATTCGAGGCTTTCTTTTAAAATCTCCATCACGCCATGATTATTGGTTTCGGGGGGCAACTTAGTTTTGATGGAGGGGTGCCCTCCCAATGAAGTGATTTTTTCGCCAACCGTCGCCGCATGCTCAAAAGCCTCAAGAGCTTGATCTCGAAACCACTTCACGATCGGAATTCGATTTGGGCCAGTAATCATCAATGAGTAGTGAAGATATCTCGGCACTCCAGACATTTCCCACTCTAGGATTTCATTTAATCGATCAATCACGTTTTGGTTTGCTGTCATGATTTTTGCTCCTTTAGTTGGCGCAGCCCAATCTCAAAATGTCTGTTGAGTTATCCCACGCTAGCTCTTAGAATAGAGGGCTAATGCCGCTGCGCCAAGTGCAATTTTTCGATAGTCTGAGTCGTAAAAAACAAGTTTTTACCTCAAGAAACTCCGAGCCGGTTTCGATTTATTGCTGCGGCCCAACCGTCTATGGATTCACTCATATTGGAAACGCTCGAGCGGCTCTCAATCTTGATTTGATCACGAGAAGCTTTCATTATTTTGGGTTCAAGACAAAGGTGGCTCGAAATTTCACTGACATTGATGACAAAATTATTGCAGCTGCCGAGCGCGAATCAAAAAGTTCTGAAGAAATCGCGAAGTTTTATGAGGCGGCTTACGTTCAAGAGCTCAAAGAACTTACTGCCCTAGAGCCTGACTTCACACCACGCGCTACAGAAACTCTTTCAGAAATTATAGAAATGATTGAAGGTCTGATCAAAAAAGAAATGGCCTATGTGCTCTCTACGCCCAATGGAAATGATGTTTATTTTCGAGCAAACCGATTTAAAGATTACGGGAAGTTATCTCATCGAAAACTGGATGATCTTTTAGAAGGAACTCGAGCCGATACTCAAGAGGGGAAGGATCATCCTGCTGATTTTGCTCTTTGGAAGTCGGCCAAGCTGAATGAGCCGGCATGGCAAAGCCCGTGGGGCCTCGGTCGACCTGGCTGGCATATTGAATGTTCAGCCATGATTCATAAGATTTTTCCAGAGGGTATCGACATTCATATGGGTGGCTTAGATTTAATCTTTCCTCACCACGAAAATGAAATTGCACAAAGTGAAGGGCTTCATGCCAAAGAACTTTCTCGTTATTGGATTCATAACGGCATGCTCGAGATTGAAAAAGAAAAAATGTCGAAGAGTCTCGGCAACATTATGACCACCCGACGATTTCTTGAAGATTACGGGCCTGAGACTTTGCGAATTTTAATGTATCTTCACCATTACCGAAGCCCCATTGATTTTTCTGGGCAAAGTCTAGCGATTGCTGAGATGAGTCTGCTCAAGCTTTATCAAGCGCGCGAGCGATGCTTAGAAGCAAAAGATGCCCCACCTGATGCTCGCTTGAAAGATTTAAAAGATCAGATGGAATCCGCACTCGCCGACGATTTTAATTCAGCAAAAGCACTCGGCTTTGCTCTGGCTGCTGCCAGAACTTGCTTTAAGGAGGAGAGTCAGGAGCTTTGGGCCGCATGGAGACCCGCTATTGATATCTGCTCTGAAATCTTTAGCATTTTTCATTTGAGTTACAGCGAGATGAAGGCTCTGATCCAACAGAAAAAAATTTCAAGATCTCGACTCAGTGAAAATGAGATTCAAGAGATTGAAAAACTTTTAGAGGCTCGCCAAAACTTAAGAGCAGAAAAGAAGTTTCAGGAGTCTGACGCCATTCGACTAGATCTTGAAAGTCGAGGGGTTTTGGTGATGGACACACCAGAGGGAAGCTCATGGAGCCTCAAAATTTAAAGGAGAATTGTCTTGGATCCGATTGAAAAAAAATTATGGGAAGCCGCAAAAAAAGCGAGAGAAAATTCTTATTCGCCCTATTCAAAATATCGAGTAGGTGCCGCCATCTTGTGTGGAAAGCGCATCTACTCGGGCACGAATGTTGAGAATTCATCCTATGGGGCAACCATTTGCGCAGAGAGATCGGCCGTCGCCCAAGCGATTTCGGAAGGCGAAAAAAGTATTGATGCCGTTTTAGTCGTGACTGAAAAACCCGCCAGCCCCTGCGGAATCTGTCGTCAGGTGCTCTCTGAGTTCTGTCAAGACGACACGCCCGTTTGGCTGTCTTCAGGCAGTGAAATTGCTGATCTCTATCGTTTCGATGAGCTTCATCCGCGTGGATTTAAGCCTTCTGATTTGGGCTAGATGCTAGAATTGATTTTTGCGCGAGAGCATAGACTCCAAAAAAGACTCCCGCAAAGAAAAGATCCCCAACGAGAGAGGCCCTAAAAAAAGGAATCGCCGCTACATAACATTCAACGAGTCCCGAAATAGTTTTGGAATACATCGAGGTCATTAACCAATGACCAAAATTTGAAATCAAAAAGAAACTAAAGCTACCGCCAAGAGCTGCAAAAAAAACTCTCAAAAATTCTAATCTTGCAATTTTTCTTCCCAAGAAAAATACAATAAAGAAGCCGAGATAAACAAAAGGAAGGCTGGAATAAAATCCAAAAATAAAATCCGAGATCAACAAAATGCTAAGAGGAATCAAAAAACCTATCGAGGGAAACAAGAAACCAGAAAACAAAGCGGCCGCAGCGAGGGGTGAGAAGTTAGGCTCTTGAGACAAGAGTCGATAGACAATACAAAAACCAACAATTCCTAAAAGAGCCAAAATCTTCAAAGTTTTTTCTGATTTCATAAACTAATTATGCCGAGCCTGCTGAGTTGGATTCAAGCCAATTTCTTGATAGATAAATCCGTCCATTTCGTA
>JBMTHG010000047.1:0-11331 GCA_049436045.1 Bdellovibrionota bacterium
TACTATTTGTCGTTAAATTCGTTTGAACACTTGCCGCCAGTGAATCGATAGCCGCTGAGATCGCATTATTGGCCGTGCCATTCGGCAGAAGTGCATTATCTCGATCAGATTCTGTCGCGGTGATGTCATTTAAAATCCAATTTTTTAAAGTTGTTAAATCTGCAGAGATCGTTGGCGAAACAGAAGCAATTGAATTATCAAAAGCCGTATCTCTCGCATCGAGTGCGGTGATCTCAGTATTTTTCTCATTCGCGAAGGTCTGAATCGCACTTGAAATAGCGGTTGAGTTGTTTAAAGCTGCGGGCAATAAAGCCGCGTCTCGATCAGCTTGAGAATCGATAACTTCATCTCGTATAAAAGTTTTAAGAGCCGTAAGCTGGGTGGCAAGCTGTGGGTTTGCAGTAACTACTGCTAAAGCATTTCCCTCTGTACTATTTGTCGTTAAATTCGTTTGAACACTTGCCGCCAGTGAATCGATAGCCGCTGAGATCGCATTATTGGCCGTGCCATTCGGCAGAAGTGCCGCATCTCGAGCTATCATCGCATCGTTTATATCACTTAAAATGAAGCTCTTAAGACTTGCTAAGACGTCAGAGATCTCAGGCGAAATGCTAGCGATCGTATTATTAAGACCTGAAGCTGTGGAGTTTAGACTGTTGATTGAATTTAGGATAGTCGCTCCTAAACTAGTGATTCCGCCTGAAAGCTGAGTGGAAGACCCCGAAACCACGTTATTGTTTAATACTCCTGTCTGCGTCGTTTTATAGCCAGATACTGCTGTGGCTTCATTCGATAAAAGAGTCGGAAGGTTGGAATTCGTATTCGCTGTATTTTGAGTATTTCTATCTGTTGTCCAACCGCTGATAAGTGAATTTAAAGAATTGGCAAGCGTATTTAACCCAGAGCTCACTGCAGTCGCGGAGCCAGAAACGGCATGAGTCGTTCTTTGATTTGTAGCATAGTTCGCAAGATTATTTGACTCTGTGACTAAATTATCCACCAAAGTTCGAATGCTTGAAAACGTGGTGTTTACATAAGCAGTCATCGCGTCTCTTTGATTATCAATCGAGGTCGTTAGCGAACTGATCGTTGACGCATCATTCGTTCGTTTGGTCGTTAGATCGGCATAAAGATCATTGAGCTCATTAAAAACACCCGAAAGTTTTGCATAGCCTCCATTTGCCGAAAACCAATTTGCCCAAACTGGATCTTGAGATGAAAGGCTAAAATATGTGCCCGCTGCAATCCCCACGCCCTGTCTAACCTTGGCTCCCCCTTCAATTTCCATCTCTGCAAAAGAATTGGCGGTATTAGTCGATGACAACTCGATCCAAGAATCTCCCCCTGAAGTTTTTGAAACGGCCGTCACGCCGGTTTGAGCTGTTTTCGCGTTAATCGCATCTCGAACATTGGTAAGGCCAATAGCCGCCCCGATCGCGTGACCATTAATAGTGAGAGCATAACTTCCAGTAGTCGTAATCTTAAATTCAGCATTTCTTGCACCCACCAGAGTCGCTGTGGGGTCTCTTAGCGTCGGCGTGTTTCCAGGAGTAAGATTTAGGCTCGAATAAATATCATCGAGTGCATCGAGAGCGTATTGATGAGAACCAAAATTGACGTTATTGATATCTGTCTTAACGGTATTTAAGAGCGCATAAGCATCCCCAAAATAAGTTTTTCGACTTGCCGTGTGTAGGTCCATTGCCGTTGCATTATTTTGCATCGCTTGTAAGTTGGTTTTTACATTTGTCGCCGCTGTTGAGATATCAGAAAGCAAAGCTCTAAAACCGCCATAAACAGTCTCGAGAGTCTCTGCCGTCGTTTTTAGAGTCGACATACTGTTTTTAAGACTCGTGAGATCTGAAAGCGTGCTTGTAAAAACAGTATTAAGACTTGTATTCGCTGCCTTCAAGTTTGTTGCGTTTGTAGAAGCATTCGTAAGACCGGTATTTAAATCATCAAACATCGAGTTTGTGCTCGCCATCAAGCTTCGCATATTCGTATAAAGATTTTGAATCTTGATGGCATCTGACTCTAAGGCTAAAAAAGTCGTTCGAATATTGGTGGCAGTCCCAATATTCGTAACAAAATCTGCGGCGAAGTCAGCATTCGAATCTTCCAAATCAGTCGCTCTGTTGATCAGCGCCTGAACATCATTGTTGGCGATATTTTGAAAAGTCGTAAAACTTGTCGTCAGAAGATTTCTCAAATCGAGATTTATATCTTCAGTCGCCAAAGCCGCATTTTTAATCGCCATAAAGTCTGTTCGAATATCCGTAGCTTCAGCGATGTTCACATCATAGTCGGCTTTAAAATCCGCATTCTTATTTTGAAGCGTGTTTGCCAAGTTGATAAGACTCTGAATATCAGTGTTCGCAAAACTATTGAGTGTCGTATAAGTCGTGGCAATGGCTGGCTGCAAATCTCGATTCACATCTTCCGTTGTGATCGCATCAGCTTTTATGGCTAAAACATCTGTTCGAATATCTTTGGCCTCGTTGATATTCGTTGTGTAATCGGCTGCAAAAGCCGCATTCGAATTTTGAAGTTCAACGGATCGAGTGATCAAAGCCTGAATATCTTGATTAGCGATGTTTCTAAAAGTTGTGAAAGTCGTTGAAAGCAAGTCTCTCAAATCCAAATTCACATCTTCTGTTTTGAGAGCATCCGGCCGAATCGCTAAAAAGTCTGTACGAATATCGGTGGCTTCAGCAATATTCACATCATAATCGGCTTTAAAATCTGCATTCTTATTCTGAAGCGTATTGGCCAAATTGATGAGACTCTGAATATCGGTGTTTGCAAAACTATTGAGTGTCGTATAAGTCGTGGCAATGGCTGGCTGCAAATCTCGATTCACATCTTCTGTTGTGATCGCATCAGCTTTTATGGCTAAAACATCTGCTCGAATATCTTTGGCCTCGTTGATATTCGTTGTGTAATCGGCCGCAAAAGCTGCATTCGAGTTTTGAAGCTGAACGGCTCGATTGATCAGAGCCTGAATATCTTGATTGGCAATATTTCTAAAAGTTGTGAAAGTTGTTGAAAGTAAATCCCTCAAACCTAAATTCACATCTTCTGTTTTAACCGCATCCGGTCGAATCGCTAAAAAGTCTGCACGAATATCTGTGGCCTCAGCGATATTCACATCATAATCCGCTTTAAAATCTGCATTCTTATTTTGAAGAATGACGGCTAGATTGATCAGCGACGGAATATCGTTGTTGGCATAATCCGTGATATCCCCGTAGGTCTCTACCATCGCTGGTTGAAGATCTCGGTTTACTTCTTCAACATCAAAGGCATCGCTTTTAAAAGCTAGGGTATCGGCCCGAATATCTTTAGCGGTAAAAATATTCGCGCTATAATCGGAAGCAAAGTTCGCATTCGAGGTCTCGATGTCTTGCGCCCTGGCGATCAAAGTATTGAGATCGGAAACTACTTGAATCGTCTTTCCACCAAAACTGATGCTATTATTGAATCCATCATAAATATTTTGAATCAAAGTATTAAATTGAGAATTGATGGCCTCGATATCTTGGGCCTCATCTCGAATATCAAAAAAGGCTTTTCGAACGTCTTCAACATCTCCCGTATCTCCGGTGAAATCACGGTTCTCAATATAGTCTGCCCGAAAGCCAGCATTTGATGCCTCGAGAGATTGAGCGAGATCGATAAGATTTTGAACCCCAGTCGTATTGGAGTTCGCAACCGTTGTTAGCGCATTAAAAGTAGCCACTAATTCTGGCTGCAAATCTCTATTAATATCTTCAATTCGAATGGCACCATTCGTTGAGTTTTTCAGACCTAGAATTTTGTCTCGAATATCTTTGGCTGTCGTGATGTTGGCCCAATAGTCATCGCTAGAATCAGCATTGGAGGCCTCTAGTTCACTCGCCTTCGTAATCAATGAATTTAGATCTGTAATCACCTGAACAGTCTTGCCATCAAAAGTCTGACTCGTTTGAAATCCAGTATAAATATCTTGAAGGAGTTGGTTGAACTGAGAGTTAATACTTTCAAGATCTTCTGCTTCATCGAGATAAGAATTAATAACAGACGTGATGTCTTTTGCAGTGGCTGTGTTTACCCAATAGTCTGGCGTAAAAGCTGCGTTTGAATCTTCTAAGGCTGAAGCCCGATTGATGATGTCAGTGATTTCATTGTTGGCTAAAGATCTAAAGCTTTCAAGAAAACCTGCCGACGCGTCGCTAAATTCATTTGTTAAATCACTACTATCATACCAAGCTAACCAATCGGTATTCACCTTCTCCATCTGTAGAGCAGGTGCAATAGTTGAATTATACAAATTTTTCACAGTGGTCATATCGCTCAAAAAGTCGTTAGCTGTAGCGCTTAGACCGTCGTTAGAATCTTCTAATTGGCTCGCCCAATTGATCAAGGTGTCTAAATCAGCGAAGTTCGAATTGATTTCATCGCCATCCTCTGGCCCGTTCAGAACCCATTTTCTAAAAGTGTCGATGGCGTCGTTAAAATCAGTAATAAGATTTTGCTGAACCTCTTCAGCCTGAAGAGCATAAGGCTCAGCCACTTTGCCAAGAAAATCGGTTCGGATATCTCGAAGATCCTGCAGCCAACCCTGGTCTTCTCCATCACCGATCATAAGCTCATTGAGTTGAGTATTCGAAGTCTCAAGCTCATTCGCCATATCAATGAAGCGACTAAAATCAGTCGATGACCGATTTCTAAAATAAGAATAAGTGCGACTAAATAGTGCTAAAAATGCAGTATTGACAGCCTCAAACTCTATCGCATCTTCGATAGTGGCATCCGCATCATCGACAATGCCCGTTGTCTCGGTGAGAGTTTGAGAAAATATTGAACTTAAATTAGCGTTCGAGGTTTCTAAAACATTGGCCAAATTGATCAGATTTTCAACGTCGGCATCTGCCCAGTCTCTGAATGTCACAAAGGCATCTGCGAAAACATTCACGAAATCTTGATGCACATCCTCCATATTGAGAGCCAATTCTGGATTAGGATTATTTGCACTTCCGACGATCGGAAAAAGATCTGAGTTGATCTCTCGAATGTCATTAAGAAGACCCTGATCTCCCTCTTGGCCTAATAATAGAAAATTCAATTCCTCATTCGTGGACTCTAACTCGCCCGCGACCTCTATTAAATTTTGAACATTCTTATCCGCAATCGTGTTGAACTGATTGTAGGTCTTTGCGAAAAGTTCTAGAAAATCAGATTGTACTTTTTCAGTTTCAAGTGAAGGTGAAACACTGCTTTGAAGCTGATTAGCAAAGCTTAAAGGTGAAAAATCATTCGATGGGTTAAAGGTCTTGTCGTCACTAATAACGTCTGAATCAATGAGTCTATCAATCCCTAAATCTTTTAATGTCTTCCAGAAGAATTCGCTGAGCTTAGAGTTTGACTCTTCTAAAGTTTCTCCAAGCCAAATCAGATGATCAAATCTGATATTGGCATTTGCTGTTGCTGGATTTTGAACTTGAATCACTGTTGAATGATCTTCTGAGGCCGGATCTCTCAGGTAAGAAAAAACATTATCAAAAAGAATCTTAAACTCTGCTTGAACATCTTCCATGTTTCTCGCAAATTCTAATTCTGGAGTCTGCGGGTTATCGACCATCGCAAACATCTCTGAATTGATTTCTCGCATATCATTGAGAAAGCCCTGGTCGTCAACCGTTCCAAGAAAAAGCTCATTCAAATCAACATTTGTTGCTTCTAACTGATTAGCCACCTCAATCAAGGCTTGAACATTCTGTGAATTGAATGTGTTCAGTTGGTTATAAACCTGTGCAAAAAGATTAAGATATTGCTCTTGAACACTCTCTGCTTGCGCACTTGGTGCTAAAATCTCATTGAGCTCATTTTGAAAATCCCATCTCAAATTAATGGGCAAATTATTTTCCGAGCCAGGGTCTGCCACAGGGCCAAGAACTTCTGAAAATCGAGCACTTAAATCAGAGTTTGATTTCTCAAGCATTTCTCCTAGCCAAATGAGATGATCGAATCGAACATTCGAATCAGCATTAGAAACAAATGAATGATCTTCAGAGGCAGGGTCTCTAAAAAAATCAAAGGCTGCCTGAATCAACTCAAGATATTTTTTATTCACATCTTGAGTTTCTAAAGCGCCTGCACCGGACCCTAAATCACCAGGATCTTCCGCCTGCCCTATCGCTGCGATGGAATCAGCTCTGATATCTGATAAATTCGAGAGAGTCACATCCATCAAGTCTCTCATATCAGTGTTAGAACGTTCTAAATCCTCTGCGAGATCGATCAGCTCTTGAACATCTTCAGTGGCAACAAAATTAAATCGATCATATACATCTCCAAAGAGACTCGCAAAAGCAGAGTTCACATCCTGCATGATTTGAGCAGGATTTGTGATATCTTCTAAAAGACTTGTTTTGTCGTCAGTCACATCAGACGGAATAATTCGATCGAGACCGAGTTCATTTAGAACATTTAAGTTAAACTCACTTAGTCTCTCATTTGAGGTTTCAAGCTGATCCGCCAAATCGATTAAATAATCGAATTGAATATTGTCTGCCGACACCCCTTCAGGCAAATCTCGAATATAAGAAAAAGCCTCATCAAAAATTTCTAGAAATTCTCGATTGATTCGCTCGGTCTCTAAAGCCTCTTCATCACGCACACCAGTTTGCTCCTCAAACAGAGCAGCTCTTGTGGCAGCAAGGTTGCTTAAGGTTGTTGCGATAAGATTTTTAAAATCTGTATTTGAAGCCTCGAGAATTGCAGCGGTATCAATTGAGCTCTGAACATCAACTGCCTGAACTTTATTAAATCGGTCAAAAAACTTACCAACGAGATCTAAAATCTTGGAGTTAACTTCCTCCATATTATCAGCAGGAGTAATCACTTCAGAAAGCTGAGCCATAAAGTTCTCAGCATTGAAAGGAACACCCTCGGATTCCTCCAAGCCAATTCGTTTTAAATCTTCCAGCGCGAAATCACTTAGCCCAGCATTTGAACTTTCAAGCTGATCTGCAAGATCAATGAATGGCGAAAAAATATTTGAAGAGTTAGAGTTGCCAAGAAAGTTCAAGAACTGGTCAACTTCAGAATTATCTCTCAAAAAGAAATTTTGAATTTCACTGTTTAGGTATTCTAAATTTTTTGAGGGGTTTATAAGCGAGGCAATATCAAGTCGAGTTTGATTTAGACCTTGAAGAACATCAAACTCTTGAGTTAAGCCTTCTTCACTTGGATCAACTTGTAAGCCTAAAATTTTCTCGATAAAAACTTTATTGATGGCCTCACTAATTGAAGCTCCAACATCTTCCGCAACGTCTTTGATCTCTTTTGTATCATTTTCAAGAGTAGACATCATTTGATCTAAGCGTCTTAAGAGCTCAATAAACTCGTCGTTTTGCGCCTCTAGCGCTGCGGCATTTGGAACGATGTCATTTTTGAGAATTAAAATTTGTTCTTGAGTGCGATCGAGACCCTCTTTGATAATCGGAGAGACTTCTCGAGCCGATGGCGGAATTTTCTTACCGGAAGTTGATGAACTATTTGCTGCAGTTTGATTTTGCGAACCTTGGTTTGCTCGGAGAGCTCCCAAATTGCCATTGTTGTTTAAGTTGGGCGCGGGTATTCGGGCCTGATTCGCACTCGAAAGCTGACTCATTCGAGAACTTGTGGAATTCGCAGTCGAGCCCAGTGAGGATGCTACACTGCCAATCGAACGCGTGCTTCGAACGCTCGACGAAACACCGGCCGATCGAAGACCACGCAAGCCCGCTCCGCGGCTTGACGTTCCGGTGGTCCGACCGCCTATCGAATTGAAATTTGTGATTTTCACCGCTCACATCTTTTCGGCATTTTTAGGGGCTTCTTGAGCACTTATTTAAGATTCTTGAGGGCCTTAATCATTTCAAAAACTTAGGCCCAAATGACGCAAACAAAAATCCGCCGTCAAAATTTAGACACCCTGCCCGATTGAGTCGGCCTTTTCTATAATAAGAGATGAGTTAGCGCATTGCGCCACACTCGATGAGGGAGAAAAAGAAGAATATGAAAGAACTCAATAACGAATGGATCGATCAAGCAGAACTCTCTGAAGACTGCCCCTGCGGTAGCGGCGCTTCATTTGGAGAGTGTTGCGGCTCTTTGTTTCCTTGCGATTGCAAAAGTCATTTATCAGCACGAGACTGCTGCTACTCCGAGGGAACAGACGAAGTGAAACGAATCGAAAAATCTTGAAGTTCTAATTTAAACGAAAGCTCGCACTAAAATGTCGAAGCTGCTTGGGTTCTCGAATGATCTTGACTGGCTTTAACTCGTTTCGATTTTGATAAACATAATCAATCGCCTCAAGAACATAGTCCATATGACTTTGAGTATAGACTCTTCGAGGAATAGCGAGCCTCACAAGCTCCGACGTGTGAGAGCTTTCTGATCCGTCAGGTTTTCGACCAAACATCACCGATCCAATTTCACAACTGCGAATACCAGCCTCCAAATACAACTGAATCGCCAAAGATTGCCCCGGATATTCATTCCACGAAAGATGCGTCGCTATGCTTTTCGCATCGAGATAAAGCGCGTGCCCGCCGGGCGGCTTTAAAAAAGGAATCTTCGCCTGACTTAAAACTCTTCCCATATATTCTGTCACCGCCAAGCGATAAGCTAAATAATTTTCATCGAGAACTTCTCTTAAACCTTGGGCAATCACGGAGAGATCTCTTCCGGCCAAACCCCCATAAGTCGGAAAGCCTTCTGTGAGAATCAACATTGCCGTAAAGTCTTCTAAAAGGTCTTCATCATTTGTGGCGAGAAATCCTCCAATGTTGGCAAACGCATCTTTTTTGGCCGAAAAAGTACAACCATCAGCGAGAGCAAAAATTTCTTTCGCAATTTTTTCTGTGCTGTCGTTTTGTCGCTCATACTTTCGAATGAAGGCCACGTTTTCAGCAAACCGACAGGCATCTAAATAAAATGGAATCTGATATTTTCGATAAATCTCTGCCGTTGATTTTAGATTTTCAAAACTCACGGGTTGCCCGCCGCAAGTGTTATTGGTGATCGTGATGAAGCCCACTGGAATCTGCTCTTTTGGAGTTTGACTTAAAAAATCCTCCAGTTTTTTTAAGTTCATATTTCCCTTAAATGGAAAATCAGATTCAAAATCAAAAAACTCATCACAAGGAAAATCAACCGCTTGAAAGCCAGCAGCCTCGGCATTGGCGCGCGTCGTATCAAAATGACTGTTATTTGGAATAAATTGAATTTTTTGATCCGATCCCCTTCTCTTTGCTAAAACAGAAAAAAAGATTTTTTCAGAGGCACGCCCTTGATGTGTAGGAATAATATGGGAATAACTCGTTAACTTTTTGATAGTGTCGTGAAAATCCTGAAAACTTCGACTGCCCGCATAAGCCTCATCGCCTCTTTGAAGACTTGCCCACTGCTCTGCACTCATCGCGGATGTTCCCGAATCGGTAAGCAAATCAATCGTGACAGTCTCTGATTTTAGCTTAAAGAGATTATAGTCAGCCTGTTTGAGAGCTTCATATCTTTCTTTTCGACTTAAAAGCGAAAGTGGCTCAACAGATTTAATTTGAAAAGGCTCAATAATAGTCTTTGGCTGAAACACTTTCGATGATCCGTTCGTTTTAAGAATGATTTATTTTTCTTAGCTCTTCTTCTTTGTATTTTCTGAATAAAACTTCCCACTCTGGAGAGCCTTCAAGAGGTGGCGCGGCCTGTGATGAGATTTTTTTTCTCGCCTTTTCCGCCACATCGTCTTCAGCCTTAAAATAGGCCGTAAACACTCGCTTTACAAATTTTGCCCCCTCATCTTCATCGGCAAAATCCATCAGATCATCGTCAAAAAGTTTGTCGGCCACAAGATGGCTCATATGAGAGATTTTATCTTCTGAAAATCGGCCTTGAACTCCGCCTGAAAGCACAAAGTTTCTTTCTTCAGCGAGCTGCTTTCTGATCATCGAAAGAGCCTTTTGTCGCTGCAAGCCTTGAAACTCATCACTTTTTTGAATCAAGAGAGCTTCAGAGTCTTTTTCAAGCTTGGCCTCTTCGTCAAAATGCCTTTTGAGGCTGGCTTCGATAGCCCTTTCAATATCGCCTCTCGACACCTTAAAAGTGTTCACCGGATCAGCGAAAATCTTTTCGGTCAAATGTTTAGCAAGTTTTGAAGATTCCTCAGGTTTTAGGCGCATAGCCCAATTTTACGGGCCTCTAAAAGTTTAGGCAATCATTTGACAGCTCTCTCAATGATTCTTAGTTTTTGAGTGTGTCGAATACTTCACGTGACTATTATGAAATTCTAGGTCTCTCTCGGGATTGTGATGCCCTGATTCTTAAAAAGACCTATCGTAAGTTGGCCTTAGAGTTCCACCCCGACCGCAACCCCTCTGAAGAGGCGGTTTTTCAGTTTCGGGAAATTCAAGAGGCTTATGAAGTGCTATCTGATCCCGAAAAGAGAAGTATCTATGATCGCTTTGGCCATGCGGGTCTTCGCAGCCAAGGAGGATTCGGCGGCCGAGGCGCCGGAATGGATGATATATTTGAAGGCTTTCAGAGCATTTTTGATGACTTTTTTGGAGGCTCAAAACGGCAGAGATCGTCTCGAGGGGCTGATCTCGGTTACCGCTTAAAAATCAGTCTTGAAGAGGCCGTTTTAGGCGTTGAAAAAAATATTGAGATTAAACGACATCGACTTTGTAAGGCTTGCGACGGAAAAAAAGTCGCCCCCGGAAGCATTATTGAAACCTGCCCCACTTGCCAAGGTCAGGGCCGAATCCGCCGCCAACAGGGATTTTTTGTGATGGCCCAAGACTGCCCTCAGTGTGCAGGCAGTGGTCAGTTCATCAAAAAGCCTTGCCCAAGCTGCAAAGCCTCTGGAGTCGAGAAAGAAAAAGCGAACATTGATGTTAAAATTCCTGAAGGCGTCGACTCAGGAGTTCGACTGAGAGTTTCTGGCGAGGGAGAAATTTCTTCCTCGGGAGGCTCTCGTGGCGATCTTTTTGTGGAACTTGAAGTTGAAGAGCATGAAATTTTTGAAAGAGATGGAAGCTCTCTTTATACCTCGCTTTCAATTCCGTATACGACAGCGATATTTGGCGGCGAAATAGAAATTCCTGTGATTTCTGGCACACGAAAAATAGACTTAAAACCAATCAAAGAAATTCCATTCGCGCTGTCGTTAGAAGGCGAAGGAGTGAAAGATTTAAGAAGCAAGAAAAAGGGAAGCCTTTTTGTCGAGCTTCATGTTGAAGTTCCTGAAAAACTCTCTCCAAAAGCAAAAGAGCTTTTAGAAAGTCTTCGAGAGGAACTTGAAAAAGC
>JBMTHG010000048.1:0-11207 GCA_049436045.1 Bdellovibrionota bacterium
CATAAAAATTTTCTCGATCGAAAAAGCCGGGCTTTTTTCCCTGAAAAGAATAGGGACGAAAATCAAGCGGCGTTCCCGTGAGCTCCTTCACCTCTTTAGGATTGCTCGGCAGCTTTAAGAGCTGCTCTTTTTTAAGAAGATGAATTTCTCGATTTTTTCGAATGTAGATCAAGTGCGCCTGAAAGCGAGAGCTATCAATGGCGTTCAAAATTGAGCGACAGCTAATGAGCGAAATCTCATGCTCACCTGAAATTCCCCCGCATAAAATCGCCAGCGACTTCAAGCTGAAGCCTTCCATTTGATGCTGCATCCGATCGCATTAGTCTGCTTCCACCGCGGCTCTTTTGAAGCCAAAAGATCTTCAATCACCTCTTTGAGATAGCGATGCTTCACCGCGTTCGCATCTTGATAGTTGTCATCCAGCCGCCCGTGATAAGCAAGACTTCGATTTTTGTCATATACATAGAACTCAGGCGTGCAGACGGCATTAAATTTTTTTGCGACTTCTTGAGTGCTGTCTCTTAAATAATCAAAAGCAAAGCTTTTTAGTTTGGCTCGCTCTTTCATTTTTTCAAAAGAATCCTCTGGATAAGCTTGGTCATCATTTGAGTTAATGCAAATGACTTTGACTGATTGCGACTCAAAAATTTTGACCAACTGATTCATGCGATCTTCATAAGCCTGCACATAGGGGCAATGATTACAAGTGAATCCAATCACCAAAACTTCTTCTGAATAAGAAGCGAGATTGTGATTTTTGTCATCGACCCCAGGCAATTCAAAATCGGGGCATGATGTAGCAAGTTGAATAGGCTTTGATTCTGTCGGCATAATGCCCACATTAAACAATTTTAAAGATCTTTAGGCAATGAGACTTTGAAAGCCCCGAATTAAATGACAAAAATTATCGACACTGTTCGAGGCGTTTTTGAACTTCTCGAAATTCAGGATCAATCTTTTGAATCTCTTGAAAAAGTGCCGCTGCTTTTGACTTTTGCTCTTGTCTTAAGAAAAGCTCTGCCAACTCATAAGACAGACTAATTTTTTCTTGATCATCCAGCTCGGGCTCTTTGAGAGCATCATCAAAATATTGAACGGCCTGTTGATAGTTTTCACGAGCCACTTCACAAAGACCCGCCTGATAAAGAGAAACAACTCGCTTGCCCGGCAGTTTAGAGCACAACAAGAATTCATCCAAAGCGTCTTCAACGAGGCCCATTTCACGATAAGCAATTCCTAAATCGAAATGGGTTTGAAAATCATCTTTGGCGATAGTCTCATCGATGCCTTTTTTGAAGGCTGAAAACACCTCTGAAATCTCACCCGGGCTTTTCTTTTCTTCAGGTGGACTATCAAACTCTTCGTTTAGCTCCGAAACAAGATCAAAAAATTCATCTTCTGAAGCTTCACGCTCATCTTCTTGAACCATCATTTTCATTTTTGAACCAAGAACATCAACGTCGACGGCTTTGTGCTTCAAGGATGACTCTGAAGGATTTGCCTTCATGATCGCTGAATCGGCAGGCCTCTCTGCTGAAGGCGGCTTCCAATCAGGAAACTTTTTCTTAAAACTTAGCTCTAGTTCTTCGGCTTCTTGAATCAGCCCCTCTGATCTAAAAAACTCGATTTCTTCTCGCATTTGCCGAATTTCAAAATCAGCATCCACAAGAACTTCTTCGGAGCTGTCGGCATCACTCGACAGCTCTATTTCGCTCACCGCTTCAGGCACAGGCTCAATCTTCGGGCTGCTTGTCGGAGCCAATTGATCATCGAAAGCTTGAAGCTCTTCGGGACTAAAATCATTTTCACTTAAAAGATCTGCTGGCTCAAACTCGTCGCTAGAGGCAGACGACTCTAAGCGAACTGACTCATCTTCGATCTGCTTCTCTTCGACTTCGTCAATCATTACGGGAGATTCGTCGATCATCACCGGAGCGAAGTCCATTTTTTCTTCGACCTCTTCCTCAACGACAAAAGAAATCTCGCCTGACAAATCAAGCGGCGCTTCACTGACATCATGTGAATCATCCGAAGCTTCCACAATGGACTCTGCGCTAAAGGCTATCTCGGCACTGGCCTCCTCTTTTGAGAAATCATCCACGACAATCGAGATTTCTGAGTCCGAAAAATCCTGAATCACACTCGATTCAAAATTTTCAATCTCAGATCCAGAAGCTGAATGCTCAGAGATTTTTGAAGAATCCTCGTTCGCCGCCGAAAAGCTTGGGGCAACAAGCTCGCTCGAAGTCGACGCCTCTGGCGTGGCCGTTGGCACATGAGCTTCTGGCCCTAGCTCCGCTTCCACCAATGAGAGCCAATCATTTTCTGATTGTGCTTTTGCAATTTTTTGAATCTCTAGAAGCTGATGATTTCGCTCTGAGACGAGATCAAGCTCTTTACACACTTGGGCCAGCTTCCAGCGCATTCCCAAAGATTTTGGAAAGCTCTCTAAGCTAACTGTCAAAACCTCCCGCGCCTTATCGAGCAGCCCATATTTCGCATAAACATCACATTCAGAGATGATCTTCTTCTCTTCGGGATCAGATGCACTCCCGGCGATCAATGATTCTTCAAGACTCAATGCCTCTGGAATCGGATTATCCTCTTCAATCGGCTTTTTTGCTCGCTCTGTATTAAACGGATCAGGAGCTTTCAGTTTTTCTTCAAGTTCAAGGGCTCGCTCTTCTTGCCCGTTTTTTCGATAGAGTTTGAGTCGCTCAATATCTACTACTCGAGCCTTTTCGGGCTGCTTCATGGCTACAAAAACTTCTGATAAAAGCTCGAGCGTCTCGGCGTGATAGGGATCTTTTCGAAATGATTTTTGTAATCTTGCTAAAGCCTTTTTCGGCTCACCCGCTTGAACATACAAGTCCACTAACTTTCTCTGAAGGCCCTCATCTTTTTCTTTAAACTCTAACCATTTTTCATAGATGGAAATGAGCCCAGAAATATTGCCCGTGCTTTCACACGCCTCAACAAGTCTTTGAAAGGTCTGCTGAAGACTATCGTCTCGCCCCTCTTCTGCAAAAAAATCTGTGAGCTTCAATTGACTTTCAATGTTTTCTGGGTCGAGTTCGGCCACTTTCTCTAAGACTGTCAAAAGTGCCGGGCGATTTCCAACGCGATCATGAAACTCAATCACTAAACGAAAATGGTTCATGGCATCTGATACAAGGCCTAGCTGGGCATAGAGGTCTGCAAGCTGTTCATGAATATGCACAAGGTCTGAGTTCGGAGCGCTCGTGTTAACTTTCAAAATTCTTTTATAGATGGCAATCGCACGCGTATAGAAACCATCTTTCGTGTATAAGATGGCAATTCGCGAAAGATAATCGATCGTTTTTTCAATATCATTAAGCTTTACGTAAAGATCCGTGACTTTATTCAAAGCCTTCAAATCATTCGGATCAGCTTTAAGAATTGATTCGAGGTACTCTACAGCTTTTTTGGTTTGACCTTTTTCAGATGCTTTATCAGCTGCAGCAAACAACGATGCCTTGTCCACGAACTCCCCCTAAGGTCTTATTTTAAATCTTTTTTAGCGCCTGACACTAGGCGTCGAATTAAAGACTTGGACGAAGTTGCGTGAGGAAGCTCGTATCATAGCGACCCTCACAGAAATCAGAATTTTCGAGGATTTCTCTATGCAAAGGAATCGTAGTTTTGATGCCCTGAATCACAAACTCTGACAGGGCTTGACGCATTTTTGCAATCGCACGGGGCCTCGACTCATCATGAACGATTAACTTGGCAATCATGGAATCATAAAAGGGCGGAACCATATAATCACTACAAGCCACGCTCTCTAACCGAACCCCCAAGCCTGCCGGAGGGTGGAAGAGCTGAATTCTTCCGGGATGTGGCGCAAAAGTCATGGGGTCTTCAGCCGTGATGCGGCACTCAATGGAATGACCCTTCCATCGAATATCTTCTTGGCGAAAAGGAAGCTGCTGACCAGCCGCCGATTCAATCTGAGCTCTCAATAGATCAATGCCCGTGATCATTTCTGTGACGGGATGCTCTACCTGAATTCGCGTATTCATTTCTAAAAAATAAAAATTCTTATCGGCATCGACGATAAATTCAACCGTTCCGACGTTTGAATAATTTACCGATTTTGCCGCCGCAACGGCCGTCTCCCCCATTTTTGCTCTTAAGCCAGCATCCATAATTGGACTTGAAGCTTCTTCGAGAAGCTTCTGATGCCGCCGCTGAATGGAGCAATCTCGCTCGCCCAGATGAATCACATTTCCATGCTGGTCCGCTAAAATTTGAAACTCGATGTGACGGGGCTTCACACAATATTTCTCAATGTAAATCTCATCCGAACCAAAAGCCGAAAGGCTCTCCGATTTCGCCAGTTCTAAGGCCGCCTCAATCTGAGATTCTTCTTTCACGAGTTTCATTCCGCGGCCGCCACCACCCATCGCCGCCTTGATCAAAACGGGGTAGCCGATATTTTTTAATTCTTTCTTTATTTTTGAAATATCTTGTCTGGCATCAACACTTGGAAGAAGAGGAACACCAGCTTGTCTTGCAACTTCTTTGGCGCGCACTTTGTTTCCCATGGCATCAATAACGTCTGGGCTTGGGCCAATAAAATGAACATCTTGCTCAAAGCAAGCCCGCGCAAACTGAGCATTTTCAGAGAGAAATCCATAGCCCGGATGAATTGCATCGGCTTGAGTAATCTCGGCTGCCGATAAAAGAGCGGGCATGCTCAAATAACTTTTTGAGGGAGTGGGCGGCCCGATACAAACAGACTCGTCAGCAAATTTCACATGAAGACTGTCAGCATCTGCCGTGGAGTAAACAGCTACGGTAGAAATTCCAAGCTCATGACAGGCTCGAATAATTCTCAAAGCGATTTCGCCGCGATTCGCAATCAGAACCTTTTTAAACATTCACTTACTTTCTCAAACCAAAAAGAGCGGTATTAAAATCTACGGGAGTGCCATTTTCGACAAAAATCTTTTCAATTTTGCCGCCGCCATCTGATTCAATCTCATTCATGATCTTCATGGCCTCGACAATACAAAGAACTTGGCCCTTCGAAACACTCTGACCCTCTTCGACAAAGGCTGCCGCTGATGGCGAAGGTGATCGATAAAAAGTGCCAATAAAAGGAGAGCGAATAATGTGTAGATCACTCGCTGCTTCTTTGGCTGGGCTGCTGGCCACAGAATTTGCCGGCAAACTCGGAGCCGGCGCCATGAGCATTGGGCTCGAAGTGAGGCTCACTTCTTTGGCCCGTACTCTCAAACTCATATTATCAAAGGACCACTCGATCTCGGCCAAATCGGTGCTTTTCAAAAGCTCAGAGAGCTTTCGAATCATTTTTTCAGGAACTTCTTTTGAAGAAGCGCTATCAGATTCCTTCATAGCTCAAGGGAACCGAGCTTTTTGCGGCTTGTCGATGAATTTCTTAGCAAAAATAAATTTTGCTTTTAAGGCTCTAATCGACTGGAGCTTAAAGGAGCTGAAGAAGGCTCTCTGACATCTGTTAGCACATAAGGAGTGATAAAAATTAACATTTCCTCACGAGATGTAGAGCGCGATTGCCCCCGAAACAACCACCCCAAAACAGGAACATCTTTTAACCCGGGAACGCCATTTCGCCCCTCGGTCTCACTCGTCTTAAAGACGCCGCCTAAAACTGCCGTTCGGCCACTCTTGATGAGCATTTCGGTATCAGCTTCGCGAATACTAATAATCGGGTTGCCCCCCACGCTTTGAGAGGCGGGCTCATTACTCTTTGTTGAGACTTTTAAAATCACCGCTCCGTCGTTCGTGACTTGAGGCGTCACTGAAATTTCAATTCCAGCCTCTTGAAACTGAACATTTGTTCCCTCAGAGCTTGAGGACAAAAATGGAATCTTCGTACCTTGAATGATACGAGCCGTTTTATTATCGAGCACCGTGACACTCGGCCTTGAAACAATGCGAGCCATCTGCTCGTTTTCTGCATAACTAAGACGAAGATCGAGATTAAAAATATCACTGATCGAGCCGAGTCGAAATCCAATGCTGCTCGCGCCTGATCCTGAGGCCAGAGCGTCTACCGCAAACTCTGAAAGAGCCGAAGGTGCTGGTGCTGAGAAGCCCACGCCTGCGCCCGGCTGGGTTCCAATATTGATCGTGCGCGGAAATTGCCAACCGAGTTGTTGTTGATTCACATCATCCAGTCGAAGTGTAGGACCCCACTGAATTCCTAAAGAGCGAGTGAAGTTGTCATTCGCCTGAACGATTCGACTTTCAATTCGAACCTGTGGCGTTTGAGAGTCGAGAACCTTAACTAAATTCTCTACTCTTGATAGATTCTCAGCAATATCTTCAACAATAAGAGTATTGGTTCGACCATCCATATCTACGGAACCTCTCTCTGAAAGAAGATTTTTGATTCGAGTTGCCATCTCTCCAGAGGTGGCATAATTGACATTAAACAATTTTAATCGAAGCGGCTCTAATTGCTTCGCAGCCTTGTCATTGGCCAAAGCCATTTCTCTTTCTTTCTTCAAGCTCTCAATCGGCGCCACTCTTAAAATGTTGCCCTGTTGAACTTTGTCTAATCCGCGCGACGTCAAAAGAATGTCGAGAGCTTGATCCCAAGGAACATCAATCAGTTTAAGAGTGACTTGCCCCTTTACTTCATCACTTAAAATTAAGTTTAACTTCGAGACCTCTGCGATCAGTCTTAAAACATCTTGAATGTTTGCGTCTTGAAATTCGAGTGAGACTCGATTGCCAGAGTAAACCTTGCTCCCGAGGCCGCCCAGTAATGAAGTGCCCTCTGTGAATTCACCCGTCATGATTTCTTGAGACAAAATCGGAGCCGGCAAGGCTTCTTCTGTCACCGTTAACTTTAGCTCTACTTTTTCTTCGACTTGAGTCTCCGCCTGAGACTCAAGTTCTGGCATCGGCGCTGTGACGACCTCCGCTTCGATCGCTGCCACATCTTCTGGCATAGGAACCGGAACATCTAGTTCTGAGATCGAATCGATGCTTGGAATGTTTTCTGCAGCCGATAAACTCTCTTCGCTCATTCGCAAAGAATCCACACTCACCTCTTCTTCAGCGGGCAAGCCTGGAGCGGCTTCTTCTCTCGCGATGACGCCGAGACCGTCGCTACTCGCTGCGGGAAAAATTCTTAAGACCAGACCATTTGATTCAGCAGCAATTAAATAACTCGAAGATTTCAAGAGCGAAATCTCCATTCGAACTAAATTTGAAGCTTCATCTTGAAACGAACTAATTTCTACGCCCGAAACCAGCTCGCCTTGACCGGCAAGATTGCGAGGAAAACTTGACGCCAAGCTTGCTCCGACCACATCCACCACAATTCTTTCGGGGTTTTCAAGTTTAAAACTATTGTAGCGAAGCGGCTGGCTGGCAAGAACCACCAGTCGTGTCATGTCGAGCGCGACTTCTAAACTCATCGATTCAATGCTGGCCACACCGGCTTCTTCGGCTGATGTCGGCGCTTCGACTTTTGCTGACTTTGCTGAGCATGATGCTAAGAGAACTCCCAGAACAGTGAGACCAAGAATTCGTTTCATTTTTCCCTCGCAAGTTTTCATTTGTCTTTATCCTCAAGTTTCATTTTGTATTCCTTTACGACTAACTTTCCTAAGGAATCTCTGTATTCTTCAGCCACTAAAATTTGATCTTTTAAAATGCTCACCACTCGCCCACGATTCACACCGATGCGCGCTCCCCGACCAATGATGAAACCCTTTCCTGCAACTTCTACGATCGCCTTGGGTGCTGCTAATCCCCAAAGAATTCCTGTGAGTTTAAAATTTGCTAGCGGATAGCCTAAGAGCGGATTGGCCGGAGCCGTTTTGTCGTTGCCATCGGTCTCAATGAAAGCTTGAAAGGGGTCGCGCTTGCCAAATGGATTATAGGTATAGCTAAATTCTTCACGAACTGTCGGCGGCTCTTCAATGATTTGACTCGGATCATTGACCTTAGAGGCATCTGGCGATTGCGCCACCAAAAGCAAGCCAATGAAACTTTGCAACAAAATCAACTGGCACCTCCCTTAAACATAAAGGTGGTCGCCGTGCAGTTCACTGAAAGCTCCGGAGAGCCATTTTCGGATTTGCTCAGAGTAATGTCTAAACCTGAGATGTTGACAATTCGATTTAGCTTTCCGATTCGATCAAAAAACACGGCAATCTCGTGATATCCGCCCTGAAGCTGCAGACGAATCGGAAGCTCAGCATAGAGCGGCTTATTGACTTCTTTTTGAGGTTCGAAGGATTTAAATACGACACCTGATTTTTTTCCTAACGAATAGATATCTCGAATGAGGTTTGGCACCTCTTTTTCTCGTGGAAGTTGGGTCAAAGCTCGACGCAAATCTTCTTCGAGTTTTCGAGTGTTTTCTTGAAAACTTGGCAGGTTATCGGCAATCGCTTTTTGCTCTCTTAGAGTTTTCTCAAGCGATATCTTCTCATTTGAAATCTGCGTGATTGTGTCTTCAATTTCTTGCCAACTTGAGAAATAGAACCAGGCGAAGATGGCCGCTACAATAGCAACCAAAACCCCAAGCTTTGGTGCTAAAGAAATCTTATTTACCTTGTCTAAAAATTTTGCAGCCATTTTTATCCTAGTTGTATTTCACATCCAAATTGATCGTAAATTTTTGAAGCTTCACTCCGTTTTGCTCTTGGAGTTGAAGATTCTGTAACTCGACATTCGAAAAATATTTTGATTGTTTGAGACTTTCTAAAAAGTCAGCAATCGTAGGGCCATCTTCTCCAACACCTTGAAGATTTAATTTCTGATTCGATTCCTTCATATTGGTGATCCAAAGCCGTCTTGGAGTAATTTCAGTAAGCTCATCCAAAACTTTTACAGGTCCAGAACGTCCAGCCTGAAGCGATTCGATCACCTTCAATTGATCGCGTAGAGTTTGTAGTTTTTGTTTATATTTATCAACTTCACCAACTCGAGCGCGATAGCGATTGATTTCTTCATTGAGAGCTTGATTTTCGGCCCTTAACTTTCCAATCGCTGCTGACTTTGAATCGCCAACGAAATAGCCCACCGCCAACGTGACCGCGATGACCACCGCCGCCACAGCAAGCTCAATGATGAGACGCTCTTGCTTTCTCGCTTTCGGAACTGGCAAAAGGTTAATTCGAATCATTCGGGCTTATCTCCTAATCTTCGAACAGCCAACCCGGCCACAACCGCACTCATCGGTGACAAATCATTTAAATAGTCTGGATCAAAATCTTTTGGATTATATTGAATCATTCGAAATGGATCTGACATTTCAACGGCAACATTCATGGTGCCCTCGATCGCTTCGATCAAACCAGGAACTTTCGCAGAACCCCCACTCAAAACAATTTTGCTGAGGCCTACCCCCGAAGCGGTTGCTAAATAAAAATCAATGCTTCTCTGGATCTCAAGAGCGATCGCCTCTGAAGTGCTTCTTAAAATCGAACCTACTTCTTGCGGCACGATCGCCTCCGTTGTCGAGAGAGCTTCGGCGATATTGCCTCCGAGCTTCAAGGCCTCGGCTTCTTCGTAACTTACACCAAGTTGTTTTTGAATTTCCTCGGTGAATTGATTGCCACCCATATTTAAGTCACGAGTAAAGGCGGTTACTCCTTGATTCAAAATATTGATGTTGATGAGGCTCGCTCCAATATTGACGAGAGCCACTGCTTCGTCTGGACTCATCGCCTCCGCCAAATCAAATGCGTTCTCAATCGCAAAAGAGTCCACATCCATAATAAGTGGCTTAAGTCCGGCTTCAGAAACGACAGCGGCATATTCCTGAATGATATCTTTTTTTGCGGCAACCAAAAGCACTTCCATCTGTGCGCTGTCTTCGTTGATTCCTAAAATTTGCGTATCAATATTCACATCACTGATCGAAAACGGAATATATTGCTCGGCCTCCCACTGAATCGTTTCGGCCAACTCTTCTTCTGTCATCGCGGGTAGAGTAATTTTTTTAATAATCACGGAGTGGCCTGAGATGCTCGTCGCCACATCTCTTGATTTGATCTTGTGTCGAGCGATCAAATCACGAATGCCTTCCACAATCGCAGCGCTGTTCATAATCGCGCCATCCACAATGGCCTCGGCAGGAAGGCGATGAAGTCCAAATTTCACGAGCTTCCACTGACCGCCCTTAATCTCTTTTAACTCCATCACTTTGATAGAGTGACTTCCGATATCTAATCCTAATAATCCTCGAGCCATACGCTACCTTCTTTTGAACGTCGTCAAACTGAGACTCCCCCAACACCATGATACCGATTAGAAGGCGAAATGGTCAATATTTCCTAGTAATTTCAATAACTTAGGGGCTGTGCATCAAGCGCAATGCGAAAAGCAACTGCGTTAGGAAGATGGCTTAAACAACTTGCTTTTAGGGAGATCGACTTGTGGAGAGTTTGATGTAACGCCACTTGTTGAAGCGGTCTTTCCAAAGAGTCACCGCCGTGATGGCGCGCTGGCCTGCCGCGGCATCACTAATTCGATAATATCGAACAAACTCCCCCCGATTCGGACTAACATCACAAAAATCTTCTGGGCCCGCTCTCGCCACGAAATTTGCAGAGACATAATCCCATCGAGCCGTTCCCCCCAAAGGGTTGTTCGCTTCCGTAATGTGACAGTCGGAGATCGCCGCTGGCCAAAAATTTGGCCCCACACCTATTGCATTAAGACCGCTGTTTTCAATCGGCACACAACCAACAGAACTTATCGCATTTGAAGCTTCGGCTTCAGTTCCACACGAATCGCCAACGAGAAGATTTTCAAAAGGCACCTGTTTAATGCGCTCGATGAGATCAGTTGAAATAGAAGTCGCCTGAGAAATTTGTTGGGCGAGCGTATTACTTCTTAAAACAACGATTGTAATGCCCGCCAAACCCAAAAGACCGACAGACAAAACAAACATCGCCACTAAAACCTCAATCAAAGTAAAAGCTCTGAAACGGCGGACTTTCGATTTTGATTCGAGCTTTTTTAGAAACATTCTTGAACCCCCTCCACTCCGCCACCAGCGCCTGCAGGCAAACAGACCGTCACAAAACTTTCTCCGGCATCTGAAATGCTGACGACATACCCCGTGCATCCCCTCTCGTCCAGAGGGCAATTTTCAAGACTTAATTGAAAAACAGGGCTACCCTTTGTGGCATCTGACATGCTCACTCCGTCCGCTAACGGAATATAAATCG
>JBMTHG010000049.1:0-11123 GCA_049436045.1 Bdellovibrionota bacterium
GACGCGGTCGCTCCTATCTTTCACGAGAAGGGTTTTCAGGTTCCTCGCGTAAGGGGTTTCCTATCAACAGGTTTTGAAATTCCACTTTCTCGTCGTCATCGAGTTTAGAAAGAATGCGATTGAGTGTTTGAAGTCGTAACTGCTGCCAATCTGCGCTGGAGGGGAGATGCGAGATCAAACTCAAGACTTCCCAATATCTCTTTTTTTCAAGGTCTTTCGAAATCTGAGCTTCAATGAGATGAAGCCCTGATGAGTCTGGGTGATCTCTGAAGCTACTAAGATAAGGTTGCAAGAGCCCATAGACAAAGGTTTGTAAGTTTTTATGATCTTTAGAGAGATGAACTTGATGGTTGTTGATGATTTGCTTTAAGAGTTCTGGAGAAGCCGAGTTAGCGATGTTCTCAAAGACAGCTTCAGAAAAATTTGGATCTAAATCATTAGCGTTTAAAATTGAACTAATGATTTCATAAAGAGTCGAAAGATAAAAAGAAGAATCTTCTGAATTTTGCTCAAGGCTGTGAGACGCCATTTTTGTAAAAAGACCTAGACCCTCGAGTAGGGCTTCTTTTCTTTCAAATTCTGGATCCTCCCTCTCAATGAAACTATCTTCTTCGTCGAATTCTTTGTATTCGTATTTTTCACTCTCTTCATCTCTATCCTCATCTTCATCAGCGGCATCCTGCTTCTTTGTGAGATTAGTTTGAAAAAATCTTTTCTCCTCCATCAGTTCTTTTAAGATTCGCTTAAGATGCCGAGCCATCGAAGCGCCGAGTTCCATTGGTATCGGTGCTGCTTTATTTTCAAGGGCATTAAAAACGGTGATCAAGAGAGAGTTAGGTGGTTTGTGATCGTTTAAGACTTGATGAATGATCGGGTCAGAAAGTCCATCTGTTTTCTCGAGAATGAGTAATTGTAGGGCATAGTTCTTAAATCCAGAATCAGCAGAAGAGAGCGCCATTTGCGCTAAGCGCTGATAGATGTCTGGTGATAAAGAGATTTCTTGGCTTTCTAATTCATGCCTTGCCTCTTCTTGAATAAACATCCTGATCATCAGGGCCGTTAAAAGTTGCTGGGGATTGATATCTGGTCGGCTTAAGAATTGATTCAGCTCTTGAAGAGCCATCTCATTGAATCGAGTTCTGGTGCCGGGGGTGGAGCCCAATTTTTGGAAATAATTTCTAGCAAGAGATTCCATACTAGGGCCGGTGATGTTGAGGCTCTCTTCGAAATTGCTGCCAGAAGAACCTAGATTCTCCAAAACTTTTTGTAACTCAATGCGGGCGACTGAGACAGCTTGATCAATCTCATCGTCTGAAATCGGATAGAAAGCTTCAAAAAATTCAGTCAGTTCTTCTTCCCGTTGCAAAATTTCTTCGTCCTCCTGCAAGCAGGGCGAAGCGAATGTGGCATTGAAGCTAAACAAAAGTCCCAGCACGAAGAACATAAGAACCTGAAACTGAGCTCGGAGCGCCATGACTAGATAGCCTGCAAGATTCTTGCCGATTCTAAGGGCTTAGAAAGTCTAGTGTTTAGATAGAGATGTTGGGGGGTTCAAGTCGCAGTCGAGAGAACTTTAGGGCCCAAAATCGAGAAGAATCTCATCGAATTGAGCGTCTTTAGCGAGCTTTAGCTCGTGCTGGTTATTGGGTAAAAAAGCTAAAATTCGAGCACCATGAGAATGGAAAAAATCAGTGAAAGACTTTTGAAAAAATGAAACTCCAAAAAGAGAAGAAATTATCGAATAAGTCGCTCCTGACTTGGGGGCGAAAAATTTGCCTCGAAAAAGATAGCTGAGAGCTGCCTTTCGGCAAGCGGAGATATCTTCATAGATCAGCGCCTGAGGAAAAATTCTTTCGAGTCTTTCTCGATGATTAGAATTCCAGATCACAAACCTCAATCCTTCTTTTTCCTTTATCTCAGGGTTTCTTTCAAGAACTTGAATGACTCGATCTCCAAAAGGTTCTTTGATGTCAAAAGTCCAAGCTTGGTCTCTAAACTCCTGTGTGAAGTCGCTGAGGTGAGCTAGTTTTGAGCCGCAATGAAATTTCAGATTTGCTAAATCCTTTGAAGAGGTCTTTGAAATTTCAAAGTCAGAACCTGAAACTCGATTTAAATGAGAGTCGTGATTTAAAAAGATTTCGCCATCTGAGCTGATGCGCAGATCGGTTTCTAAAAAATCAAAGCCATGTTTAACGGCTTCTTTAAAGGCTTCAATGCTGTTTTCTGTAAACTGATCGGTAAGACCTCGGTGACTAATGAGAAGCGACATTCTCTTTTAATTTATCAGAGAATAGAATTTTTGCGATTCTTAAGACGGCTCCGTCGAGATCATTTTCATGAATGACGTGCTGAGCAAAAGATTTATAAGGCTCAACAAAGATGTCATGCATCGGCTTTACCTGAGTGAAAAATTGATTTCTGACAGATTCAGGGCTTCTCGCTCTTTCTTTCACATCCCGAGCTAGTCGTCTTTCAAATCTCAAGTTTTCTGACACATCGAGAAAAATCGAGGAATCGAGTCGCTCTCTTAAGCCGACATGGTGCAATATGAGAGTGCCATCAATGATGATGATGGGCTTTCGAATAAAAGCGGTTCTTTCGAGAAGTCGGCGATGAGTTTTGAAACAATAAAGCGGAATTTCGATATTTTGCCCTCGATCGAGAGCTCTTATATGATCGAACAAAAGATCAAGATCAAGAGCTGAGGGATGATCGAAGTTTCGATTGGCATCTTCAGGAGGGCAATCTCGATAATAATGGTCTTGGCTTAAAAGTGCAGCCGAATCGGAACCTATAAATTTTTGAAGAGCTTTTGCAAAAGTTGTCTTTCCAGAGGCGCTTCCACCGGTCACGCCAATCACAAAAGATTTTTGGATCTCAGTGAGCTTCGATGGTTCCATAAATCCGATCTCCTGCGTCTCCCAATCCAGGCAAAATATAAGCTTTTGAGTTGAGTTCTCGATCAAGCGCTGCTGCATAGATTTCTAGCTCAACAGAATTTAAGTTCTCTAATTTTTTGAGCGCCTCTGGAGCAGCGACTAAGCACAAAAACTTTATTTTTTTTACTCCGAGTTCCATCAATTTTTGAATGCTCGCTTCTGCACTTCCACCGGTGGCAAGCATTGGATCGAGTAACCAAACTTCGTCTCTCGAAATGTTTTGAGGAAGTTTAAAATAATACTCAACTGGCTTTAAATTGGAGGGATCTCTGTAGAGACCGATATGACCGCAGCGAGCCCAATCTAAGACATCGAGAGCGGCATCGAGCATCGCATTGCCCGCGCGCATAATGGTGATAAGAGTGATGGGAGTTGCAATTTGGGGGGCTGAATCCACTTTTTCGAGTGGTGTCATGATCGAAGTCGGCGATAGCTTTAAATTCCTGGAAGCTTCAAAAATTAAAATCTTTGTGATCTCTTTTACTAAATGCCGAAATCTCTTTGGCGGAGTTTCTTTAGATCGAGCCTCCGTGAGCCAGTGAGCCACGAGAGGATGTTTTGAGGCTTGAAACTGCATAAATCGACCCCATTTGAGGCATTCAGGCTTAGGGCGTCAAGCTGAAGTTCGAATCTTGTTACAAAGTATAAACAAATTGTTACCAAAAAGTTTTTTGGCCACTGATTTCTGTCGATTAAGATAGGGGGATGATGATTTTACGTTTTAGGCATGATTCGGGCTTCTTGAGGCTTCAGTGGGTTTTTGTGGTTTTGATCAGTGTTTTTGCGGCAGCAGGCACGAGTTTTTTAATGCATCAGCTAAGATATGGGAATTTGAAAGATGAGGCTTCGATGGAGTCTGATTCAGCCCCTCCGGTGGAGTCACGGGAGGCGCCAACGGCGGCTCGTCCAAAATCGACGAGCCTTTCTGAGCTTAATGAGACTTTGGTATCCATCGCTGAAAAAGTGAAGCCTTCAGTGGTCACTGTGTTTACAGAGCAGATCGTGAAAATGCCTGAGCGAGGAATATTTAACCCATTTTTTGGAGGGCCAGGTTTCGAAGATCTTTTCGAGAATTTTTTTGGGATGCCACGAAATCGTCGACCTCAAAATAATCCAGCGCCTCAACGTGAGCAGCGACGACAAGGTTTAGGCTCGGGTGTGATTATCTCAGAGGATGGTCTGATCTTGACGAATAATCATGTGATCGCAAATGCCGATGAGATTCGAGTGAGAACTTTAGGAGATGAAATTTTCACGGCGAAAGTGATTGGCAGAGATCCAAAAACCGATATCGCCGTGATCAAAATTGAAGCCAAAAATTTAAAGCCTGTAGATCGTGGAGATAGTGACTCGCTAAGAGTCGGTGAAATCGTCTTAGCCGTGGGGAGTCCGATGAACCCGAATCTAGCCCATACCGTCACTCAAGGGATTGTTAGTGCGAAGGGGAGATCGAATGTGGGCTTGGCTGACTATGAAGATTTTATTCAAACAGATGCTCCGATTAATCCTGGAAATTCAGGAGGAGCTCTCGTCAATATCAATGGTGAGTTGATTGGTGTGAATACAGCCATCGTCACTCAAAGTGGAGGCTCGCAAGGAATTGGATTTGCCGTGCCATTTAATATGGCAGAAGCCGTGATGAAATCTCTCATTGATCATGGGGAGGTCGTGCGTGGATGGCTTGGTGTGATGGTTCAAGATCTAAATGAAGATCTGAGTCAGGCACTCGATTTGAAAAATCAAGAGGGAGCATTGATTTCAAATGTCGATGAAAACGGGCCTGCAAAGAAGGCCGGCCTTCAAGGAGGCGATGTTGTGATTGAGCTTGATGGAAAGAAAGTGAAGTCGGGCGTTGATCTTCGAAATCGGATTTCTGAAATGTCTCCGGGAACTGAGGCTAAGATCAAAGTTTTGCGTGCTGGCAAGACTGTCGATCTCAAAGTAAAACTCGAGCGCTTAAAAGTGGAGTCTTCAGAATCAAATGAGCTAGCGGATGATTCCCAAAAAGAGAGCTCTAAAATTTTAGGATTCGAGGTGGTCTCGCTAAGTTCTGAGATTAAAGCCCGCTTAAAATTAGCTCCTGAAGTTCAAGGTGTTTTAGTGAAATCCATCTTGCCCACAAGCTCCGCAGCTCGATCAGGGCTTCGAGAGGGAGATGTGATCACTTCGGTGAATCGAAAATCTGTGAAAGACACAAAAGAATTTTTGGAGCTCACGAAATCATTAAAATCAGGCCAAAGTTTGCTCTTGCAGGTTCATCGAGAAGGAATGAATCTCTTTTTAGCCTTTCGACTTTAGACTGACTGAAAGACTTTACCAGCGATGATAAGCTGGATGCCCCGGTGACACGGCCACAAAATTTCCCTCACAGGTGGCCGTGATTTTTCCGTCGACTTCAATATGAGCTTTCACTTTGACTCGGGAGTCTGAGGAATCCAAAATTTCAGCGATGACTAAGACTTCTTTTTCTCTTGTGGGCGTAGGGCGTTTCAAAAACACATGAAAATCAGCGGTCACTGTGCAGGGGGGGTGATCTGCGCCAGTTTTTTGCATCAGATGATGAGCAGCCGCCCAATTCGAGTGACAGTCAAGAAGGCTGCCGATAATTCCTCCATTTAAGACATTTGGAAAGGCTTCATGCTCTTCTTTGGCCTGCCAGTGTGCAATGTATTTTCCATTTTCAAAGAAGCTTCGAATTCGAAGCCCTTTTTGGTTCGCTGGTCCACAGCCAAAGCAGGCATTATTCGGAGCGAAAGTTTCTTGAATTGATTTCTCGGTTGAGCTCATTCCCAGAGCTTAATCATTTTCGGGTTTTGCAACAGCATGAAAGTGATTAAAAAGATGACTAAACTCTAATCCAAGCATCTCATTGGGCCGGTCGGTTCTAAATATAAATCGAAGCCAGTGCGGTTGAGATTCATATTCCGTGGCCGTTTGGCATCGCCAATGTTTTTGGTAGAGAAAAACTTCAACAAGGTAGTGCTCTTCAGATTCAGGTTCTGAGATTTTTTGAATCTTTCTTCCTTGAACTAAGGCACACGAAAAATCAATTTTCTTGCTGCCAATCTGCATATGGGTGGAGTTTTTCAAATGAAAGCTATCAGACCAGCTTAAGTTGTCGCCGAGTGCAAAAATTTCAGGCTCAGGTTGAGCGGGTTCTCTCCAATCGATATCAAACTGAAAAGGGTCTTCGCCTGAAGATGTGCCCACAATGAATTCTTTGACTTCAGGAACTTGATCAACAACAGCTCGTAAATCCCTCTTGATAGCATTTGGATCTAAAGCGAAGGTCGCAAAAAAAACGATCTCGATAAGCATAAATTCTCCCCCTAGGAAGCTTCATTATAAAAATTTAGAAGTAAGATGACGAGAAGAAAGTCTTAAGACTTAATTGCGAGCTTTGTGTCTTCGTGAGTGGCTTCTGAGGCCTTTGAAGCTTTTTGCTCGTCGATAATGTCGCAAAGCGCCTTAAAAAAATCGGCTGGGCAAGAAGCCAAATGAGGAATCAATCTTTCTAGGGTCGATATGGTGATGTTTCGACGAGCTCTTTCGATTCCCGAAATATATGTTCGATCAACCATGGCGAGTGAGGCGAGCTCTTCTTGGCTAAGGTTTTTTTTCAAGCGCAGGTTTTTCACAGTGTTCGCCAAAAGCGAGTTCAAGCTGTGTTTTGGGAAAACAGGACCCATTAATTTTTTTCCTCCTTAGTCGTGACCCAGCGGTTTAATCTGCCCAATGCGCTTAGCCGTTAAGCTTCTCACTGAAGTCTAAAAATTGGAGCTTGGCGATAGACTAAAGCCTAGAGAAATAGAGTACTTAGCTCTCTAAAGTGAGTAGACAAGCCCCAAAACTAGTGGTGGCCCAAAATTTGAATATCTTAAGTTTTTCAATAACTTACTAGCCTGTCAAAAACTCAGGAATTAGACTTCTTTTGTGGAAACTTTTGATCGCTTTCTTTCGGCATTTCTTCCGCTTTTTGTGGCCATTGATGCCATCGGGATGGTTGGAATCTATATTTCTTTAACCTCAGATTTCACCGAATCGGTGAAAAAGCGTTTAGTCACGGAGGCCACGCTCACGGCTCTTTTTGTTTCCGTTATTTTTCTTTTTTTCGGAAAGATGATTTTTCGACTGTTGGGAATTAGTCCCGATGATTTTCGGGTCGCGGGGGGAATCATTCTTTTGATTCTCGCGATCTCTGATATTTTGTTTTCAAACCATGAAAAAAGAAGAAGCACAGATACCGCCGTTGGGATTGTTCCGATCGGTATTCCTCTCATTATGGGGCCAGCCGCATTAACGACGATATTGATAAGCACAGAGACTCTGGGATTTCCGCTGACATTGATTTCTTTACTTTTAAATCTCGCGATTGCATGGTTTGTTTTTAGAAACGCGAATTGGTTCGTTCGCATGATAGGTGAGGCGGGAACAAAAGCTTTGGCAAAAGTCATGGCACTTTTTTTGGCCGCCATTGCCGTTATGATGATTCGAGTGGGGATAACAGGCTTTTTAGAAAAAATTTAAGAGAAAATGGATTCAATTGTTGTTAACTCAAAACTCCTGAACCTTCGTCAGTCGGCGACTGTTCTCATCAATCAGCAGGTTAAAGATTTAAGAGCTCAAGGGAAGCAAGTTTATCACTTTGGTTTTGGTCAATCTCCATTTGAAGTGCATGAATCTGTTCAAAAAGCCTTATGTGAAGCTTCATCACAAAAGCTTTATCTGCCCACCAAAGGCTTAGCCTCTCTTCGAGAGGCTATTTCTCAGTTTGTGTATAAACATTTTGCGATGAGCTATGATGCCGATCACATTATTGTGGGGCCGGGCAGTAAGCAGCTTTTGTATCAGGCTTCGGCGATCATTGAAGGGCCCATTTTGCTGCCCACACCTTCGTGGGTGAGTTATGCTCCTCAAGCGGAGATTTTAGGAAAAACTTTGATTCCGATTCGCACTTCAAAATTTCATGACTACAAGTTAACTCCTGAAGACCTAGAAAATGTATGCGAGGGTTTGGAGCATAAACAAAAAATTCTTCTGATGAATTCTCCTCACAATCCTACTGGCAGTGTTTATCAGCCCCATGAAGTGAAAGAGATTGTTGAGGTTTGCCGCCGATTTAATGTGGTGATTCTTTCCGATGAAATTTACGCCTATATTGATTTTAGTGGAAGTGCTGAAAAAAGTTTCGCCTATCATTATCCAGAGGGAACGATGGTCACGGGAGGCTTGAGTAAGGCTTTTCATGCGGGAGGTTATCGACTCGGATTTTTGGCAGCACCTCATGGAAAAAAAGATCTCATTGACTGCATGGGGGTCATGGCGAGCCAAACTTACACCAGTGTGAGCGCTCCGATTCAATATGCTGCCTTAGAGGCCTATTCGAATCCCGCAGTCGCCGAATATGCTCGTGAGTGTTCTTTTATTCATCAGGCAACATCTCAATATCTGTATGAGCGCTTGATAAAAATGAATCTCGGTTGTGTAAAGCCTGAGGGGGCCTTCTATTTGTTTCCAGATATGGAAAATTTTAAGCCCGCTTTGAAGACGAGAAATTTGCACTCGTCTGGACGATTATGTCGGCATCTTTTAGACAACTTCTCCGTCGCAGTTTTGCCGGCGAGTGTCTTTAGTTATCCGCAAGAGTATTTGGCATTTCGAATCGCAGCGACTGACTATGACGGAGAGAAAGCTTATCGAGCTTTTAAGCAGGGCGATGAGCTCAATGATCAGTTTGTTAGAAAGTATTGTCCCAATTTGGAAGCTGGGATTTCTCAGATCGAAAAGTTTGTCAGTGAACTTAATTAAAATATTTTAAAATTTTTGGGGCTAAAGCTTTGGTGCAAGAAAGAGCCGTGCCTTCATGAATACTTTTTTTGCCGCTCAAGCTAAAAAAAGATCCCCCTGCTTCTTCTATACAGACCTTAATGCCACTGATGTCGTGAGCTGAAACCTTCAGATCAATCATGGCATCGGCGACCCCTTGAATGACAAGGCTATGCCCGTAGCAGTCGCCAATTCCACGGTCATCATCCGCTGCATCTAAAACATTCATCAAAAATTTTCTTTGAACCTTAGAGTTTCTACGCAGTCCGCTATACAAAACAAGTGATCGATCGAGATGAGTGGTCTTTCTGCACTTCACTTTTTTGCCGTTGGCGAAGGCTCCAGCTCCTTGCGATCCCCAGATGCTAAGGTTGAGAATGGGGTGATGAATCACTCCCACAACCGGGCGGCCTTGATAGCAAAGACCGAGCACCGATCCCCAAAAGGGCAGGCCTCGAATGAATTGAAGAGTGCCGTCAATCGGATCAATGATCCATTCAAATTCAGAATCTCGATTTTTTTCTCGCCCAAATTCTTCCCCAAAAATTTCATGAGATGGAAAATGTTTTTTTATCATTCTGCGAATCTCAAGTTCAGAGTTTCGATCCGCGATGGTTACGGGGCTATCGTCTGTCTTTCGATGAGTCTTCACGTTTTTATAAAAATAATCTTTTGATATTCGCCCGGCACTTTGAGAGGCGAGAACAGCGACTCGTGTAAACTCTGAAAGATTTTTTTTTGAAAGCTGAATCGCTTTTGAGGGCATGAGTTTAGAATGCGGCCAAATCTTTAAATTGAAAAGCCTTCTTTTTTTACCAAATCCTCAAGTGTAAGATGGCGTTGTGGATAATCTTACACATAGTCTTATCGGTCTTTGTTTGGGCAAATCCGCTAAGTCAGACGCAAAATCAGATCGGGCGCAAAATTTAGTGGCAGCGATTCTGAGCAGCAATATTCCAGACGTTGATATTTTTTATTATGGGATTTCTGGAGCGCCGCCCGTGGGTTATCTCATTCAACATCGAGGTTATACTCACACCTTGGTAGCAGGATTCGCTCTTGCTGTGATCTGCGTTTATCTCAGCGCCTTGATTTGTGCGAAGCCCCTAAGGTGGAGCACGAAAGTTTTTTTCATCAGTTTAGCAGGAGTATTTTTACATCTGCTTTTTGACTTTTTTAATTCTTACGGAGTTCACCCTTTTTGGCCGTTTCACAATGGATGGATCTATGGGGATAGCCTCTTCATTATCGAGCCCATGATTTGGTTTAGTTTGCTCGCCTATGCCGTTTGGTCGAGCGAGCGCACTTGGAGTCGAATCACTTGGATGATTGTTTCTTTTGCCTGTTTTTTTATTTTTTGGGCATTAGCGCCACTTGGGCTTTGGATGAAAGTTGTTTTAACTTCGATTTTTGTTTTTTTAAACGGATTTCAAGCTTGGTATCGGGGGAGTTTGACCATGGCTTGGAGCTCATTGATTGGAATCGTATTGATTTTTGTGGGATCTTCTTGGGTCGCTGAATCAAAGATGAAGAAATATATTGAGACCGAATTTTCTCAAGAATCTTTATTGCAGTTGGCGCAAACCCCCTTTCCTGCGAATCCGTTTTGTTGGTCAAATGTCATGGTCAGTGAATCAGAGCCGGAACTCTACATCACGCGACGTGGAACTCAGAGCTTGCTAGAACCCTGGATTTCTTGTGACCGCTCTTTTGGGCCGGTTCGTCAAAATGCTTTGCAGACACCCGCGGATTTCACCTCAGAAAGGCCAAGCTTCGATTCCTCGATCGTTTGGGATGTTGAGCATGTTAACTCTATGACGGGCTTAAGAGATCTTTATTTCAATAATTGCCGAGTTCAAGCCGCCATGCAGTTTTATCGAGCGCCATTTTGGACAGAAGACTTTATGGATGATCTTCGCTTTATTCGAGACGATCGGCCCTCGTTTGCGCGCCTTAGTTTAAAAGACAAAGATTGTCCGGTCTGGTTAACGCCGTGGAAGCCACCTCTGCACATAGTTTTAAAGCCAAATGTAATTTTTGATCACTAAGTTTAGGGATAAAAAACTTAGCGATCTAAAATGAAGGCAAACATAAGCGGGGCAACGATCGTGGCATCAGACTCAATGATGAATTTATCTGACTCTGCATTGAGTTTGCCCCAAGTGATTTTTTCATTCGGAACCGCACCACTGTATGATCCGTAACTTGTTGTTGAATCAGAAATCTGGCAGAAGTAAGCCCACACAGGAACTTCGACGCCCATATCGTGCTGAATCATAGGAACCACGCAAATTGGAAAGTCGCCCGCGATTCCGCCACCAATTTGAAAAAATCCCATTTTTGATTTTGCGCTCTTCT
>JBMTHG010000050.1:0-11072 GCA_049436045.1 Bdellovibrionota bacterium
CTTCGCTGCCCAAGGAAAATTATCCTTGAAGCAAACTAAGTGCAATCTGAGCAGAAGCATTGGCTTGACCCAATACCGCTACACCCGCCTGCTGAAGAATCTGATTCTTCGTTAACTCAGCCACTTCAACCGCCATATCTGCATCTCGAATCTCTGATTGAGCAGAAGATAAATTCTCTGTTGAAATGCTTAAGTTGTTCACTACCGCTTCTAGTCGGTTTTGAACCGCTCCCAAATTGGCTCTGAGTTCCGTTAGCTGCTGAAGAGTCGCATCGACCACAGCCAAAGCATCTTGGGCGGCATCTTGCGACGCCACGCTGATATTGGCCAAAGCTTGAGTCGAATCAACATTCACGACCGCACCGGCAAATCCCAGAGCTTGTGATGTATCAGTTCCAGCAATCACGATGGCATCTGATGAAGTCAATTCAATCGCGCCTGTGAAAATTCGACCCGTGATGTTCGCGCTCACTCCTGCCGCACCAGAGGCAAAAAGTAAGTTCGCTCCATTGTTCGAAATATTTTGTTGATTGGCAGAGAACTCGAAAACGTGATTGAACCCAGCAGATCCGCCGCTCATGGCAATCACAATATTTCTTCCATCTGCCGCATAGAGCTCAATCTGGCTTGCATTTCCTGAAGCCAAACGAGCGCGAACGCCAGTGGAGTTGGAGAAGTCATTCACCAAATCAATGAACGAACTCGAGTTGGTGGCACTTCCTAAAATCTCAACACCATTGATGGTCAAGTCTCCGGAATCCAAGCTTCCACCGTACTCTGCTGCATTCCAATCAATGTCATTAAGATCAATGATCGTCTCTTGCGCAGTAGCAGAAACGCCAGTCACGCCCGACTCATTGTTAATCGCTCTTGCAATCGTGATTGCAGAATACTCGTTTCCAGCTGTCGACAGAGTGTCATAGCTAGCGAGAGCCGAAATCGCTTGACCGCCAATCGTTAGGTCAGCGACGTCGTCTGTCAATTGATTCTGTGCGCCCGAGGCAACGGCTAAAGATCCAAGGGCCGTGGCTCTCGCATCTCCAATCGTAAAAGAAATTTTCTCTCCCTTTTGCACCCCGACTTGCAAGTCAACCGTTGCAAAACTTCCATCCAAAAGCTTTGTCGAATTGAAGCTCGAGGAGTTTGCAATTCGATTGAATTCGTCGACGAGAGCACTTCTCTCACCATCGAGATATTGTCGGTCTTTTCCACCCAGCGAACCGTTAGCCGCTTGAATCGCAAGCTCCCTGAGGCGCTGAGCAATGTTTGTCATTTCAGAGAGCGAGCCCTCTGCCGTCGACAAAAAGCCCATGGCGTCGTTGGCGTTTCGAACAGCTTGTCGAAAGCCGCGAATCTGAGCCCTTAAGCCTTCAGAAATCGCAAGACCGGCAGCATCGTCTCCCGCTCTTACAATTCTTTGGCCTGAAGACAAACGCTCGAGAGCTTTATTCAAAGCTTTCGTCGAACTTGTTAAGTTTCGTTGCCCTTGAAGTGAAGCGACATTTGTTCCAATTCTAAGTCCCATACAATATCCCTACCTTAGGTTAAGATTGAGTTTTTACTTCCATATTTCCTGTGGCATCCGTCACGAAAGCCACAGCCGCATCTGCAGCTTGTGCAGAAACTTGAGTTGTTTCATCTTTGCCTTCTTGAACAAAGATAAAATGCTTCGTTGCATAATTTGAGGATTCCAAAACAATTTGTTTTCCTCTTCTTGTTTTATTATTGAAAACAAGAGGTCCCCTCAAATTCGCTGTAATCATCCGAGGATCCGTCGGCACTGTCAAAAGAGTCACGACCGTGATTTCTTCTGGATTGTTAATGGCAAGATAGCCTGCCTCTTCTGCTGATAGATCAAAGACATAATCACTAAAGAACATGCCCGGGTCGGCTACAAGAAATCCGATTTCAGCATCTTCTGTGGAAATCATCCACTTGAATGGCAAACTAGGATCTCCCTGTGCATCGACGAGCACAAAGTTTTTTAGATGCGAGAACCCGAGAAGACCGCCTTCCAATGTTAGAACACGATCATCCTTGATCTCGATCGTACCAAAGCGTTTTGATTCGATTTTCATGTTTCTCTCCTTTTGATTGGGTTTCGTAAAACTTGAGCTGGAATTCCATTGGCTTTTAGCTGAGTGAAGACACTCTCTACACTTTTCACATCTTGATCTAAGCTCTGAGCTGCTCGATTTTCTTGATGGATCTTCTGATAAATCTCTTCTCGATGAACCACCATTTCGCGGGGCGCTGCAATACCCACTCTCACCTGATTGCCGCGAATGTTTTGAATCACAATTCGAATATCATCGTTAATCCAGATTGACTCTCCGAGTCGTCGAGTTAAAACCAACATATTAAACCTCTCTCCCTGTCATTTTCATCATGCGAAACTCCTTTTTATCTTAAAAAATCCATTAAACTTTGAACCCCAAGCACCTGGCCAGCCACACCAATCGTAGCTTGCAAAGCAGTTTGACTCTTCTGAAACTCATAAATGACTTCTGAAAGATCAACGTCTTGAAGGTTCGATACAAATTCTTGTGTTAACACTCGATGGTCATCTAAAGATTTTTTAGTGTTTTCTAATCGATTAGTTTTTCCACCAATATTTGAAAGCTCTCTTTGAACGCGCTCTAGTCCGAGATTTAGATCTTCGAGAGCTTGGCCCACACTCGCGGGATCAGTGTCGTCAATATTGTTGGCCCGAAGAGCAACCTCTAGATTTGCCAAACTTTGAAAAATATCAACCGATCCAGGGTTTCCATCGCCAAGCAAGATCTCATCCATTCGAATCTGAGTTTCAAAAGTTTGAGACTCACCGATTTGAATATTTTTTAGATCCGTTGATCCTGCGAAGGTGGCCGCTGGAGTAGCGTTTGGAAAATTTACATCTAAAACAAATGGCTCTGTGGATGTCGCTTGCCCCGCAAAAATATATTCACGACCCACCCGTGTATTGGCAATCGAAAGCAACTGTTGACTCAATTGTGCGACCTCTTCTGCGATCGCTTCACGCCCTTCGTCTCCTAAGCTCGATGAGTTCGCTTGAATCGCTAAATCTCTTGCTCGAATCATGAGATCATTCACCTGAGAGATTGAGCTTTCAATTTGACGCCATGACCGGTCGGCATAGTTGATATTTCTAAGATACTGATCGGTGCGACCAAGATTTTCTTTAAAAGCACTTAGGGCTTTTGCGGCAATCGGATCATCAGAGACTCGATTGATTTTTTTGCCAGACGCAATTTGCTCAGACAGCTTTGCTTGATCGCGCGCTTGCAATCCAAACATTCGCTTGAAGAGATACAAATTAGCTGTTGAAGATACCCTTAAACTCATTTTATAACCTCAAAATCGTATCCATCATTTGGTTCGCCGCTGACATCACCTTCGCTGAAGCTTCAAAAGCTTTTTGATATCGAATCAAATCTGCCGCTTCTTCATTCATATCTACGCCTGAAATATTCTCTCTTTGAATCTGAAGTCGATTCACGACGCCTGACTTTGAAAGCAACTGCCCACTGGTTTGGTTGGTCGTCATCCCGATACTGCTTGTCATCGTCGAAAAATATTCTGTGAAGGTTTGTGAATTCCCCTCCATGGTTAGAGCATCTCTTAGATCGGCAAGCTGAAGCGCCATTGCATTGTTTCCTGTGTTGACACTCGGATCAGCATCAGCCGCAGCAATGATATCTAGATTACTCAAGATCGCCGGATTCAAATCAATTTGAGAAGCTGCTCCGTCTACAGCTGCAATCGGAACAAAAAAGTTTCTACCTGTCACTGAATCTAAACCATAGCCAGTCGAATGAAGCGCATTGAATTCGCTAACAAAATTATAAGCCAGTTGGTTCAGCTTTAAGATATTGTCATTTAAAGTATTGTTTCGATCTTCTAAAAGACCACCGATTTCACCAGAGCTAATGTTACTCGTGACATCTGTCACCTGACCAGAAAGTGGATTGGTTGCATTGATCGTCATCGTGCCACCAGGCGTTAAATCATCCGACACCGAAAAAGTCGCCGGATTCACTCCCTCAACAATCGTTAAGCCACCACTGCCCATCTGCACATTGAGGGTTTGATTTTCTTTCTCGAAATAGGTGATCCCCATTTGATTCGAGAGTTGCTGCAAAATTGCGTATTGCTGCGATTTCAGCTCATCTTTCGCCGATTGATCTTGAGTGCTAATGATCGACTGATTCAAACGCGCAATATCAGAAAGCATTTGATTAACTGGTTGAATCTTTGAAGAAATCGAAGCAGAAAGATTTCTTCTCAAATTTTGAAGCTTCGCATTGAGACCTTTAAATTGGTCCGTAAGAGCAATCGCTCGCTCTCTTACGTTTTGACGCAAAATTCCGCTTGAGGAATCTTGAGAAAGTTCCGATATCGAGTTGAAAAACTGATTCATGGCTCCGTTTAAGCCCTCATGATTTGTCTCATCGACAATCGTTTCAAGGTGAGAAAGAGTGGCTGATCGACTATTCAAAAATCCAAGATCAGAAAACTCATTGACCATTTGTCGCTCAAGAAATGGATCGATAAGCGAAGCAACGCCTACACTCAAATTAGAGCCGCCAAAGGCTCCCGTGCCTTGAATCAAAAACTGCCTTGCATATCCAGGAGTGTTGGCATTCGCGATGTTGTTGGCAACAACGCCCATACCTCGCTGGCTGACTCTTAAGCCATCCATCACTCGCCCGAATATTCCATTGAGGCCGTTTATGCTCATGCCTTACTCTCCACGACGCGGCCTGAAAAACTCGAAGAGCTATCTACTCGACCGCGCTGATTATAAACGCCTGAAGGTGAAAGAAGTCGCCTTAAAGTCGCCATCGAACCTTCAATCCAAGTCAAACTTGATCGCGTGAGCTGATGAGCTTCACTTTCAATGCCTCTAATTTTAAAAATCACTGCTAAAAGTTTTTCTCGAAGGGCTAAAAGTTTTTGAGAATCTTTGATCTCTAATGTTTTACAGATATCAGTCAGCCGAACACTCTCAACATTGAGAGATTTTTGGGCTGCCATTTTCGAAACTAAGATTTTTCGAGCTTCTTCAACATTTTGAATCTTTAACAAAACTGTGGCTTTGGCTTTATTACTTCGTTCAAGCTCTTCAATTTTTAATGTCGACATAAGATCCATGTCAGACTCCAACAACTCCGCGAAAGTCTCATAGAGCAAAATTTCTTCGCGAAGAGCTTTCTCTAGATCAGTCATTGAAATTTGAAACTCGTTCATCTGCTTCATTTCATCGCTCCACCGATCTTTTTGACATCTCATTCAGAATGGCTTCTTTAATGAAGCCATCGGCTACTTTTTCGAAATTGATTTTGTATTTACCCTGCTTGAGCTGCTCTACAATTCTGTCGACTTCTTCGGTTCTGATGTCTGGGCTATCATTCACTAAATCTCTGATGGCCGCCAAAGTGCTCGTGTGATCATTCACCTCAATCTGATCTTGAAGCGGAGATCCAGAAGCCGAGGTATTATGAACTCCTGTCTTTTTGTCTTTGCCCTTTGCTTTTGTCTTGTCGATGCGCGAAGAGCCGCCACCGAAGCCATCAATTTTCATCTTGGGCTCCTCCCGACTTCGCCATCTGGCGGCTTAACTGCTTATAAATCAAATCTCCAATTCCTCCGTTTGATTTAGAAGCACTAATTTTTGAATATTCTTCATCTAACATTGCTTCAAAAAACTTAACTTTTTGAGAGCCCGATTCATCAAAGAGACCAGAATCAGGAACCGACTCTCTCATTTTTTGAACCACCATATTCATAAATAGAGATTCAAACTCTTTTGCCGCTTTTCTTAGCTGTGCATCATCCTTCGGGTTTAGCTTTGGCAGCTTTTTCTCAGGCATCGAGATCATGTCTGGCTTTAAAAAATCAACGCTCATATGACCTCCAATTCAGCTTGCAGAGCTCCCGAAGCAGCAATTGCTTGAAAAACAGCAATCAGGTCTCTCGGGCTAATCCCAATCGCATTCAGCGCTTTCACGAGATCACCGATAGAAACTCCGCCTGGCATCAAGGCGAGCTTTTGATCTTCTTCTTTCACTTCGATGTCTGCTGTTTCAAAAACTACTGTCTCGCCCTCAGAAAGAGCGTTGGGCTGACTGATGACCGCTTGAGGTTGAATTTTAATGGTCAGGTTTCCGTGCGCGATCGCCACTGTAGAAATTTTTACATCTTCGCCAACAACAACGGTTCCGGTTCTTTCATTCACCACAACTTTCGCTAAGGTGTCTGGAGTGATTCCAACACTTTCAATCGTCGCCACGAGATCGACGACTTTGCCCTGATAGTCAGATGGAACTCCGACTGAAACGGTTCCAGAATCTGCGGCCTTTGCAAATGTGCCCTTTAATTTTTTGTTGATCGCTGAAGCAATGCGATCAGCCGTTGTAAAATCAGGATTCTTCAAGGAATAAATTAATTGATTGAGCCCACTAAAATCAAAAGGCAACTCTTTCTCCACGATCGCGCCACCAGGAATGTTACCGACAGTCGGATGATTCTTCGTTTGTGAAGCGCCCGCTTGAGCTTCGGCGAATCCGCCAACTGTAAGTGGCCCTTGAGCGACGGCATAGACTTGACCATCAGCGCCTCTCAAAGGCGTGAGAAGCAAAGTGCCGCCTTGAAGAGATTTTGCATCACCCAGAGATGAAACCAAAATATCTAACTTCGTTCCCATTCGAGCAAAGGGCGGAAGTTGAGCCGTCACAATGACACCGGCAACATTTTTAACGCTAACCTGACGAGGATCAATCCCCACACCAAGATTGTTTAACATCGTCACTAAAGATTGCGTGGTAAACTGATTTGAACTTCCATCTCCCGTTCCATCTAAACCAACAACGATTCCATAACCGATGAGTTGATTCTGACGAACACCCTGAAGGGATGTAATATCTTTGATTCGCACAGAGGCCTCAGCCGCTGTCCCGATCAAAAAACTTGTTAAGATGATGAGTGAAATCCTTTTCATCATAAATCCTTACTTAAAATGGCCAAACCCAATCTAAAACTCTTGTTCCCCAGCCTCCGCGCTGTTTGTCACCGACAACACCTTTTCCTAAATATCGAATTTCTGCATCGGCCATCACAGACGAAACCACAGTGTTATTGATACGAATGTCGTCGGGTCGAACAAAGCCACTGATCTCGACTTCTTGATCTTCATTGTTGATCGTGATCACTTTTCGACCTCGCACAAATAAGGTTCCATTATTTAAAACATTTTCGACCACCGCTTGAACCGTGGCTTGAAATTGACCAGAGCGATCTGTTTTTCCTTGCCCCTTTAACTCGCTAGAATACTCGGAGGTTCCCGATAACTTTCCCTTGGCTCCCAATGCACTTCGACCAAAAGACAAATCGGCGCCAAGACCAAGATCGGCCTCTTTCTTCGCATCCGTTTTTGCACTCGTGCTCGCTGTTGCCGATTCATCAATAAGAATCGTGAGAAGATCTCCAACATTTTGCGCTTTTTGATTTCTAACGAGATAAGGGTTGCCCGCCGATTTTGCCCAAAGACTGGAGTGGCTCACATCAGAAGTATTGGCGATCGCCAAAGGAGCATCGACTTGTCCGGTGGCCATTTTATCTTTTTGCTCTTGCAACATTCTTTGATTCAAAGTGGGCTCACTTGTTCTCATGATCGAGGCGCAAGCACTTAACGAAACAATCATCAGTAGTGCTAAGATGATTCTCATAACTGCACCTCAACGCTTTCACTGTTTGTGACCACACCAAACAATTCTTTCTTCGAATCTAAATTCAAAACTCGAATCGTATCGCCAAGGTTTCCGTTTTCTTGTGCGACTCCAGTGGTCGTAATACTAATTCCAGGCTTAAGAGCAGTGATTCTCACGCGAGAGCCCCTCTTCACCGTTTGACCATCTTCGATCTGGCGATGATAAATCACTTGATTCGCTGGAATGAAAGACTTCACCTCTTTATCTACTGGGGAGATCACTCGAACCGGACTACGTGATAAAGCAGCTGCATCCACCCACTTCCACTCAAAAGATTTTTCAGAAATTCGATCTCCTTTTTTGAGTGCCACGAGCGTCACTGGAACCTTCCACTGAATGAGAATCCGTGCTTTCACTTCTGAATATTTAAGTAGGCGCCCCTCTGAATCCATGATTTTTAGACCTAAGGCAGAAACACCTTTGGGCTGAACTCTCGACAGATCAATCTGTAGATTTTGAGACCGATCATTTTCGGTGAGAGCGGCGCTCATCTCAAGAACCTCAATGATTTGGATTTTTTGATCGCTAACTTTTAATAACTCGTCATTGATTCGAAGGCGCCAAGATTCTAAAGGGTTAGAACTCTCGGCCATCGCAATCACGGTGAGCCAAAGCGGCACAATCGCAATAATCAAAATCAAAATTTTAAAAAGTCTTCTCATCATTATCTCAACTGATTTGCTGCTGCCATCATATCGTCTGAAGTTCTAATCACTTTCGAATTCAATTCGAATGATCGCTGAGCCAGAATCATCTTCACTAGCTCATCTGCAATATTCACATTTGATCCCTCTAAAAAACCTTGCGATAAAGTGCCGGCACCGTTCGTTCCAGGAATTCCCTGAGTCGGTGTACCGGAGGCCGCGGTCTCTTGGTACATCGTCTGACCGATTGCTTTTAATCCTGAAGCGTTCGGAAAGGTGGCGATATTGATTTGACCAAAATTTGTAATCGCTGCCGAGCCAGGAGCGTATCCCGTGATCACTCCGTCGGTTCCAATTCGAAGCTCTGTGGCGCCACTCAAACCAGAAATCGCTGGCTCAATCGCATATCCACCCTGAGTCACGAGCTCCCCATTCGCATTGATCGCCAATGAACCCAATCTCGTGTAAGCCGACTCTCCACTCGGCAAAGAAACTTGAAAAAATCCTTCGCCTTCGATGGCCACATCCAAAGATCGAGAAGTTTGCTCTAAAAGACCTTGGGAATGAACAGAGGGTGTTGAAACTACTTTCACTCCACTACCAATTTGCAAGCCCGCTGGCGAAATGACGCCCGTCGCCGATTCTGTTCCTGCCGTTGAAATGTTTTGATAAAGCAAATCTTGAAAAACAGTGCCCGACTGTTTGAATCCAGCAGTTGTGACGTTGGCGATGTTGTTCGATATCACAGAGATCCGAGTTTGCTGTGCATCCATTCCTGTCGCTGCTGTATAAAGTGATTTGATCATTTTAAAACTTTCCTTTTCTTAACTTGTTCCCAAAACTTGGTTTCTATCTTCCGTCATGCTGCTGCTTGCCTGTTGCGCCTTTTGAAGCGCCTCAAACATACGAGAAGCAAAAATCATATCTGTTAGTTCTTTAACGGTGTTGACGTTGCTGCCCTCAATGGCCCTCGCTTGAACTTCAATCTTTTCAATATCTGTTGCGATTCCCTCAGGAGGGAGATCGTACTTTTGCGCGCTTTCACGAATCAAAAATGGTGAATCGAGCTTGGCAAGTCTTAGCTGATCGACAAACTCACCATTTAAACTGATACTTCCATCCGCTGAAATTTCTATCTTTCCGGCTCCAAGAGTAATCTCTCCGCTCGCTCCTTGAACAGGATGACCCTCTGATGAAACTAGTCGATTTTGATTGTCTAATGAGAATTGCCCGCTTCGCGTATAGCGAACACCCTCTGGTGTATTAAGAATGAAGAATCCTTCATTTCGAATGGCAACATCTAATGGATTGCCAGTGTTCTCAACGGGGCCTAGACTCAGGTCAGTGAACGATCCCTTGATTTGAACATACTCTTCTAAGGGCAAACTATTCGGATCAGAGATTTCAGAGTTTGGAGAATAGTAGAGAAGTTGCTCATCCGTGAGCACTTTTTCAAACAGAATCCTTTCAGCTTTAAAACCTGCCGTCGTGGCGTTGGCGAGATTGTTAGCAATCACTTCCATTTGCTTGAAGACGGCTGTTTGTCCACTTATCGCACTATACAAAATAGACTCCTCCACCTCCCTTTAAAGCAAAGCCCGTTCCTGCGCTCCGCCCCATGAATCTTTTTAATCATTTTAGGTGCTTAGAAAATGACTCAGAGCAGCACTGAGCCGGCAAGTGTCAAATACTCGGCAATAGGGTGTCGGCAATCCTTGCCTATCGGAAACAGCTCTTATTTCGCCATGCGCGAAAACTTCTGAAGCGTAGAAACACAAGAAAAAAGATTGAAGCCTGGCGCATCGCGTCGCCAATGATTTGGAAAATTCTCAAACAATTGTTCCAGGCTTTCATCAGGCAAAAATCGAAGCCCTAACTTTTGCTTTAGAATCTCAAAATCTTCTTGGTGAGTCATGATTTGATTTATCTGGGATTCACTAAGAACCCCTCTTCTCTTTTGAATATATTCTTCAAGATTTTCTGACAAATGCTTCCTCAAATGCACAAAAGGCACTTCCTGTTCGTGCAATTGATTCATGTGCCGAGCAAAACTCCTCCAAAATTTCATTTCAGGGTTTTTGCTCTCGATTCTTTCTGCGCTATCAGGGTCGATTCGTCGAACTGCTGCGAGCAGTGTTTTTTTCTGGTCTCGAAGAGTATCAGAATCATAATTGAGTCGCTCTGGGCTCTCTGTTTTAAGCGCATGAGTTCTATTGAACATATTAAGGCCTAAAAGAATCTGATTTGAAAATGAAAGATAAGGAATCTCGACATTTGAGTTTAAGTTCGAAAACTTTGAATCATCATAAAGCCAACTTCCCGTTCCAAGATCAGTGATTTCTCCTGCAAGAGTAACCTGTTGCGCATAAAAAAACCGATGCTCAAACCCCAAATAATGAAAGACGGCTACCATCTTTGCCATCTCTTCTAGCAGGTAGAAATAATGCTCCTCAATGCTCATCGGTTGATCTGATTGATGAAGTTTTTGAAGAGCGAGTGATGCTCTTTCAAACTCAGCCCTTAAGTCTTCGTCGCTTAAAAGATCGAGATTCGAAAGCCGAGTTTGATTGAGAAACTCACGAACATACACCCCTTTGAGCGCATCATCACTTTCACTTGAATTTTCAAAACCAATAATCGCAAGAGGCTTCGCCACGCG
>JBMTHG010000051.1:0-10786 GCA_049436045.1 Bdellovibrionota bacterium
TCGTTCGACGGCTCTTCGTTTGAAAACTCTTGATCTTTAGACTCTGAGCTCTCTGAGCCTGCGTTAAATAGTTCGTTAAAATCGACGAAGTCGGATTGACCTTTTTCATTTAAAATTTCTAAACGCCCACTTCCTCCGAAACCTGCCACAAGAAGATTTGGATCAAGCGCCACATCTTTTCTTTGCTGAGTTGTTAAATCAATCTCGGTCACAATATTGTTCGAGCTATCAATTTGATAAACTTTGTTGTCTTTCGTGATCGCCAGTGGCTCCTCAACAGAAAGATCAAAAATTTCTGAAAGACGAGCCAGTCTACTTTGAAGATCGCTTTCTTGTTCCGAAGTTAATGAGATTTCTTCGCCTAAAGATTCTGGGGCGGCTAGGCTTACAAGTGGTCGATTCTCTGCTGAGCAAATCACAATGCCATTTGTCTCTTTGCAAGATGTGCGACTCATGAATGAGTTTAGAAATTCTTCGATGTCTTTTTGATTTTTCTCAGCTTGCGGGTCGCAATCTTGAGAGGGCGCCGTTTCATTCAAGCTCCCAGAGGCCAACAAGGCGAACGAATTGCTCAAAGTGATTAGCCCCACGCATAGACTTAATTTTGAAAATTTTTGCCAAAAACCTGCCACAAGCTAGAAACATGCAAGAATCTAGCCCAGCTAAGCATTTGAATTTACTGGTCTTTATTCTTTCAATCTGGGGGTGAAAGTGTCGCGCTTGGGATGCAAATGGGGCAGGGCTTTTCTCTTTGAAAAGAGAGGGTCTGAGAGTTTAAGGTGTCAGCATGAAAAAGATTAGTTTGCTCATTAACCTCAGCGCTTTGATTCTTTTGTCGTTTCATTCATTGGCAGAGCCTCAGGAGTTGAGCTTGAGTGAAGATCAAAGAGCCAGTTTGTCAAAGATTCGAGATCAATATCGCGGTGAGATTCAAGCCAAGCGCAAGATGATCCATTCTAAGCAAGAGGTTTTAAAAAAGGCCTTAGAATCTGAGGTCAAGGAGCCTCAACTTCTAAGTCTGTTTGAGGCTCTACAATCAGAAAAGCAAGAGCTAGCTCGGGTTCGATTTGAAGAGCTTTTAAAAATGAGAGCCGTGCTAACGCCTGATCAGCGGCATTTGCTTAAAAGATTGAAGAAATCAAAAAGCTTGAGAAATCCATGAGAGTCTTAAAGAGCCTTGGGCTTGCTGTTTTTATCGTCGGATTTTTCTATCTTTTGACGTTTTTTGCCAAAACGGGAGATCAGTTGCCGCAACCGCATTGGGCTGTGGATGATAGGCCCTTAGAAATTTATTTGTTCGACGCTCATTTTGAGCTGCTTGATCCTTCTTCTCTGAAAGAGGATGAGCCTTCAGCAGAAACGGAGCTCGATTTTTTACTCCAAAAAAACTGAGACATCTTGTCACCATGTAATTTTTACGCTATAGACTGAGGTCGGTTTTAAGTGCTTTTGCTTAGGGCTAGGGGCTTTAAATGTGGGTTTAGAGTCATTTTGAAATTTTTTGGGAATTGGGGGCTTTTATGCGAGTGATTTTGGCTTTGGGTGTTTTATTTTTTGCTTATTCTGGTGGGGCAAAGGCAGATTGGGTGCCGATTGAGGGCTCGGGCCAAGAGTCTACTTCGAACCATAAATCGACTCTCGTTAAACAAGATGATTCAAATCTTATATTGCGAGCTTTTTTTAAGAAACGAGACAAGTTGATCGAGGCCATTGATTTTTATGAGTATCAAGAACTCAAGGGCCGAATTTTTACAGACTTCGATGGTAATATTGTTTCTTCATTGCTTCGCAATGATCTTGTTGAGTTAGAGCAGACTTTTGATCAGGTTCGGCCAGGATGGCGAAAAATCAGCCAGGCGAGAGATGAAATCAAAAAGCAGATGTTGGCGCTCGATGAGGTTCAAATCATAGATGGCGAGGCCTATGCTGATCCCTATGCGTCTCGTGTTAGAGAGCATCTTAACCAGAAACTCAGCGGACTTTTTGAGTAAGCTGAGTTTCTGATAAATTCTCTATGATCTCGTTTAAATCTTTAGATCAGAGATAGACGTGATGATTTTGCTGATGAGGCCAAAGCTTTTGGCTTCGTCGGCATCGAACCATTTATCTCGATCAGTGGCCTTCACAATCTCATCATAATCGCGACCAGTTTCTTCGGAATAAAGCTGGTTAATCTTCTTTTTGAGTTTCACCAAATCTTCTGCATGAATTTCGAGGTCTGATGCACTTCCGGTCAATCCACCGCTGATCAAGGGCTGATGAATCAAAAACTTTGAATTCGGAAAGGCCCAACGATTTTGTTTTTTCGCACAAAGAGCAATCAATGAACCCATGCTTGCCGCTAAGCCAGTCACCACAGTGTAAATTTCAGGTTTTACAAACTTTGCCGTATCGTAAATCGAAAAACCCGAAGTGACTTCCCCACCTGGGCTATTGATGAAAAGGTAAATTGGTTTTGAATCATCATTCATCGCCATCGCTAAAATTTCACGATTCACTTTCAGGGCCAGTTTTTCGTTGACGGGCCCGCTCACTTGAACAATTCGAGCTTTGAAAAGCGATTCATCTAAAGGGTTCCATTTTTGAGCTGTTGATTCTTCTTTCATCCCTTGAGAATAAAACAACTTTTTTGTCTTGTCTCTCTTGAAAATTTTAATTTGATTCGGGCCTTTCAAAAGGTATGAAGGCTTAATGAAGCTCGAAGAGGCGATGGCAAAGGCAATTCTTGAGGCGAAAGAATGGGAGGGGCAAACCACCCCCAATCCGCCAGTGGGAGCCGTCATTTTAGATGAGAATTTAGAGTTTTTGTCATCGGCAGCTCATCAGCGAGCCGGAGAATCTCACGCCGAGATTCTGGCCATCAACAAGCTGCTCCCAAATCAAAAGCCTCACACTTTGGTGGTGACTCTTGAGCCCTGTCATCATCAGGGCAAAACTCCTCCCTGCACCTCCCGAATCTTAGAAGCGGGCATTAAACAAGTCGTTGCGGGAGTTGAAGATCCAAATCCTCATGTTCAGGGTGGTGGACTTCAATTTTTAAAATCAAAAGGCTTAAAAGTGAGCTCAGGCCTCTTGCGAAAAGAGTGTCAAAACTTGATCGAAGGCTTTTGGATAAGATCAAAAGAGAATCGTCCTATGATGATTGTTAAAACAGCGTGGACGGAAGAGGGCTCAATGATTCCGCCAGCCCATCAAAAAACATTTACGAGTTCTAAATCGATTCGCTTGGCTCATCAGCTTAGAAAGTCTGCAGATGCCATTCTTAGCGGAAGTGGAACCATTCTCGCCGATGATCCTCTTTTTACAGTTCGTGAGATTCCAGATTTTGAAAACAAGCATCGTGATTTGATTTTTCTTGATCGACGAAAGCGAGTTTCTGAGACTTGGAAGTCTCGTCAGAAAAATTTAGGATTTTCTTTGGTGGAGCTGCCTGATCTTGATGAACTTTACGACTTGCTGCGGCAAAAAAATTATCTAAAAGTTTTAGTCGAGGCTGGGCCAAGCTTGACGGAGTCAATTTTAAAATCAGAACTTTGGGATTTGCATGTTAAGATATCAAAACAGACCAAAGGCGAAGATCAAATCGAATGGATTTATTCAGAAGCTTTTAAAAACTTAATGCCCTAATTCATGAGCTCAATTCAGCCTAAACCAAAAGATGAGAGTTATTTTCTTCAAGAACGAGCGAGTCGATGGACTGAGTTTCGTCGTGTGGTGAGAATTTCGATCGAGTTTATTAAGGGTTTTCGAGCCCTTCACTTCATTGGCCCTACAGTGACGGTGTTTGGTTCAGCGCGCTTTAAAGAAGATCATCCCTACTATCAGCTCGGAGTTCAGGTGGGATCAGAATTGGTCAAAATGGGATTCAATGTGATGACGGGAGGCGGCCCCGGCGTGATGGAGGCCGCGAATCGTGGAGCCTATGAGGCAGGCGGGCTTTCAGTCGGTTGCAATATCATTTTGCCTTTTGAGCAGCGGCCGAATCGATTTTGTAAACTTGTTGTTTCTTTTTATTATTTTTTTGTTCGAAAGGTCATGCTGGTGAAATATTCATCTGCCTATGTGATTTTACCCGGAGGCTTTGGAACTTTAGATGAAATGGCTGAAGCTTTGACTTTGATCCAAACGGGAAAGATTCATAACTTTCCTTTGGTGTTAATGGGCAGCTCATATTGGTCACCTTTTATGGAGTGGTTAAAAAATCAAGTCTTAGCAGAGGCGGCGATAAAGCCAGAAGACTTAAGCTATATTCAATTGACTGATTCCGTCGAAGAGCTTCGTCAAATCATTGAAGAGCGTTACCCCAATCTCAAAAGTGCGCAGAAGGATTTTTCAGTTTGAGCTTTTGCGTAGAAATAAAAATGAATGCTGTAGATCGAGATGCTCTCTTGCAGATTTTTTTGCTGAAGGCAGAGGCGGCAGATGATTTCTTGGGTCTTGATGAGGGCAGTGTTTTCGATGAAAGCTTGAGTGTTTTTGATGTGGGTGAGGCTGATCCAGATCGTGATTGGTTAAAAAGTGTTCAAGGTGAGATTTCACTTAAGTTTTATTTTGAATCAGAAGGGTCTTCGAAAAAATTTATTGAAGTCTTAAGAGAGCTCTCTCAAAAACTGAAATTTGAGACCCACGTCTCTAAAGTTGAAGAAGAAGATTACGGCAAGAAGTGGAGAGAATCTTTTCAAGGGGTGGATGTTGCGAAAGTCTGGAGTATTCGGCCAGATTGGAGCGCGTTGCCTGTGGATCCGAGTCGACAGCTGATTCGATTGAACCCAAGTTTAGGCTTTGGCTTTGGAAACCATCCGACCACTCAGGGATGTCTCGAATTTTTAGAAGACTTGAATGATCTTCGTGACAAGAGAGTATTAGATTTTGGTTCTGGTTCTGGAATTTTGAGTGTGGCTGCGTGTTTGTTGGGGGCAAGTGAGGTCGTGGCGATTGAGATTGAAGATTCTGCCAGAGAATCTGCCATTCAAGTTTTTCAAATGAATCAATGTGAAGGTCGAATCAAGAGCTATAAGAATCTGTCTTTGGAGCAGTCTTTTTCTTTTGATCTTGTTCTAGCGAACATCATATCGAGCGTTCTTCAAAATCAGGCAAAAAATTATCTGGCTTGTCTTTCAAATCAGTCTTGTTTGATTGTTTCAGGCATACTTGATCCTGAGGTCGAAGAGATGAAAGATTTTTTTAATTCTTCGTTTAAAGAACTAGGCTTTGAAATCAAATCAGAAAGGCATCTCGCAAAAGAATCTTGGAATAGCTTTTTGTTTCAGCTTGAGCGGCGATGAACCATTCCTGAGGCGGCCTGATCGGTTGGCATAATCACGATAGATTCAATGCATACATGATTTGGGCGTTCGACGGCCCATAGAATGCTTTCAGCGATATCTCGGGGCGTAAGTGGACGCATTCCCTCATAGACTTTTTTGGCGGCCAATTTGTCACCTTTAAAACGAACTTCGCTAAACTCAGTTTCTACCATTCCAGGATGAATTCCGATCACTCGGATATTTGTTCCCAACAGATCTTTTCGCCACGCCTCTGTGAGTGCTCTTACGGCATATTTTGTGGCGCTATAGATAGAGCCCCCCGAGTATGTTTGATAGCCGGCAATACTCCCAACGTTTACGATATCACCTCGTGATTTTTGGATCATTTGAGGAAGCACTTTTTGGGTCATGCGAATCAAGCCCATCAGATTGGTTTCAATCATATGTCTCCAGTCTTCTTCAGAAGTTTGATCGATGCTTGAAAGGCCGAGAGCGAGCCCTGCATTATTGATCAGAATGTCGATCTCAGAAAGGTCTAATTCTTTCAGATCTTTATCCTCAAAATTTCTGATATCGAAACTAAGGCCCTTAATGTTTGAGTGTTGAGATTCGAGCTCTCTCAAGCGATCTTTTCTTCTCGCTAAAGCAAAAACTTCGTATGAATTTTCAGCAAAAATTTGAGCACAAGCTTTTCCAATGCCGGCCGATGCTCCCGTAATTAAAACTTTTTTTCTCATCACTAGCCAACAACTCCGCTTAAAAATATTCGTGCAATAGAAAAATAAATCACAATTCCTACCACATCCACAAGAGTCGAAACGAGTGGTGCCGAGGCTGTGGCGGGGTCAAGACGAAGACTTCTTAAGATGAAGGGAAGCATTGAGCCAATGATGGTTCCCCACAAGACGACAGCCATAACACTCAAAGCAATGGTCAAAGATAAAATAAAAAAATGACTGTTTGCTGAAGAGGAATGTTCGGGCCATAAAGCCACCCGAGCAAAACCAAGGAGTCCTAATAAGACCCCAACTGACAAGCCAACGACAATTTCTCTAGAGAGCACTCGCCACCAATCTCGCAGTCTCAGCTCTCTTAGCGTCAGCGATCTGATAATGAGAGTGGCAGCTTGAGAGCCTGAATTTCCTCCACTGCTCACAATCAATGGAATAAAAAGTGTTAAAACCAGAGCCTTCTCAATCTGATCTTCAAAAAATCCGAGAGCTGAGGCTGTAAAAGTTCCCCCCACAAAGAGAATGGTCAACCAACCGGCACGCTTTCTGATCAATTCCAAGTAGCCTGTTCGAAGATAGGGAGCATCTAAAACCTCTTGGGCTCCAAACTTTTGAATATCTTCTGTGGCCTCTTCTTTCACGACATCGACGATGTCATCGACTGTAATGATTCCCACCATTTTCTCTTCTTTGGTCACTACCGGCACTGCCATTAGACCCGTTTGACTAAAAACATGAGAAACCTTTTCTTGATCCATATCTTCGGGAAGGCTGATGAGATCGCTTCTCATGATCTCTGAAATTTTTTGCGAAGGTTGGGCGAAAAAAAGCTGGCGAAGTGAGACGACACCAAGCAATTTTTGAGAGGCATCTAAAACATAAAGATAGCGAATCGTTTCAAGATGCTCAGCCGCCTGAGCCCTCACGTAACGAAGAGCTTCATCCACAGTGAGTTCGGGTCGCAGCCGTAAAAATCGCGGGCTCATCAAGCCCCCAGCGTGATCTTCTTTATAGGCGAGTAGGCCCCGCACTTCTTTGGCAGAGGCTTTATCTAAGAGCAAAAAAAGTTTTTCTTGAGATTCAGTTGAGACCTCTTGCAGCAAATCAGCCACATCATCGGGAGGCAGAAAACGAATCCAAGAGCGCGCCTCAAGACTATCGAGATGATTTAGAATATCCGCTTGATCGGCAGAACTTAAGCTTAAAAACAAATCCTCGGCCTCGATACGAGGAAGACTTCGAAACGAGACAATTTTTTCTTCGACCGAAAGAGCTGACCAAGAATCTCGAATCTCCGCCAGAGGATCAATTTCGAGGCCTGAGCTTTTATTTTCTCCTTCCATGCCTGTTTCTCATCCTATTGTGATCTAAAGACAAAGTCTCTCATTTTTAAAATTTCAAAAAACCTAGAAAATGATTCTAGAGACCCAATGAAACTCAGGATATGATCGAAGGATGAAAAAATTTGGCTTTAGTATTTTGTTTCTAGCTTTGAGTTTTTCGGCCTGCACAAAAAAAGAAGAGCCAGCGGCTTCTAGCCCTGTGGTTCAAGAGCCTGAGGCTCCCGTCGCAGAGTCGGCGTCGGAGAATATTGAGCCTTCAAAAGAGCCTGAAGATTCAGGTGCCGCAGAACCCATGGCAGGTGCAGAGCCTCAGGCCGTAGAGAGCACCCAAGAGCCTAAGCCCGCCGATGCAGGCGCTAAAAGAGCGCCGCGCGTGAGAACGGGCTTGGAGGTTGATCGAAGCCTCATCAATCAGCGAGTCGATACCTATCAAAACGATATGGCTGCCTTTGATAAAAAATTGAAAAAGTTTTTAGAGGTCAATGAACGTTTCAAAGGTGAAGCTCCTGATTATGAGATTGATTTTGATTTGGCGAAAGAGGCCTTCGATGAAGAAAGAGCTCGATTTGAATCATTGATTGCTAATCCACTCGAGAGCCCCACTAGAATTCAATGGGAAAATCAAGAGCGTCAATGGGCGAGTGAATGGATGAACCTCATTCGTTCTTTTAATGATATTGAGGCGCTTTATGAAAAACAATATCAGGGCTTAAAATAAAACGAAGTCGCTTAAAACTGATTCGCTACAACTAAGCCGCTGATTTTTTTCGAATCAAATGAAAGATTAAGCTCACGAACAAAATGCTTGCGAGCGGAATGATCCAATACAAAAGAGTGTCTGTATAAGTGCTTAACTCAATCGTTCCAATGGCCCGAAGATAAAGCAGACTCATATAGCCCAAATAAAACAATAAAAGTAAAAAGCCTTCGTAGCGCTCCACTTTTCGACCCTGTAAAAAAATCGGCCAGCAGATGAGTGCCACACTGATCATCACAGGAAAATCAAAGACGAGAGCTTCAGGGGCCACACTTAAGGGCTGAATGATCGATGTGATGCCAAGAACGCAAAGGATATTGAAAACATTGCTACCGATCGCATTCGCGATGGCAATGTCGTGATGCCCGCGAAGAGCGGCAGCTACAGAGGCAGCGATTTCAGGAATGGAGGTTCCAACAGCTACTAAAGTTAGTCCAATAATGAGTTCACTCCAACCGAGCCATCTCGCCAGATCTACCGAGCCGCTGACAAACCAACGAGAGCCCAAAATTAAGAGACCAAGACCTACAAGAAACAAGCCTGAATACATCAAAAATGCTTTTGTTTTGTCTCCCTTGATCTGAGTCTCTTTAACGATTTCTTGAAGCTCTTCATCTATTTTGGCTGACTTTTTTTCACGCTTCACCAAAAAGAGCTGTAACAAAATATAAGCCGCTAAAAGCCCAACAAGAATGAAGCCAGCGAACCGACTAATCTCGAGACCCCAGCAGATCAAAAATAACAAAAAAGAAAGAGCGACGAGAATCGGCGTATCGATTCTAATAAGATTCAAGTGAACTTGCATCGGGCGAATGGCCGCTGAAAGCCCGATGATTACTAAGATATTAAAAATATTACTCCCGAGAACGTTTCCGATGGCCAGATCACTTTGGTTTGAGAGAGCTGAAATGGCGCTCACCGCAAGTTCCGGTGCGGATGTTCCAAATGATACGATCGTAAGTCCAATGATGACCGTGGGAATGCTCAATAGACCAGAGATCTTCACCGAAGCTCTAACGAGCCAATCGGCTCCAAAACTTAGAATGACAAGCCCGAGAACGATTTCACCAATTGACGTGAGTAACACTTTTTCTTTTTAGGGAAGGGCTTGTTAAAGATCAACTAATTCTCGGTTCAAGTTTGTGTTGCTTCTGGGGCTAGATCGCAAAAAAGACTTAAGTTTCTTGTCGGCTTTAGGTTTAATAAAGAGATGCGGATCGGCTTCGTTTTAATTGCTTTTTTTCTGATGCCTTCGATTTCATCGGCACTTTGCGTGAAAAATGAATACGCCAACTTAAGAAGAGCTCCCACGACCAAATCTGAGATGACCTGGAAGGTTTTTCGTTTCATGCCCTTAAAAAAGCTAAGCCAACAAAAGAATTGGCTTCAGGTGCAGGATTTTGAAGGCAAAATGCACTGGGTGCGGCAAGATCTCGTGAGCTCGAGCATGAAATGTGCGGTGATTAAAAATGAATATGCCAATCTTCGACAGGGCCCAGGCACAAAATTTCCACTCTCCAAGGCTGAAAAAGGTCTGAAGTATTTGAGCTTCGAAGTTTTAGAAGAAAAAAATTCTTGGGTGCGCCTCAAAGATGCTGATGGAGATATTGTTTGGGTTCATCGACCTTTGCTGTGGATGAGTCAAGACAGCGTGCCGATTCAACCCTAAAAATTAAAAGACAAACTGAAAGCTGAAGTCGATATAGTTGGCGGTCGAATCAGAACGGTTTCTCGTAAAAAAGCGGTTTCCATAATCAATGAAATTCCCAAAGTTCTTTGCCCAGTAATAACCTAAACCAAATCGGTATCCTGCTCCGAATGTGGATTTCGATTTCAAATGTTCCACGAGAAGATTTGCCGCCAATCGAAAAGCAAAAGGCCCATAGGTTTCATTCATCGCCAGACCTAGGCCAGCTAACCAGCGAAACTTGCTTGAACTCTGAAAAACTCTTTCAAAGCTGGAGTCGATTTCAAAACTTAAAAAAGCATCAGCCGGATCATTGATCACATAAGAAAGGCGGCCACCACCTCCGGTTGAAGTAGAGCCATCTGTATCATAAAAAACATTCGTTGATTTCAGCTCCAGCGATAAACCCGAATCGACTTCGAAAGCTGAAGAGAGAATCAATAAAGACAACAGACTACTGAACATGGCGATAGAAACATTGTGGCGGTCTTTTGACTTTAGACCAAGCTTTTTTCAATTCTACTTTCTCATTTCGAGAGAATAGATGGGAAGGCCTTGGGATTCGAACTTTCGTTGAAAAAGACTCGTGTGCTGACCTTTAAATAGGTCGCCCTCAACGGCCCGACTGACGGGAAAAAGACGAATCTTGTAGTTTGTCATAATAAAAAAATCCCAATACGGAAAATGATCAGAGACAAAGCAGAAGCGCCCCCCTGATTTAAGAATTCGGTGAATCTGATAGAAAAGCTTGGAATGAATCATTCGATTCTTGAGGTGTTTTTTCTTCGGCCATGGATCAGGAAACATCATCCACACTTCTTGCCAAAAATCAGACGGAGAGCTTTCGACAAACTCGATCACATCGCCAAAAAAGACTTTTGAGTCGTTAAATTTTTGAATCTTTGAAGCTGTTTTAAATAAGCGTTTGAATCTTCGGTCGACGCCCAAACCTGAAAATTTGGATGAAGCTGAAGATAGGATTCTAAAAAATGACCATTTCC
>JBMTHG010000052.1:0-10563 GCA_049436045.1 Bdellovibrionota bacterium
CCCGACTCTTCCAGTGATTGATGAAGAGGACAAGGGTATGGGATCCAATGAGAAGATGGACTTCTAAAATATGTCGAGAGCCTTCATAAAGAAGATGAAACTTCGGTGAATCTAGAATGGGATAGCGACTCATAAGCGCCACTTTGATTCCCCGTTTGTCATTCTTTGCATCACTTTTGTTTTGAGGTTCAAAAATTAGAATTTCCGAATATTGGCAGGCAGACAAAAAGACATCTCTCCAGAGCTCTAAGACTTCTCGATTTTCAACTTCACTGAGCGCCAAGGCATCAGGACAAATACTATTGTCTGGATTTTTTATGCTCAGAATTATCTGTGAAAGATTTTCCAGTTTCCAATGTAGTTTTTCTGGCGTCCATTCATAACGCCCCGTTGGGGTAAAATCGGCGTCGTTATAAAAGTCGCTCTTTTCGGTATCAAAAAGATTTTCAGTGTTAAACGACATGAGAGAAAACTCTCTCTCGGCCGCCAAGCCCGTTTGAGTGAGGGCTAGAAAAAAAATCAAGACTTTTGAAAGTAGTCTCAAGCTCGGAATAGATTTGCGAGATTCAGTTCAAGAGTCGAGCTAAGGTTTTGTTAAGTAAATAATGCGCTGCGACGAAAAACTCTATGAATTAAGTTTAGAGCTTGGGCAGATTTTTTGAAACTCGCACCACTGACAGATGAAGCCTGGCTTTGCTTCGAAACTTCCAGATTGAATTTGAGAGGCATAATCAAGAATTTTCTCTTTTGTTTTCTGCAACTGCTCTTCGCTTCGCGTGGTCGATAGCACCTGATTGTCATAGACATAATAAAAACTGAGAGATTTCAAATTCCAATCAAAGCACTCTTTTGCAGCTATGGCATAAATAGAAAACTGCAAAGATTCCTCAGCAAATTTTTGATCAGCCGGATTGCTCGGACTTTTTGATTTGCCTGTTTTATAGTCAATGATTCGAACAGCATTTTCTTCTTGGTCAACGCGATCAATTTTGCCTTTGATCGAGTGTTCACCAACTGAAAAAATAAACTCTTTTTCAAGCGCCAGTGGCGGAGCAAAAATACCATTTTGAGCTCGGTAGAAATCCGAGAGCTTTGTTTTTCCCAACTCTAAATCATGAGCACCTAGAGAACCAGATTCACTTTGAGTGCGCTCAAAGATGTTCTCGAATATTTTCTGCAGATCTTCTTCTGAAGGGACCCGATCGATTTTTACCTTCTGATAAAAAACTTCCAGAGCTTCATGAATCGCTGATCCAATAAGAAGGCTGGCATTCGGTGGGCTTGGAATTTTGAGTTCGAAAGCAAACCAATAAGCGAGAGGGCATTTTTCAAACTTATCGAGCTGAGAAAATGAAAGTGAAAGTGGCCCCTCTTTTTTTGAAAAAAGAGGGGTTTTCTGACCTTCAGATTCTCTTGAAAAAGCAGCTCTACTCATATTCATCAGCAAAGCCTCTGGTGTTTGTGCCTCAACTTTTATCTTCTCAATGAGTTGAGGGCTTACATTTTTTTCAATATCTTCGGTAACAAAAAGACTGGGCTTGGTTCCCTTCTTTTCAATACTTGTAAGAAACAATCTTTTCTTTGCCCGAGTAAGCGCAACATAAAGTAAACGCCGCTCTTCTTCGATATGACTTTGCTTGTTCGGCGCTCGTTCTTTGCGGGCCTCGTCAGGTAAGATCCAAGTTGACGATCGATAAGACTGTGGAAATCGACGGCCGACCAGTGAAGAAATGAATACATAGTCGAATTCTAATCCTTTGCTAGCATGAACTGTTAAAATTCTAACTCGATTTTCATCTGGGGATTTTATTTCCTCATCTGATGATGAAAAACTTTCTTTCTCCATGACTTCCAAAAGATCGATGACATTGAAAAGCGAAGCCTTTCTTTGAGTTCGCTCCCAGTCTTGAAGATTGCGAAGAAACTGAGTCAGCTCGAAAAGCTCTTTCTTTCGATTTTCTTTCATCAAAAAGGGAACGACTTGCGTCTGCTCGATCCAATTTAAAAGCAAATGACTCGCTGTTTCTCTTGCTCCTAATGCGAAGTGGGATTCCAGAAACTCCTTTAAAAACAAGAGTTGATTTTTTGCTTCCTCAGAAATTTTAACTGATTCAGTTAGGGCTAAATTCTTGTAATACGAAAGTCGTCCAAACTTTGCTGATTCACAGAAAGCAAAAATATCTTCTGATTTGAGTCGAAGAAAAGGACTATCAAGCAGTCGAAGAAGGCTAACATTATCCTCTGGATTATTAAGAAGTTGAAAAAAAGATAAGGCGTCTTGAAGAATCGGCGTATTTTGAAAGGATGCACTTTTCGAGCTCTCTACGGGGATGCTCGCATCGACAAGCTGATCATAAATTTTATCGGCATGATTGTGAGATCGAACCAAGATGCCAATTTCAGATGCTGAAACTCCTTTTTGAATTAGCTCCTCAATTTTTTTTCGAATCCAAATTGCCTCGTCATCATAACTTTCTGCGACGACCCATGTGACCGGGTCTGATTCCGATTTCATCGACTGAATAGATTTATCTGGGCGAAAGCGATGAGCGCCGTTGACCTTGATGAGAGCTGTTGCGACAGAGGCTACGGCTTGTGGCAATCGGTAAGTTTCAGTCAATTCAATTGATTCCGGATTTGGAAAGAGTTCTTCAAAAAACTGGAAAGCAGCATAAGAGGCGCCGCGAAATCGATAAATTGATTGATCGTCGTCCCCCACAATGAAGATATTGGTTTTTGGCCCACAGATTTTTCTGAGAAACTGAATCTGCGTCCAGTTGGTGTCTTGGAATTCATCAATTAAAATGTGATCATATTGATCTTGAAGACCTCGAGCCACAATTGGATGATCGTCGAGAAGTCGAAGCGCCCCCAGCACAGCATCTCCGAAATCTAATCGCCCTTCAGCGAAGCAATAAGTCTGAAACGCATTATAAAGATCTCCGAGAGCAACCCATTCTTGTTTGATGAGTCGATCGTCTTCAGATTGATCGGGCAAACTTTCTGCATAGCTCATTAAATTTTCTGGCCATAGGCCCTCATCTTTGCAGTCTTGAAAAAAGCTTAACAAGTCATCGATTACCGCATCGATAGAAGACGATTGCACGAAATGCTGAAAGGGAAGCTGAGACGCACGCCCGCGAAACAAAAGTCGGGTTTGAGCCTCTGATAGAAGTTCGAGCTTTCGTTGCAGACCAAGTCGAAAACCCTGTTGTTGCACAAGATTTACACAAAAAGCATGGAGGGTAGAAATCTCAACTCGGCTCAGCATTTCAGGTCGATTCAATAGAAGTCTTTCTTCCATTTCATGGGTGGCCTTTTTTGAAAAAGTGAGGGCTAAGATTCTTTCGGGGGCACAGCCACTTTCTAGAAGATGGAGAATTCTCGAGATCAAAACGCGGGTTTTTCCCGTTCCAGGGCCAGCGAGAACCAATAAATTTTGGGCCTTACTTTCTACAGCCTTTCTTTGGTTCGGACTTAAATTTTTTAAAAACTCAATCGCCATAAGATTGACAAACGCTCTGTCCCGCATAGGTTAATAATAATGAGCGCAGAAAAGAAAGAACTAGAATCTGAAAACGAAGAAAATCCAAATGCAGCAGCGGAGGGGGAATCTTCGGCCTTTGACGAGCTTAAGAAACTCAATGAAAAACTGCAGATAGAGCTTAAAAACAAAGAGATGCGTATCAGTCTGTTGGAAAAGCAGGAACAGGATTGGCGAAAAAAAATCGACGAGATTCGCGAATATGTAAAAAAAATGGAAGTCGAAACTCAGGCGATAAGAGAGCGCGCTCAAAAAGAGATTGAATCCCGAGTGACCTTGAAATTGGCCGGTCTGCTCAAATCCTTTTTAATGATTGGGGATAATTTGGAGCGAAGTTTAGAGTCTTCAAAAAAATCCTCGAATACGGAAAGTCTTGTCGAGGGTTTGGCTTTAATCGTTAAGCAAATGAAAGATACTTTCAAAGAAAATCAAGTAGAAGTCGTCGCCGCTCTGGGCGAGACTTTTGATCCTCAGATTCATGAAGCTGTTTCGACTCAACCTGTGGATGATGATGCACAAGAAGATAAAGTGATCCATGTCGTTCAGCCAGGCTATTCTTTGGGGAGTCACATCATTCGGCCAGCTCAGGTGATTGTAGGAAAAAAAGTGTGAGCTCGAGTTTCGTCGAGGCCAATGCCAAGATTCTTTTGCAGCTTTTAAAGTCAGTCGTGACTGAGCGCTATAAACGAATGGCCAAAGAAGAGGTCTTGTCTCGATTTGTGACTCACAATCTGGATCCGGTCTTATTGATTGATCTCAATATGCGAATGGAGAGAGAGGCTGTCGAACTTACGGAAGTCAGCCTCTTGGAGTTGGTCTCTTCGGACAGAATGCTCAATGAGCTGCAAAAATCATCGTCGAGAATCCAGGCGGCTTATCAAGAAATCTATGGGGAAAATGTAGTCGAGGATTTTTCTCATCCCAATTTGATTGAGCTGCGACAGCGCTGTTTTCAAAAACGAATTGAATTTTACAATTCTTTTCTCACCACCAATCAAATCTGTTCGAATCCCCTAGAATTGGGCGCTTTGGCCTTCAATAAAGCAGAGAGGTTTCAAAAAAAGCTTTCGAGTCTTTTTGATGTTGATCGAAGTTATGCCGATGAGTTGGTTCGTCAAACGAGTGCGACCTATCGCTTTTTAATGCGTCGACAGATGGATTATGAGATTTTGAAGTCTGAAGAAATTTGGCTCGAATACAAGACCGAGGCTTTTAAAGAGCCCCAGGCACTTCCTTAAAAATTTTTTCTTTTCAAGAAGCCTGCTTGAGCCCGGCAATTGAGATGCAGTATAAATGAGAAATGCTCGCAGCCTCATCTAAGCCCCTTAAGGCTCTAAAAGATCAACCCCTAAGATTTCTCACGGCCGCCGCTCTTTTCGATGGGCATGATGCCGCCATCAATGTGATTCGTCGCGTTTTGCAGGATCAAGGCTGCGAAGTGATTCACCTTGGCCACAATCGTGGTGTGGAGGAAGTCGCCAGAGCGGCTCTTCAAGAAGATGTCGATGGAATCGCCGTCAGCTCTTATCAGGGCGGCCACGTTGAATACTTTGAGTTTTTGATTGATACCTTGAAGAAGCAAAACGCCTCTCACATTCAGATTTTCGGTGGAGGCGGTGGTGTGATTCTGCCGAGTGAAAAAAAACGATTAGAGAATTATGGGGTGAAACAGATTTTTCTGCCTGAGGATGGAATGCGTTTGGGCCTCGAGGGAATGATTGAGTTCATGCGTAAGGCCTGTGAGGAGGCTCGTCAAAAAAGAAGCTTTAGCAGTCTTAGTTTAGAGAACTCAAATTGGGGTCAAATCATTACAGCGATGGAGCTTGGTGCTGAGTTTTCATCCAAAGCGGAAGAGAATCCGTCTGTTGTTGTTGGAATCACAGGAACGGGAGGGGCTGGAAAAAGCAGCCTCGTTGACGAGTTGGTTTTAAGATTTCTCTATGAGTTTTCGGAATTAAAAATTGCGATTTATTCAGTCGATCCGACGAAGCGAAAAACCGGCGGTGCATTATTAGGCGATCGAATTCGAATGAATTCAATAGATAACGACCGAGTTTTTATGCGCTCGATTGCGAGTCGTGGAAGCCAGAATGAGCTTTCTTCAGCGATAGAGAGAATCGTAAAGGCGAGTCGGGGCTCTGATTTCGATTTGATTTTCGTTGAGACTCTTGGGATCGGACAGGGCGGAAGTGGCATCGTCGATCTCTCGGATATCAGTCTTTATGTCATGACCTCAGATTATGGAGCGTCTACACAGCTAGAAAAAATCGACATGCTCGATTTTGCAGATATTGTAGCTGTGAATAAATTTGAGCGGCGCGGCTCAGAAGACGCGCTTCGAGAAGTCAAAAAACAATTCGCAAGAAGTCGAAAGCTTTTTGAAGAGAATCAAAAAACTAATCTTCCTATCTTCGGAACGCGCTGCAATATTTTTAATGATAGGGGAGTGACCCAGCTTTATGAGCGACTTCGAGATGAAATTTTAAATAAAGAGCCTAAACTTGAAAGAGCTACAAAATCTTTTCCTAAGCCAGAGTTAAAAGATCATTCGATTATTCCGGCAGATAAGGTTTTTTATCTCGGTGAGATTGTGAAGACGATTCGTGGCTATAAAGAAAGAGTCGAAGAAGAGGCAAAAAAAGCGCACGACGCTTTTGTTTTAAAAGAGTCGTCGGAGTTGTTGGATTCAAAAGATTTAAGAGAAAAATCATCTGAATATTTTAATCGTCTCGATGACGAGTCACAGCAAGCCATTGAGAGTTGGCAAAGTCTTTATGATGAGTATGAAAAAGAAAAAATTAAGTTTCAAGTCAGAGATAAAACCCTAGAGGTTCAGCAAAAGTTTCAAAGTTTAAGCGGGCTTTCCTTGAAGCGTGTGACCGCACCCAAGCTAAAAAATTGGGGAGATATTATTCGGTTTCGCGGTTTTGAAAATTTGCCGGGGCACTTTCCCTTCACGGCTGGAATTTACCCGATGAAACGAGATCAAGAAGATCCGCGTCGGCAATTTGCGGGCGAGGGCCCTCCGGCGAGAACGAATGAAAGATTTCATTATTTAAGTCGTCACGACAAGGCTAAGCGACTTTCGACGGCCTTTGACTCGGTTACACTTTATGGCGAAGACCCAGATTTACGGCCAGATATTTACGGGAAAGTAGGCGAGTCTGGCGTGAGTATTGCGACACTAAAAGATATGGGGATTCTTTATCGCGGCTTTGACCTCTGTGATCCCAAAACTTCTGTTTCGATGACAATCAATGGACCGGCCCCGATTCTTTTGGCGATGTATTTGAATACAGCGATTGAGCAGCAAATTGAAAAGTTCATCGCGCAAAATAAGAAGAAGCCCTCAAACAAAGACTTGGCAGAAATCCAATCTTTCACACTGAAAAATGTGAGAGGCACTGTTCAGGCGGATATTCTTAAAGAGGATCAGGCGCAAAATACTTGTATCTTCAGTACGGAATTCGCTTTGAAAATGATGGGCGACATTCAAGAGTATTTCATTTCGAATCAGATCCGAAATTATTATTCAGTAAGTATTTCTGGATATCATATCGCTGAAGCTGGGGCGAATCCGATTTCTCAGTTGGCGTTCACACTGTCAAATGGCTTTACGTTGGTTGAGTATTATCTGCATCGAGGAATGAAGATTGATGATTTTGCGCCGAATCTTTCATTCTTTTTCAGTAACGGCTTAGATCCGGAGTATTCGGTGATAGGAAGAGTGGCCCGTCGAATCTGGGCAGTCGCTATGAAAGATCGCTACGGAGCGAATGAGAGATCTCAAAAACTTAAGTATCATATTCAAACATCAGGAAGAAGTTTGCATGCGGCGGAGATGGAATTCAATGATATTCGGACGACGCTTCAAGCTCTTACAGCGATTTATGACAATTGCAATTCTTTGCACACCAATGCTTATGATGAGGCGATCACAACGCCAACGCTTGAAAGTGTAAGGCGAGCGATGGCCATTCAGATGATTATTGAAAAAGAGTTTGGCACGAGCCGAACTGAAAATTTTACTCAAGGCTCTTATGTTTTAGAAGAGCTTACCGATTTGGTCGAAGAGGCTGTTTTGACCGAATTTGAAAAAATCTCGAATCGAGGTGGCGTGCTTGGAGCCATGGAGACTCAATATCAACGCTCAAAAATTCAAGAAGAGAGTTTGCACTATGAGAAGCTTAAGCACTCAGGTGAACTTCCGCTCATCGGAGTAAACACATTTCTTCCAGATCAAACAAATATGGAGCCCGCCATTCCACTTTCTCGTTCCAATAAAACTGAAAAAGATAGTCGACTCAAAGAGATTGAGGAGTTTCACAACGAAAAGACTGTCGAGGCAAAGCGAGCTTTAGACAATCTAAAAAAAGTAGCGCTTTCGGGAGGCAATATTTTTGCGGAACTTATGAGCTGCGTTCACGTGGCAAGTCTTGGACAAATCACTCATGCGCTTTATGAAGTGGGCGGCAGATATCGAAGAAATATGTAGTATTGAAGATAAAAAGTTTTTCTAGAAAATTTCAATTTCAGAGGTGACCTCAGAATCATCTCGAAGTTGTAACTGCTCTGCCACTTGTCGGAAAAATTTCTCAATCCCGCTTTGGTAGTGAAAAAAGTTTCTAACAAACTTTATAAATTGAAACAGATTTCTCGGATGAATCAGGCCTTGCCAGTGGATTTTATAAGCGTTCAAAAAATCAAGATTTTCAGAAGCGGGATCTAAAACTCCGCGAATGAAAATAATTTGAGATTTTAAGTCATCTGAAATTTCGTCCCAAAAAAATGACATTTCGCAATCAACAAGATCGCAGCCCGAACTTTGGCCCAGAGATTTTTTTATCTCAGAGCGTGTTACTGGCTGCTCTACGGAGACTAATTTTGCTTGCGGTAAGAACTCGAGGCTTCTGGGAACTGACATTTTTTCAAAGCCATTTTGAAAATAGATTTCATTTATAATGAAGCATTCGCCAGGCTTTAGGTTTTCACGCAGGCCCCCAGCAGAGCCCAACAAGATGATGGGCCCAGAGGGCTTACTCAATGAGAGCCGCCGAGCTAAGTTTTTAGCGGCGTCGGGGCCCATACCGAAGGGCTTAAACTGGCTTTCGAAGCCTTTTGGTATTTCTTGAATATGAGGTGAATAAAAAGCCTTCATAAAATCTCCAAAGCGCTAAGCCACCGGTAGATTGTAATGGAGCAAAAGATAAAAATCACAGCAAAGCGTGCCGCCGCTGGAAAAAAATAAACTTCTGGCAGAGGAAATCGAAACAAGCGAAACAATCGAATCCAAAGCAAGCTAAATAGTGAGAAGAGACCCAGACTTAAAACGTCGAATTGAAGACTTAAGACGCCGCCAGAAATCCCGGTCAAAAAAAAGACTAAGGCCCATCGTGATTTGTCCCAGTCTCGAAAATCGAAGCTGCCCGCCCTTCGAGGGGCCAACAAGCTCGTTACGAAAATAAACGAAAAAAGGCTCATCGAAGCGAGGGGCAAATAGCTTGCCCAAAAAATGCCAGGAAGAAGCCATAGGCCCGTGCGAATGACTCCCCAAAAAACAAGGCTCATCAAAATGCCGGAGCCAATTTCAAGATAAGTTGAGACCATTGCTTCAAACTGACTGAGTCGGCTCGACCTATCAAGCATCTTCGGCTAGGGAATAGGCGTATGGATGATCGTGACGTTCAGCTCAAGGGTGATGAACTTCTTCACAAAAACATCGACTTTATTGTGTCGGGCGGTATTGGCTGCATCGAAAGTCCAAAGATTATTCGAGAGCTGCGACGCTTTGGAGCCAATGTTCGAGTTTGGTTGACAGCCTCTGCTCAGAGCTTTGTGAATCCCAAGGTTTTCGAATGGGCTTCGAAGAATTCTGTTGTCACAGATCTTACGGGAGCAGCAGAGCACATCAGTCAGGCTGACCTAGCCATCATTAGTCCTTGTAGTTTGGATTTCATGGTGAAATTAAGCTTGGGCTTAGCGGATAGCCCCAGTTTGACGTGTCTTCAAAGTCTTTTGGGCCGTCGACCTCTCTTTATTCATCCCTCGATGCACGAATCTTTGGCTCAAGGCCCGGCTTTCAAAAGTGCTCATGAAAGATTAAGCGATTTGGCGCAAGTTTTTTGGATTTCTCCCAAGTTTGAGGAGTCAAAACTTAAAATGTCTTCACCCGAAGATGTGCTGAATCAAGTGTGCCACTATTTCAACCGGCGAGATCAGAAAGTTTTAGTTCTCTTTGGAGCCACCGAGTCATCGATGGATGCGGCACGATTTTTGGGAAATCGTTCGAGTGGCCGGCTGGGATCGCAAATTGTTTTTGATCTCTATCGGCAAGGATTTGAAGTTGATTATCTAAAAGGCAGCTCAATGTTTGGAATGCCGTCTTATATCAGGGGCTTTGAAGAGAAAGAGTCAAAAAAGTTTTTTGAAAAAGCGATTGAGATGAGTGCACAGAAAAATTTTGATGCGATTATTTGTGCGGCCGCCATTTTGGATTTTGAATTTTCAGAAGCCCTTGAGCATAAAATCGAATCAAAAGAAGATCTAAGATTGAATTTGAAAGTGGCTCCAAAATTGATCGATAAACTTCGAGATCGAACGAAATATCTGGTGGGTTTTAAGTATGAATCCGGGCTCGCTGAAAAGGATTTAGAGCTTCGAATACGAAACTGGAATGAAAAGAAACAATGCAATCTTGTTGTTGGAAATCGAAAAGAAGATGTTCGATCAGATTTCTATAAAGCCTGCATTTTAGATCAAGATTCCGGGGCGTTGAGTTGGGTGGAAGGGCGCGATCAGCTAGCGAAGAGTCTTCGAGAGAAGATTAAAAATATGTCATTGAGAGTCTAAAATAAAAACTGAACCTGAAAGCCCCAGGCCGTTTCATTCGAAGAGTCAGCACTCAACATATAAAAACCATCAATTTGCATTTTTGGCGCTTCCAAGCCTGCTCCGACCGTCCAAAAATCTTTAAGCGGTGAATTGTCAAAGCGATATCCTCCTCGCGCTACAAAGAATTC
>JBMTHG010000053.1:0-10479 GCA_049436045.1 Bdellovibrionota bacterium
GGCGGCGTACGATCAACTTCTAAAGTCTCTTCAGCCACTTGAGTGAGATCATAATCACCTAGAGCATTTCTTCCAATCGCACAAAAGCGATGAACGCCCTCTTCTAAAATGTTAAAGCTAACTCCGGAGGAGGATTCATTCTCATTTTGAAAATTTTCGTTCTGACAGTTTTCGGCGCTTGTCTTGATCACTTTAAAAAAATCAATTCCCTCTCCCTCCGCTGTGACTGTTACGCTAAATTCATTTGTTGGGCTCGTTGGATTCAGCCAAATCGTGAGATCCGTAGGGGTTACAATCTCTAATTCTTCACTGGCCGTAGGAGTGGCTTGAATATTTCCGGCTTCATCAATACCTCGCACGCAAACTTTGTTTGCGCCCACATTTGGATTCAACACAAAAGTTTCAGAGATATTTTTTTGAGGCGCGTTAGCAAAATCGGCGTTGCTACAATTGTTGGCACTTACAACCACAGCTTGATATTTGATGGCGTCTCCACTCGAATCTGAAATGAAAATACTTCGTGGAGTATTTTTATTATAAGAAGGGCTAGCACCCAAGTCAGCGTCATCGATAGTGACAGTCGGCAAAATTGTGTCGTCCACGATCACTTGCCGAGTGGCCGAGCTTGTTCGACCTTGAGAGTCACTCACTGAATAAACGATCTGATAGCTTCCAATTTTATTGAAATTCACATTAGAACTCACTTGAATGCGATTCGAAATATTACCCTCTCGATAACTTTGAGCAAACACGCCCGGTTCATTCCATGCGGTGGTTCTTTCAATCGTGATGGGGTTTTCACCTTGAATCGTAATCACTGGCTGAAAGGGATTTTCTTGCGAGAAAAAAAGATCACTATCGATGGAGCGAATGGAGCCCTCGCCACAGGCACTTAAAAAAACTCCCAAACTTAACAGATAGACTAGTCGTTTCATTTCTCTTTCTCCTCGCCTTGTCTCACGCAAAAAAGAAGGCTTTCTCTCTCAAGTTGCAAAAACTGAGCCACTTAAAGTTAAGTGATTTCAGAGTCTTAGAATTAGGCTCCGCAAAAAATTCATGGCAAAAATTGTCGATTTCTTGAGAATCTTTGACCTCTAGGCCATCTCGATTGACAAATAAGCAGCCAGCTTCTTTGCTAGAAACTAGCTAAGTTATGGAATTTTCTTTTGTTTATGAGCCTCAAGCCGATTGGATTCAAGACTCTCATTTCGTTAAATTTTGGAAGAAACTAGCGCCAGAGCAAAGCCTCGAAGACTTTCGAAGAGAGTGCGCTCAAAAGCCCGAGTGGTTTTGGCAGAATGCCCTAAAAGACATGGCTTTGACTTGGAATCAAGAGCCCACAAAAATTCTCTCTCAAGGCCTTCCATTTCCACAATGGGCACAAAACGCCAAAATTTCAGTGGTCGAAAACTGCATCGATCGACATCTAAAAAATGCCGCCAATAAAACTGCTTTAATTTTTGAAGCTGATGAGCCGGGTCAATCGGTCTCGTGGTCATTTCAGCGCTTGGCCGAAGAATCAAGCGCGATCGCCAGAAAACTCATTGATCGTGGCGCAAAGCCTGGTGATCGAGCGGCTTTATTGATGCCGATGAGTCTTGAAATGATTGCTAGTTTTTTTGGAATTCTTCGAGCGGGTCTCACGGTAGTGCCGATTTTTTCGGGCTATGGTGAAGAAGCGATTCTCAGCCGGCTTCAAGCGGCTGATATCAAATTTTGTTTTGTTCAAAAGCGAACGACTCGAAAAGGAAAAAACATTCCTGTTCTAGAAACTCTTCACAAAATCAAAGGCCAATGCCCGAAGCTAGAATTTGTTTTTGAGCTTGATCGATCAGATTTTTTACACCGATCAAACTCCGCTCAAAGCGTTTCGCAGACGATTTTAAAACCCCATGTTTTTGAAGCCGAAGATGAATGTCTTTTGCTCTACACTTCAGGAACAACCGGTCAACCCAAGGCCTGCGTTCACACCGCCTTTGGTGTTCTTGCCACCACCGGCAAAGAGCATCGCTATTGTTTTGATGTTCATTCTGAAGATCGCTTTTTTTGGTATACCGACATCGGCTGGATGATGGGCCCTTGGGAACTTTTTGGTGCTCTTCAGTTTGGAGCGAGCGTGGTTTTATATGAAGGTGTGCCCGACTACCCCACTGCCGATCGTATTTGGCAAATTCTTCAAGATCATCAAGTCACACATTTTGGAATTTCTCCCACAGCGATTCGAGTCTTGAAAAAAACTGAATCTTCATTTCTTGATACGGCAGATTTTTCAAAACTTCGCGTTCTCGGCTCAACGGGTGAACCCTGGGATGCTGAGTCTTGGCTTTGGTTTTATAAAAACGTCGGAAAAGAAAAATGCCCGATCATGAATATCTCTGGGGGCACCGAGATTATGGGATGCCTTCTAGCCCCCGACCCAATGACTCGTCTTAAGCCTACGAGTCTTGGTCAACCAGCACTGGGTGTGAAGGCCGAAGCTTGGAGCGAAGACGGCGAAACTTTAAAAGAGGGCATTGGTCATTTAGTTTGCCTGACACCTCTGCCCTCCATGACTAAGGCTTTTTTAGGTTCCAAAGAAAAATATCTTTCTACTTATTTTGAAAAGTTTGGAGATCAAGTTTGGTATCACGGCGACTGGGCCTTGATTGATGAAGAGGGGACTTGGTTTTTGAGAGGCCGAAGTGATGACACGATCAAAATTGCCGGCAAGCGAGTGGGCCCCAATGAATATGAATCATCTCTCATGCAAAACCTCTTGGTCGCAGAGACAGCGGCCGTGGGACTTCCGCACGCCGTCAAGGGCGAGTGCGTCTATGCCTTTGTCGTTTTGAAAGATCAAAAAAATCAAGACGAAGCCCTACTCAACTCGCTTCGAAATGAATTGAATCAGCTCATTGTAAAGAAAATGGGTAAGTCGCTTGGAGCTGACAAAATTCTTTTTGTTAAATCTCTTCCTAAAACTCGATCCGGAAAAATTTTAAGATCTTTGATTCGAAAAATTGCCCTTCAAGAAAATTTTGACCCCGGTGCCGTTGAAAATCAGAGCTCGATCTCTGACATTGAGGAGGCTCTTAAATGAGTGAGCTTTTTGAGAAAGTAAAAGAAGTTTTAAAAATCAATTCAGCCTCTTCATTTCAAAGTCAAGACCATCAAGGGAATCTCGATGTCGCCCTTTTTTTGAAATCCTGGGTCTCTGATCGACTTGAAGTCAAAATTTTTGAATCAAATCGACATCCAAAAGACGTGACCTTTGTTTGTTGGCCGAAATCTCAGGCTTTTCCTGAAAAGGGCGGGCTCGCCCTTCACACGCATCTTGATACCGTGCAAGCTGGAAAGCTCGATCGATGGACGGAGGCCGGCCCTTTCGAAGCCAAAGAAAAAAACGATTGGATCTATGCCCTCGGGGCGGCTGATGTAAAATCTGATGCCATTTGCAAACTCAGTGCTCTTCTTGAATTTTCGGAGCAAAAGGATTTCAAACACACTCCTTTTTTTATCGGCAGCTTTGCGGAGGAGATTGGAATGGAGGGAGCTCGCTGGATTTATGACAATAAATTGATTCATCCAAGCTATGCACTCGTCGGTGAACCCTCGGATGGAAAAATTTGCTTCGCCAACAAAGGTCTTTATATTCTTGAAGCTCAGCTTGATTTTACCCCCACAGAGACTTCAAAAACTGAAAGTCAAATTCACTATGAGGGAGTCTCTGGCCACTCCTCTTCTCCACATCGCGCTCAAAATGCGCTTGAGATGGCCCTCGATGATTTGGAATATCAGCTTGAAAAACAAACTCCGATATCGAACTTTGAGGGCTCCGTGGCATCGAATGTGATTCCCGGGCATTTTTCGTTTCTCTCAAAGCCTGATCTTATTCCGACAGACACTCTAAAGGCTCTCGTCAAGATGAGAAAATCTCATCGCTTGTTTCAAAAAGAAATTGCGAGCCTCTTACAAAATCCAATTTTTGAGCCGGCGGGTGCAAGCTCCGCCTGGACGATTCTTAAGAGACATGAAAATCAGATTCAAATCGAGATTGAGGGTCGATTCTTGCCCCAACAAGACCCCGAAAGCCTCAGCCTCTTTCTTCGAGAACGACACCCAGAGCTTCGCTTAAAGAGAAGTTCACCCGCTTGTGAAGAAAGCCGAGAGGGTGAATTCGTTGAAAAACTCTTAAAAGCAAGTGAAGACAAAAACCCTTGGATCACGAAATCAGGAAGCAATGAAGCCTATTTCTATCAAAAACTCGGAGCGAAAGTCTTCGTTCATGGGCCCGGTGAATCCTATGGAAACATTCATAAGCCGAATGAAAAAATTCATCGAAAGTCGATCGAAAAAGCCTTTCGATTCTATCAAAACTTAATCAAAATAACCTGTTAGTTATGTTTCTTTTCAGACAGGTCAAACAAGAGGATTTCAAAGATTTAAAAGAGCTTGCTCATCATTTGGGCGCGGTTGGAAATCTCGCCTCCGACGAAAAAAAACTTCATTCGCAGATTGAAACTGCTCAAAAATCTTTCGCTGACCCAAGCTTCGATAAAACAAAAGCCATTTATCTTTTTGTTTTAGAAGACTTGAAAAATAAAAAAGTAGTTGGCTCTTCTTTGATTTTCGCAAAACACGGCACTCCTCAATCACCCCACACCTATCTTAGAGTTTTTGAAAAAACTCATCGCGATGAAAGCACAAACACCGAAGTGCGACATCAACTGCTGCGATTTGAGTTCGACGAAGATGGCCCCTCTGAAATCGGTGGCTTGATTTTACATCCGAATTATCGCCGAAATCCTTTGGCCCCCGGCAAGCAGCTTTCTTATAGCCGACTCATTTATATGGGTCTTCAAGCTCAAAGATTTGAAGAAAAAGTCATCGCCGAATTACTGCCACCATTTTATGATGATGGCAGCAGCCCGCTTTGGGAGGCTTTTGGCCGACGATTCACAAATATGAGCTATCAAGAAGCCGATCAACTCTCGAGAACAAACAAAGATTTTATTAAAGCTCTGTTTCCGGATGAAGATATTTATACGAATCTCTTTGCTCCTCGGGCCCGAGAAGTGATCGGAAAGACGGGCCCTGAATCTCACAGTGCGAAGCGTCTGCTTGAAAAAATTGGCTTTCGATATCTTCAGGCCGTCGACCCTTTTGACGGAGGCCCCCACTATGGGGCCAAAATTTCGGAACTCTCGATTGTAAGCAAACTGAAAAAAATCTCTCTTCGACCTGGTAAAGAGTTTAAAGAAAAAAAGAAAGGCATCTTCGCTTTTGAAGCGAAGAATCAATTTTTTACGATTTTGACTTCTTATCAAGAAACAGATGCCCACCCGCAGGTGGAGACAGAGACTTTCGAAGTGATTTCAAGTTTGGGCGCCGATGTCGATATGATATTTTTATCGGGGCTCGAATAGAGGAAATTTTTATGAAACTCGATCAAGCTTTTAAGGGCTCTTTTGTTGCCGGTGAATTCATCAAATCAAACTCAGGAATCGCGTGGGAAAATCGAAACCCTTTTGATTGGAACGAACTTCACTTTGAGTGGTTTGAAGACACGAAACTCGTATCGCGAGCTCTCGATGAATCCAGCAAAGCTTTGCAAAGCTGGTCGAAGCTCAGTTATGAAAAGCGCACGGAGAAAATTTCTAATTTAAAGAGCGAGTTCATCAAAGAAGAAAAGAAAATCGCTGAAATCATTGCTCGAGAAACAGGCAAGGCGATTTGGGAGGCTTCTCTTGAAGCCAAAGCGCTCTCCGCCAAGATTGATGTTTCTCTGAATATCATGATGCCGGCCATGAAAGAAATTGAGTCCATTGGCTATCAGCAAAATGCTCAATATATGAAATGGAAGCCTCGGGGCATTTGCGTTGTTTTAGGCCCTTTTAATTTTCCTCTTCATCTTGCGAATGGTCACATCATTCCAGCGCTGCTTGCAGGCAATACAGTGATTTTTAAAGGCTCCGAGCAGTCGCCAGCTTGCAGCTCTTTTTATTCAGAGCTTTTTCATCGTGCAGGATTTCCGAAGTCTGTTTTTCAAATGCTCTTAGGCGGCGCAAAAACCGGACAGGCGCTCATAGAAGACTCGCGCGTTCAAGGTGTTTTTTTTACTGGCTCTTATGACAATGGTCGGCGAATCACGCAAACGATCTTAGAGACCCGAAGCCATCTTGATACCCTGGCAGCCCTAGAGCTTGGCGGCAAAAACGCCAGCATTATTCACGAAGATGCGGATTTCAAAAAATCAGTTTCTGAAACTTGGATGAGCGTTTATGCCACCGCCGGCCAGCGCTGCAGTTGCAGCTCAAGACTTTTTATTCACGAAAAATGGCTTAAAGAATTTGAAAGAGTCTTCATTGAAGGCGCAAAAAAAATTAAGATAGGTGATCCGCTTTCGCCTGAAACATTTATGGGGCCACTGATTCATCAAAATGCAGTAGAAGCTTTTTTAAATCGCCTCGCTATTGCAAAAAAAGAGGGCTTTGAATGTCTGCTTGAATCAAAGCGAATTCAAAATGATTCTTGTTTGCTAAGCCCATCGGTTTATCTCAGTCACACGCCTGAAAAAGACACTCTTCAATCAAGCCTTCAAGAAGAGTTTTTTGGCCCGAATGCCATCATCATTCCCTACTCTGATTTGGATGAACTGATCGAGTGGCACGAACGAGCACCCTTTGGTTTAGTGACGAGTATTTTCACACAAAGCAAAGAGACTTTTGATTTCATCGATTCAAAAATTGAAGTGGGCTTAGTGAATCTCAATCGAGCGAGCGTGGGGGCCAGCAGTCAGCTTGCCTTTGGAGGAAAGAAAAAAAGTGGCAATAACTGGCCCGCTGGTATTTTTTCATATTTCTACTGCGCCTCCCCCAGAAGCTATCTTGAAGATCATCAAGATTTCGATGCCAAGAAATTTCCGACAGGTCTTCAAAACGCCTTGGGAGATTTAAGATGAAAATTTCAATTTACGCTGGAAACCTACTGCCCCTGCATGCTCAAATTTTAGACGAACGTCCACTCGGTGGAACTGAAACAGGCGTTGTGCGACTCGCTCAAAAACTGAAAGATTTAGGCCATCAGGTTCGAGTTTATACGAGCAGCGAAAACCCTCCCGCCTCTGATCCACAATATCTTCCTCTGCGAGAAATTGAAAAGTCTGAGCCGATTGATGTTTTTATTTCTGTTCGAGATTGGATCCCCTTATTTTATCGAGTGCCTGCCAAGAAGCGATTTTTTTGGACTGGTGATTCCTATGATCAATTTTCAAATTATGGCTTGGGAGATCATCGAGTGATTCAGCAGGTCGATTACTTTTTGGCAGTGAGCGACTGGCAAGCTGATCAAATTTGCTCGCGCTCGGGATTTCCGAGAGAGAAAGTTTATAAGCTAAAAAACGGAATCGAATGGGATTGGTTTTCTGAACAACTTCCTAAAAAAACAAAAAGACTTATTTATTCCTCAACGCCCTATCGAGGTCTGCAATACGTTCCACCAATGTATCGTTGGCTTCATGAGAAACTTCCAGATATCGAGCTCTCTGTTTTTAGTAGCTATAAGATTTATAATCAGACTCAAGATTTTGAGCCTCTAAAAAGAGAGATCGAATCGCTTCCGAATACTCGAATTCAAGAAAGTATTTTGCAGCGAGATCTAGCAAAAGAATTTCTCAAATCGAAAGTCTTATTTTATCCATGCCATTTTGAAGAGACGAGTTGTATCACGGCGATTGAGGCCATGGCTGCTGGATGCGTTCCTCTAAGCACCCACCTAGGCGCATTGCCCGAGACGATTGGTGACGCTGGAGTTCTTATTGAAGGTCAAGCCTCAGAGGCTTCGTATGTTCAAAAATTTCTTGAAGCCTGCTTAGATTTGCTCACCAATGAAGAAAGGTTTTCTGATTTGAGTCAAAAAGGGCGGGCACGAGCGAGACAACACGACTGGAAGTCAATTGCCAAAGATTTTGATCAGTTTTTAAGGAGTTTATTATGAAATCAGAGAGAAATTTTTTTAGATTGATTGACGGTGCCTTCAAACCCGTCTCTCAAGACCAAATCACTTACAAAAAAGTAAAAATTGTGGCCACCATGGGGCCGGCCTGCTCTGACGAATCCACCCTGAGAAAAATGATTCGAAATGGTATGGATGTCGCTCGACTTAATTTTTCTCATGGAACACATGAACAGCATCTCAAAACGATCAAGCTTCTTCGCCAGGTCGCCAAACAAGAAAACAAGTTTCTAGGAATTCTTCAAGACCTTCAAGGTCCTAAGATTCGGGTTGGTAAATTCAAAGAGGGCCAAGTTGAACTCAAAGTCGGCCAATCATTTATTGTGACCACCGAGAATTGCCTTGGTGATCAAAAACGAGCCGAGTGCTCTTATCGAAATTTGCATGAAGAGATTAAGATTGGAGACAGAATTCTTTTAGATGATGGAATTATCTTTCTTGTCGTTGAAGGCATAAAAAATCGAGACATTCACACGAAAGTTGTTTTCGGAGGCGTTTTAAAAGACAACAAGGGAATCAACCTTCCCGACACTCGACTTAAAATGAGCTGCCTCACAGCAAAAGATCGGAAAGATTTAAAGTTTGGAATGGAAAACGGAGTTGATTTTATTGCGCTGAGTTTCATTTCAGACGCTTCCGATGTGACGGCGGTTCGAAGACTGATTCAAAATCATTCGCGAGCTCCCTATCTGATTGCCAAGATCGAAACCCAACATGCTGTCGATCATATTGATGAAATCCTAAACGTGTCTGATGGAATTATGATCGCACGTGGCGATCTCGGCGTGGAGTGCCCTCTCGAACAAGTGCCCGGACTTCAAAAGCGAATGATTCGATCGGCAAACAAAGCTGGAAAGTTTACGATTACCGCCACGCAAATGCTTGAAAGCATGATTAAGAATCCTCGCCCCACGCGCGCTGAAGCTTCTGATGTGGCCAACGCGGTTCTAGATGGCACAGATGCCGTGATGCTCTCTGCAGAAACCGCTTCGGGTAGCTTTCCGTCGGAGTCTGTTCACACCATGAGCCGAATTATCGCTCGAACCGAAGATTATGCCGACAGCCTCTCAGATATTCAGGAACACCGTCTTCAGGAGTATCGACAGAGCATCCCTCAAGCCATTGTCGCTGCCGCCGTTCAGAGCAGCAACTCTCTAGAATCTTCTGCGATCGTCGCTTTCACTCATACGGGCAGCACAGCAAAAATGATCTCGAGACTTCGTCCAAAGCCCACTGTTTTTGCGGTGAGTCCATTCGAGTGGATTTGTCGACGTCTGTCGATTGTTTGGGGAGTCGTTCCAACGACGAGCAAAAAGAAGTTAAAACACCCCGATGAAATGCCAGAAATTTCCGAGTCTATTTTAAAACCTCGGGGTTTTTGGAGAAAGTCAACGCCAGTGATTTTGTTATCGGGCACTCCGGTGGCACAACCAGGCACTGTCAATCTTGTTAAGATTCATGAAGTAAAATAGGCATGAGACTGTTTCTTCAAATCTTGTCACCTATTTATAATCGCTTGGTTAAGATTTTTGCCTATGGGCCTTGGGGCTATTTCGCTCATCGGGTTTTCATTTTTTCATTTCGAAAACTCTATGGAATCGAAGATCTTCCTCGACCCGAGCATCGAAAACTCGGCGATTTTTTTTTGAGAGATAAAAAGTTTCAATGCTCCCATGTAGAACTTGTATCGCCAGTTCAGTGCCGAGTGATGGAGGGGCCAGAGAAAATATCAGATCAAAAAGCAGTTCGAGTAAAAAAAATAGATTACTCGTGGAAAAACTTTCCAGAACTCGCCGGCAGAGATTTAAATGAATTCTATTTTTGGAACTTTTACCTCGCCCCCTATCACTATCATTGGGTGCATAGCCCGCTTGCGGCCAATCAAACTGAAGCCATTCGAATTCCGGGAGCGAGCTACCCCGTTAACGCTTTAGGTCGCTTCGCCGTGAAACATCTTTATCTTGAAAATGAAAGACTTAGCTTTCGATGGAATCACGAAAATTTAGGAAAGGTTTATATGCTTTGCGTGGGAGCCATGGGGGTGAGCGGATTAGAGAGCTGCATTGGCGAAGTGAGAGAAAACGAATGGGCCCGATTTGATAAACCCATCGCTAAAGGCCAAAAACTTGCTGGCTTTAAGTTAGGCTCGAGCGTTTTATTATTGATGGAAAAGAAGAAGGATTTTCAAGCCTTACCCAGAGAAATTTTCGTTGGTCATCCACTTTTAAAAGCCTAGATATTGAGCTAGAGATTTAAAAATGTCGATGGCCGCCTTACAACTTAAGGACCCTGAAAAAAACCACTATGTTGAAAAACTTCAGCGCCATACTGGCTTATTGTCGACAAAACTTGAAGTTTGGAAGCACTTCAAAGACAAAAATGCGATCGTCGATTTTGGCTGTGGAAATGGTCATTTTTTAGAATCCTATCTTCAGCTTCATCCAAGTTTTTCAGGTTTGGGTGTTGATCGAAGATTCAAACGCTTAT
>JBMTHG010000054.1:0-10471 GCA_049436045.1 Bdellovibrionota bacterium
ATGGAGTTCGTTGAAGTCCTATATCGATGATCTTTTGAATCAACTCATCATAAGGTATTTCTGCCTTTCGAGCAGAGGCGGCGAAGTCATCGTATCCGACAATCGAGGGGTTGGGATTCGCTTCTATGAGATAGACCTCGCCATTTTCTTTTAGTCGAAGGTCAAATCGAGCAAAACCCTGAAGCCCCAAAACCTTGAATGCTTTTTTTACGATCTCTTGAATTTTCTTTTCCTGCTGGGGCTCGATATCTCGTGCGAATTCATTTCGAACTCCTAATTTCTTGCGATATTCCTCATTCCACTTGATTCGATAAGTTGCAAATCGAGGCTCTCCCTCTGGAATTTCTCGAAAGATGAGTTCGCGCAGAGGAAAAACCTGAAGCCGCTTTAATCCTAAAACACTCGCATAGATTTCTCTGCCTTCGATAAACTCTTCAATAAGCACATCACTTTTAAATTTCTCATGAAGAAAATGAACTCGCTCTAAACAATCTTTTTCATTTTCAGCGAAAGAATCTTTGGAGATTCCTTCGCTCGCTTCTTGGCCTACGGGTTTTACAAAAACAGGAAACTGAAAATTTTTAACCGAGCGAATAGGGCGTGAGGCAGATGAGCAAATCCAACGAGGAACTTTTATGCGATGATGGCTTAAAATTTTTTTCGTGAGATCTTTGTCTCGACATAGGCTTAAAGAAAATGAGGAGGCCCCCGTGAAAGGGTATCGTAAGAGCTCTAAAAGGCCGACAACTTGAGATTCAAATCGCCGCTCATTTCTAAAAGATTCGATCATATTAAAAATAAGATCTGGCTGAATTCGATCTAAATCTCTGATCAACTGATTGATGTCGTTAAAGACTCCCACCAGATAGACTTCGTAGCCGAGTCTTTGAAGAGCTCTTTTGACATCGATCTCATGATCCCAAGCGGCATCCTTTTCATAGACCGAATAGTCGTGATCTTCAGGGGGAGGTTCAGGCAAATCAAAAAGAACGATCGCTTTTTTCATAATCAAAGAGGAGCGTTTTAGCTCCCCTTTGATTCTACTGAATTTTTTCTAAAAGACTAAGCTTAACCTTCGCCTTGAGCTGCCGTGTAACCTTTTTGACCATCAAACAGATAGAGATTTTCTGTCTTAATAAAATCAAAACCAAGGGCGGTGACTTCTTTAAGCAACTTTAAAATATCTTCATGACTCGCTTTGTCTGTGGATAAAAATCGACAGCGCCAATGATCCGTGCAGAAAGTTTCGGGCGCGCCGTCTGGCCAAACTTTTGTTCCACGATTTGAAATGAGTTTCAGTTTCAAATTGTCGTGCGGAATTTTGGTAAGAATTTGTGCAAGATCATTGGTTTGTCCGTTGGTCCAATCTAAAAATACATCGACACCAATTAAGTCTTTTTTCTTAACGGTTTTTGCTGGGCCAGCCGAAATTTTGAAATGAACTTGTTGATAAGAAACGGGTTTCAAATGGGCGGGCTTTTTATCCATCCGTGAAATCACCGCATCAGCAAACTCTTTAGTTCCTACTTTTTCTCGGCTCACACCTTCTCTGAAGATGTCATAGGTGTGCACACCGTCTTCCATTGTTTTTAGCCAAGCATTGTGAGCCTTGGTGGCCGCTTCACTTTGACCGATATGAACGAGCATCTGAATTCCACCCAACAAGAGCCCCGAAGGGTTGGCTAAATTTTGGCCAGCGCGTCTGGGGGCAGATCCGTGAATGGCTTCAAACATGGCCACGTGTTCACCGATGTTGGCTGAACCAGCAAGGCCGACCGAGCCTGTGATTTGGGCGGCAACATCTGATAAAATATCTCCATAGAGATTGGGCATCACGATCACATCAAAAGCTTCAGGCGTATCGGCCAATTTGGCAGCGCCGATGTCGACGATCCAATGCTCGTTTTCGATATCGGGATACTCTTTTGCAATTTCGTCGAAGACTTTATGAAAAAGACCGTCGGTAAATTTCATAATATTGTCTTTTGTAAAACAGGTAACCTTTTTTCGCCCGTAGGCTTTGGCGTATTCAAAAGCATAGCGAACAATTTTTTCTGTGCCGGGTCGGCTGATGAGCTTTAAGCACTGATAAACCTGATCTGTTTGTCGGTGTTCAATTCCTGCATAAAGATCTTCTTCATTTTCTCGAACGATCACGACATCCATGATCGGATGTTTTGTTTGAACGAAAGGATGATAAGAGACACAGGGTCTTACATTCGCATAGAGCCCTAAGGTTTTTCTGACTGTCACATTCAGGCTCTTAAATCCGCCTCCTTGAGGAGTGGTGATGGGTGCCTTAAAAAAAACTTTTGTTCTTCTTAAAGACTCCCAAGCTTCTGGACGAATGCCAGAGGCCTCACCCGCCTGATAAACTTTTTCGCCAATCTCGATGACTTCTTTTTCAAGTTGTGCGCCAGCAGCTTCTAAAATTCGAAGCGAAGCCTCCATGATTTCAGGGCCGATACCATCACCATAGGCAACTGTAATGGGAGTTTTTTTAGACATGATCATCCTCCAGTTAAGTTTTTGAAGAGAATAACTTTTCTTTCTCCAATGGCAAGAGAAGAAACTAAGCTTGTCGTTTAAAATGACCAGTGAAACGATAATGAGAGACGAGCGTCGAGAGAAAGGCGGTCAATTCAATAGAAGTTTGATGAATATCTTTAGAAAGCACCAGATCCAGCTCGTTGGCGCGATCAATCAGTTTGTCATAAATCTTACTGATGGTGATTTTTCTTTCTTTGGTCCAAAGGGAAATCGTTTTTAAAATATCACGCCTTTGTTTTCGCATAAAAGACGAGGCCTTGATGAGCGCTGTTCCTGTGGTCGGGATAAATGACTTCGAGGGAATCTGAGCGAAAATCTGAACCAAATCTTTGTCATAAAAATCTGGGTAGTCATCTTCAAAAGCTTTTCGCTTTCTTTGATAGTAGCGCTCCAAGTTTGATTGAAGATATCGAGCATCGCAAAGCATTTTTCCTTTGGCGGGAGGAGCCACTCGGTTCTTAAACTCGCCGCAAAGCTTATCAACAAAAACCAATTTTTTAAGAGCCCCCCAACTTTTGTATTTATTTCGCCAATCAGATTGAGGATCGAGCCAGCAGGCAAAAGTCTCAGCAAAATCTTCATCGGGATGAGCTTGTGCATAAGTTTCAGAAATATTTCTCACGAAGTTTTTGCTGTAAGGTCGTGGTCGGTAACTTTCTGGCGTATAGGGCTTTTTGTTTGATCCAAAAATCTTCTGCCATGATTTTCTGCGCGAAACTCCAAAGGCGTGATCAAAGGCATGGCCAAGTTCATGGCGAAAAAGTCGTTTAAAACTTTCTTCAGTGTCGCCTTCACATTCGAGCATCATTTTCTTTTCAAGCTGTCGAAGTTTCTTGTGCGCTAAAAAAAATGGAACGGCGATTGCATTTTGACCTTCAGGTGAAAACCACTCGTCGCCAAAATAAATGCGAGGCCGAAAATTTAAAGACTTCGCCTCTAACTCATGTAAAACCTCTTGCACCCAAGGGTAGACGTCGCTGGCTTCTAAGTGCAAAGGCAGGTCTTTGATACGAAGCTTTAAAATTTCATTCTCGTTTAGGTTCACGTGCTTCAATTCCATTTTCTTGCCACTAGGCAGTCTCTGGTCTAAAAGAGGTTCAGGGATAATTAAGTATTTTTAAGGAGATTGGCAAATGGCTCATGATAGAAATCCTGGAATTCTCGACGATCGTCGAAAGGCTCAAGAAGAGGAATACTTTAGAAAGCAAAATGCAGCTTTGGCGCAGAAGCTCAAAGACCGAGAGGCTCTAAAAAGCCAAGGAATTTCAGATGAGCATTTAATAGATGAGCTTTCGAAGGCGGGTTTTGGAGCCGATGCGGCGAGGGCTTTGGTTTTTGTACCCTTGATTCAAATGGCTTGGGCGGATGGTCGAGTTCAAGACGAAGAGCGGCAGATGATTGAAAAACTGGCTCAACAAAGGGCGATTGAGCCCGACTCTGAGGCCATGGGCCTGATCACACGCTGGATGTCGGCCGAGCCTCGTGATGAGAAGTATCTTCAGGCAAAAACTCTCTTGGAGCCCATGGTGGATGAAATCAATCGAGCGGGGCATCCGGAGCTAGGTACTTGGATTTTATCGGCGGCTGAAAAAGTGGCTGAAGCGACGGGGGGTCTTTTTGGCTTTGGAGCAAAAATCTCCAAAGAAGAAAAAGAAATGATGAAAGAGATCTCAGCTCGTTTTGAAAAAATGAAGTAGTTGTTGAGCGTGGCTTAGAGCAGATTCTCTTTTTTCACATAGCTTTTGAAGCTTTCTAAAAGCCATTCAAAAGAGGGGATGACAAAAAGATCCTCTTGCATATGAAAAATTTCATAATACTGATCGGCCACCTTAGAAAAATCAAACGCATGTCTTCTAACGGCATTGCCGAGTGAATTGGGCACCTCACCTACGGATGAAAGAATTCCAGAGCCATAAATTCGAATACCTTGAGGGTTCTCAATCAAACCAAATTCCACACTAAACCAATAGATTCGCTGAAGCTTAATGAGCTGCTCTGGATTGGCGCGAAGGGCTGCCTTTCCGAAGTATTCATAAAAATCCGCAAAATAGGGATTTGTGATGAGTGGGCAGTGGCCAAAGATATCGTGAAACATATCGGGAGAGGGGGTGTATTCGAGCTCTTGGCGCTTTCTAATAAAATCAGTGCAGGGAAAAAGCTTTTGAGACAGGCATTCGAAAAATTCTTTTTCAGGCACGAGTCCCTCCACGCGGGTGATTCTCCATCCCGTGGCGGCCTCAAGTTTTTGGCTAACATCCATCAAGCGAGGAATCTCGTTAGTAGGAAGTTCTAAAAGATTCAATGCTTTCAAGTATTCATCGGCAGCCATCGCTGGAAGAGAGGCCATTTGTCGCGCAAACATTAAGGCCCAAGTTTCATGCTCCTCTGAAGAATAATTAGGAACAGGAACTTCAGAAAGCTTGGGGTTGTGACCCGTTGTAATGACAACTTGATGTTCTCGGTATTGTTCTGTTGGAGACAGCATCCCTTCACCTCCATCTTTTAAGACTTATTTGTAGCCTTTGGCCTTCTTTTAAGTATACCAAAAAAACGCTCTATGAGGTTTCATTCAAATGAATTAGTGACGGAATTTATCCCAGCGCAAAAAAGGCCTGGCGAGGCGATTCTTTTGTTAGTGCATGGGCGAGGTGGACGCTGGCCCTTGATGCAATGGTTTTCTAAACGAGCCGCTAAAATAGAGGGCTTGGATTTTTTATGTGTTCAAGCTCCGCACGAAGATTTCGTTCCTGAAATGAAAGTCCCAGGCTTTTCTTGGTATCTCGGAAAAAATTATGAAGGCCTTGATCAAAGCCGAGCGAAATTGCAGCGACTCATTTCAGAGCTTCAAGATAATTATTCTTCTCAGAAAATTTTTTGGCTTGGATTTTCTCAAGGAGGAGCGATGGGAGTGGATTTAGCTTTGAGAGCGAAGGTCTCACTAGGGGGCGTGATTTGTGTTTCAGGCTTTTGTTTAAAGGCGGATGATTATCCAGCGGAGTTTGGAAGAGCGGCACTTCAACAGAGAATTTTAGCCACTCACGGAACTCGAGATGAGATTGTTGATTTTGAGAGGGCAAAAGAGTCTTTCGAGAAGCTGGAGAAGCTTGGGGTGAAAATTGATTTCCATTCTTATGGCAAGCCACATTCCTTTGATTTGAAAAACGAAATTCCTTTTCTTATCGAGACGATCCAGTCTTGGGTGAAAGAATAGAATGGATCGCAGTTTAGTTTTGGCGCTGATGAGTACTGGCGTCTTTGCTTTTTCGAGCGTGATCTTTGCGGTGTTTGCAAAGAAAGTATCAGCCATTTGGATGAATGCATTTAAAGCCACTGTTGCGTTGGTGGCTTTTTCAGTGGCTGTTTTGATCACGGGAGATTGGAAAGATCTGCCCGCTGCAAAAAGTTTAGTGGCCTTTGTGCTAAGTGGGTTTATCGGCTTAAATCTCGGCGACTATTTTTTGATGAAAGCATTTCAGCGAATTGGTTCTTCGCGAACTCTCATCATATTTAGCTTTCAGCCTCTGATGATGGCGCTTTTTGCCTATCTTGTTTTTGGGCAGTCACTTTTTATTTCGGGCTTCATCGCAATTTTGATGATGATGGCTTGCGTTTTTACGGTGAGTCTTGAGGGCTATAAAAAAGAAGGGCACTGGGAGATCAAAGGACCACTTTTCGCTTTTATTGGCGTGAGTTTGGATTGTGTTGGCTTGCTTTTGACTCGCTATGCTTTTGACGCCGATGATTCTGTAAGTGTTTTGGAGGGGAATCTCTTTCGTTGCTTTGGCGCAGGTTTAGGCTTCTTGTTTTTGGCGCGCTTTGTGAGATTTCAATTTAAGAGAAGACTTCAGAGATTTAATTGGCGCACGAGAGCGCTTCTATTTGGAGCGAGTTTTGGTGGAACATTTTTAGCTCTCTGGCTTTATCTTTCGGCCATCAGCGAGGGGCATCTCGCTAAGATTACAGCGATCGTTGGCTCTGGACCACTATTTACGGCCGTGTTTGAAGCACTATTGTATCGCAAGTTTCCCTCTAAATATCTTTGGACGGCCTTGGCTTTGTTTCTGATGGGCTTCTTTCTTTTGCATTGGAATGATTGGGCTCCCGCGATCGAAAAATTATTTTTTCAGCTCAGCTTTTAGCTCAAACATTGATTTAAAGCCCTCAGACTAACTTTTCAAATAATGGCTTGATGCTTGGGGGGCGGCTTTGGCAGTCTGCCCCCACGATCTTTTTTTATCGTCAATGAAGCAAGATTTAGGGGTTTTACGGGTGCGGGCATTTTTGCTTTTTTCTTTTAGTTTTCTACTTTTTGCCACAGAACTTTGCGCTCATGAAAAGAGTATCGGCCTAAGAAACCCGAGAGCTTGTGGTTTATATTTAAGCTCGCTTGTAGAAGACTCGGAGGGTTTATATCGAGCTAGTCTTGAGCCTGAAGACATCCGCACTTATCTTCAAAGTGAGCAGGCTAAAAAAGATTTAAAACCAGTTTTAATTTTCAAAGATAAAAGAACGGGCAAGAGTATTCATGAGGCTGAGCATCTGGAAGAGGCGCTTCGCTCAGAAAATGCGCTGCCCGTAATTAATACTAAAACTCTAAATCTCGTGGGCATGAAGCTTTTTGGAAAAGAGAGAAAAGAATTAGAGCGTGTTGTTCAAGAAGTTTTAGATGAGCAACTCAGCGATTTTCAGGTGGGGCTTAGAAGTTTGGGTCGCCCCGAGCAACCTGGGCTTTATGCAGAAACCAAACACGGTTGGAAAAAAGTTGCTGATTTTCAGCCGCATCCTGATGGAGCCTCTGAATTTCCTGGGATTCAGGAGTTTTTTGAAAACCTGAGGGCTGACGAGGACATCCTATCTTATCGTCTAGCGGGTCTTCCGATGCGTGAGCGCTTTCCAAAACTCTTTAATTTCCTCAAAAAACTGATTCCGATGTCGAAGGCGAAGCCTGAAAATCAAATTCAGCAAACGAAAAGTTTAATTGAAAAAACTCAACCTGATCGAGAGTTGAAGTTGGGAAGAGCCAATCCGATCGAGTACGCCTTCCATCGCTTTGTTTATTTCTTTCCGCTTCCACAAGATTATCAGCGCTTCACTCGCGATGAGATTGCTGCAGGCGCAACGAAGTTGGCAGTAAATACGCCGATTAGTGTGGCCAGCTTAGCGATGACAAACCCTGCTGCTGTTTTTATTCCTGTGAGCATCGTGAATTTTGGAAACAGCTCTTTGACCGCAGTGTATAGTGTCGTGCTTGCGAACTGGTTTAGTCGTTCACCGAAAGAGGCTCATGTTGAAAGATTTGGAAAAAATATCTTAATTTCGTCTTTTTTTACGGTGCCGCTTTATTGGGCGGGTCGAGGAAGTTGGGAGGCCTTCTCAACGATTACAAGTGGTGCAGCTTGGCTCACTTTTCTGCAAACGAAATGGTCGGCGGTGGCTTTCAATGTGGCTTGGCGATTTTTCTTTAGTAATGGAACTTATAAGTGGGAACAAATGGCCAAGGATCGAGCGGATCTTTTAAAGAGACAGGATTTCGTAAGTGATGAGGCCTTTCTTCAGGCAAAACAAGATATTCGAAATCAGGCTCGAGCCACGCGCTCTCGGATTGAGACGATCGCGTCGACAATTGGAACGATTGGCTATCTTTTAGCGGCCGTGATGCCGACGAATTTTATTCCAGAGACCTGGGGCCTCGAGCATTTTCAATATGGTTGGGGGCATATGATCATGACGGGAATTGGTGGTCTCGGTGCCCTCATTTATTTCAAGCCAGAGCTGATCGATCGTTTTTCGGTTCCTCAGCGGCTCGAGGGCCTTCATCGTCGTATTCTTGGCCTGGCGAAAAGCTTTAGGGCCTCTAGTGCTGTGCAGGCCATCGAAAAGCGAGTGACTTCATTTTATTCAAAACGAGCAGATCGAGAAGCTCAAGAGGGCAGAGAATTTCGCCAAGAGCGAGATGTTAGAGAATTTTTTGATTTAGACGATTCACTCAGCCGAATGTTGGAGGAGAATCCACGACTTTTAGATTTGATTCATAACAACTCAGACCTTCATCGGCTTTTGAGGAGCCATCCGGAGTATCAATTATGGATTCCAAATCGGTGATACGATCAAGTGCCGCGGCCAAAGCGTATTAAAAGTCATCTTTCAGACTTGCTCCTCAAGGACTTTAAACTTTAGACTCTTTCAAGAAGTTTGCGTGATTGAAATGTTTATTAATCGCTTGGTGTAAGTTTAAGAGAGATATTCTTCGATGAGTGAAGAGAGCCCAGAAGCAAAGCATTATCAAAAATTAGTCTTACTAGGTTTGGCGGGTTTAGTGGTGGCCATTTTGGTGGGTCTTTATCTTGGCTACGGACCGAGGTGGTATCAGGGCTACGAGCCTGTTCAGCCCATTCCTTTTAGTCATAAAGTTCATGCGGGTCAGTACAAAATGCCATGTCTTTATTGTCATCCTCAGGCCGAATATGCAGCTTTTGCGGCGGTTCCTGGTTTAGAGACCTGTATGAATTGTCATCAAGTCGTAAAAACTGACAGTCCCTGGATTCAAATGATGCAAGAGGCCTACAATAACAATGAGGCAATCGCTTGGGTAAAGGTGCATGTGCTTCCAGATTTCGTTCATTTTAATCATCAAAAACACGTAGCTGCTGGCGTGGAATGCCAAACTTGTCATGGTCCAGTAGAAGAAATGGAAGTGGTTTATCAGTGGTCAGCTTTGAATATGGGCTGGTGTATGGATTGTCATCGAAACGACAACTACATCACGGATCAGCGTCGAGAATTAGAAGAGAAAAAGTGGGCCATGATGGACAGAGATCCACCCCCGTTTAATTCGATTTTAGGTCATCCTCCCATTCAAAATGCGAATGTGAGCTGTTCGACCTGTCATTATTAGGTGAAAAAGAATGAAGCAAGAAGGTTTAAATTTAAGCAGGGAAGGTTTTCTAAAAAAGATTTTTGAGAGTCTTTTTGGAAGATCGCAAAAAACTTCGTTTAGAAGACCGAAGTCACTGCCCGCTCATTCTATCGCTCGAAACAAAAAAGGAGATTGGCGCTCATGAGTAGTCTTGAAAAAGAGGCGGCTCGAAAAGAACAAGAAGCCCTTCTTACTAGCGAAGCCCGAAGCTTTTGGCAGTCTATTGGAGAAACTAGGGCCTCCAAAGACGAGGTTCATCAATCGCGGGGGCAAGAGTTTTTTAAATTACCCCAAGAAGCTCAAGCCAACGAGGCCTGCGAAGATCTTAGTCGTCGAGATTTTTTCAAATGGCTTGGTGGAGCGAGTGCTTTGTTTGCAGCAGGCTGTCAGCAACGCCCGACTCGACATTTAGTTCCCTATGTTCATAAGCCCGAGGCTTTTACTTACGGAGTTCCGGTTTGGTTTTCTAGTGTGGGCCCGCAAGGTCTGGGTGTTTTGGTCAAGACGAGAGAAGGGCGCCCTATCAAATTAGAGGGGAACCCCGATCATGAGTTAAATCGTGGGGGCTTGGATGCGGGATCTCAAGCAGAGATGCTAAATCTTTACAATCCTCAGCGGCTTCAAGCGCCCGTGGACGTAAAGTCAGGTCAAAAATTAAGTTGGCAAGAGGTTTCAGACAAAGTTGGAGCGGCCTTAAAGTCGGCGAAGGCTGGTGGAGTTCGAATTTTATCAGCACCCGTTGCGAGCCCAAGTCTTCAGGCGGCTTTAGCCTCTTTTCAAAATAAATTTAAAGCAGAGCATGTGACTTACAGTGCTAGCGACTACGGCGCATTGGCTCGAGCCCATGAGATTGTTTTTGGCGAGAGAAAAATTCCCTACTTTGATTTTTCAAAAGCCGATGTGGTGCTCTCGATTGATGCTGATTTTCTTGGAACCTGGCTTCGTCCAGTAGATTTCACAAAGCAGTTTTCTTCTCGTCGGCGAGTGAACGAGGGCGATTTAAAT
>JBMTHG010000055.1:0-9933 GCA_049436045.1 Bdellovibrionota bacterium
ATTGGCGGCAGTGCCGATATCTAAAATTTTGAAGCTTAGATTTTGGTTTTGAATAGGCCTGACAGAGCTTCTTTTTCCATCTCCAACTGGCTTTTTAATGATTTCAGTTGAGCCTTGTGAACGATCTCTAGGCGCTTTAGCTCTGAGACCTCTGATGCATAATCGACTTCAGAATTGGCTTGGGCGGAGGCCGCATTCACAGTCTTCAAAGATTCATAGCTTTGTCGGGACTCGAGCTGATTCATTTCAGCGCCGAGTTTTGAGCGTTCCTGATTGAGCTTATCAATCGCCGCATCAATTCCTTCTAACGAGCTTTCTGCTGTTGCTTGCGAAGAAACAGAGGAGGTTTTTAAATTGGCAATTTCAGAAAAATCTTTGCCCGACGAGCTTCTCAATTGATCGAGACGCTGGGAGTATTCATTTTGAATGTAAAGACGATCGACGTCGCTCAGGCTTCCATTTGAGCTTTCAAGGGCAAGCTCTCGCAGACGTTGAAGATCTGAGCCAGCCGCAGAGAGCTCGGCGTCTCTAACCTTGATTTGAGTGATTTTTTGACCCAATTCCTTTTCACTAATCTTGGCGGCGTTAAGATCCTTGGTAGCCTGAGTGTTTTGAGTGAGTTCCGAGCCACTGGGAGGCGATCGAAAGGAGCTGCCGCTAGAGAGCTTATTGAGAGATTCAGAAAGCTTCTTTTGAGTGTCGGTGAGGCCTCTGAGCAAGTTTTGAGTAGAATCAATCTTCATCTCGCCGACTCCTTCTAACAAAAGGGGCTAAAATTAAGGGAAAAATGCCCCCATTCTAATTATAACGTGGAGCAGCAATTCGGAAAGATGTGGGGATTTTGACGCTCGAGTTGCGGGTTTAAATCCCGAATTGACGGGTTAAGCCTAAATATTGAGGGTCTAGCCACTTGTTAAAAAAAACGCAGTTGGGTTAGGAATAGGTAACATCTTTGACAAGTCTTGTGCCAATCAAGCAAAGACTTTCAGCTTGCGAGTTTAGCAGGGATTGTTTTCCATATTTGAAGGAAGGAATTGAATAAAAATGGCAGTAGCTCAACAAAAAACAGATGCAAAGGCACTTGATCGGATTGATAAGGTTAGAAATATCGGAATTTCAGCGCACATCGACTCCGGAAAAACAACATTGACGGAGAGGATTCTCTTTTACACCGGAAAAATTCACAAGATCGAAGAAGTAAAAGGTAAGTCGGGTGTTGGTGCCACGATGGATTCGATGGACTTGGAGCGAGAAAAAGGAATTACGATTCAGTCAGCTGCAACTTTTTGCGAATGGGGCGGTCACAATATCAACATCATCGATACTCCGGGCCACGTAGACTTCACGATTGAAGTTGAAAGAGCGCTTCGAGTTTTGGATGGCGCGATTCTCGTTCTTTGTGGAGTTGCAGGTGTTCAGTCTCAGTCGATCACTGTAGACCGACAAATGAAACGATACAAAGTTCCTCGATTGGCTTTTGTGAACAAGTTAGATCGCCAGGGCGCTAACCCATTTCGAGTCTGTGATCAGCTTTCTGAAAAGCTAGGGCTAAATTCTGTCATGTATCAGATTCCAATCGGTCTTGAAGATGCTCATCAGGGTGTGGTGGATCTGATCAAAATGAAGGCCTACTATTTTGATGGAGATAACGGAGAGAATGTTCGTGAAGATGAAATTCCAGCGGAGCTTGTTGATAAAGCCAAGGAATATCGAGCGAAGTTGATTGAAGCTCTGGCCGATGTTGACGATCATGTTGCTGAAAAGTTTTTGGAAGGTCAGGAAATTTCAATTGATGAAATCTATGCGGCCACACGAAAAGCTGTGATTGCTCTAAAGCTTTGCCCGGTATTTTGTGGCTCGGCTTACAAGAACAAAGGCGTTCAAGTTCTTCTTGATAATGTAAATCGATTTCTTCCTTGTCCGAAGGATTTAAGAAACGTCGCTTTAGATATTGAGGACGAAGAAAAAGAAGTCGAGTTGGAGTCAGATCCCGAGAAGCCTTTTGTGGGATTGGCGTTTAAACTGGAAGACGGAAGATACGGGCAGTTGACCTATCTTCGAGTTTATCAAGGCTCTCTCAACAAGGGTGATTTTATTTACAATGTAAACCGTGACCAACGAGTGAAAGTTGGTCGTTTGGTTCGTATGCATTCCAATAAAATGGTCGACATTGATGGAGTAAAGGGTGGAGACATCGTGGCGATGTTTGGAATTGATTGTTATTCTGGAGACACTTTCTGCTCTGAAAACGACAGACTCTCGATGACATCGATGTTCGTTCCTGAGCCCGTGGTGAAGCTGGCCATCAAGCCAAAAGATAAAGCGGCCGCAAATAACTTTTCGAAAGCTTTGAATCGCTTTTCAAAAGAAGACCCTACTTTTCAAGTAGCTCTCGATGAAGAAAGCAATGAGACCATCATCGCCGGAATGGGAGAGTTGCATCTTGAGATTTATGTGGAGCGACTCAAGCGTGAATACAGCGTGGAGACGGTCACGGGAATGCCCCAAGTGGCTTATCGTGAAACGGTCACTAAGGCTACACCTTATGATTACACGCATAAGAAGCAAACTGGTGGTCAGGGTCAATTTGCGAAAGTCATGGGAACGATCGAACCAATTGAAGATCGGTCTATGGAATTTGAGTTTGTGGATGAAATCGTTGGGGGTCGTATTCCTCGAGAATTTATTCCAGCTTGCGAAAAAGGATTCAAGGAGCAGGTCAAAAAAGGAAGCCTCATTGGGTTTCCTGTGGTGAATGTGCGAATTCGTTTGCAAGACGGAGCCTTTCATGAGGTCGATTCGAGCGAAATGGCCTTTAGAATTTGTGCTCAAACGGCTTTTCGTGAGTTTTATTCGAACGCCGCACCTGTCATTCTCGAGCCAATCATGAAAGTTGAAGTTGAAACTCCTGAAGAGTTTCAAGGTTCGGTTTTAGGCGGGCTCAATCAAAGAAGAGGAATGATCTTGGGAAGCCAAACAGATTCTGGAATCACCGTCATTACGGCTGAGGTTCCGCTGTCTGAAATGTTTGGTTATGCCAATGATATCCGTTCGATGAGTCAAGGAAAGGCGACCTTCACGATGGAGTTTGCAAAATACGCTCCGGTTCCAAAGCAAAAGCAAGAGGAGCTGATCAAGAAGTATCAAGAAGAGCGAGCCGCTGCAAACAAGTAGAAAGAGATCAAAAATTAAACTTTTGGGGGGAGCTTAAGAAATTAAGCTCCCTTTTTTTATGACTTCTTCAGAATGGCATCCCATTCTTTTTTTTCTACGGGCGTAATCGAAAGGCGATTGCCTGGCCGAAGAATCATCATTTTTCGGCATTCCGAAATTTTTCTTAAGTCTTGAATTGAGATCAAATTCTTCAACTCCTCGACAAACTGCACTTCGCGAAGCATCCAAATGGGCTTTTCTCGAGTTGCCTTGGGATCATAATATTTGGACTTCTTGTCAAACTGAGTTTCATCAGGCTTGGCAGAGCCAATAATTTTCATGATACCGGCCACGCCAGATGGTTTGGCATTGCTGTGATAAAAAAATGCAAGATCACCAGCACTCATCTCATCCCTCATAAAATTTCTAGCCTGGTAATTTCGTACTCCAGTCCAATCTGTTTTTTTATCGCGCTTCAGATCACTGATCGAATAGTCGGCAACTTCGTTTTTCATGAGCCAATATTTCATAATGCGATTTTTATTAATCTTAGGCGGCAGGGTAAAGAAAAAAGGGAGCCAAAGCTCCCTTAAAGTCATTTAAAAATAGAAACAGACCTACTCGTAAACCAAATAATCTTGAGTTACAAAAGAGCCGCCATTCGCCGTTCTTACATAAAAGATATAGCGTCCTGAATCGACTCGGTGCTGCCCAGATCGCTGAGGAATCTCCACAACCTGATTGAAGGCTACGGGGCGCTTCTCACAATCAGGCGAATCGACTCGATCGATGATAGGGAGCACTTCGATCAAATTGCCATTTGTTCTGGCGACATGCACTTCTTTGAAGAAGGTGCAAGTGTCCATAAAAAATCCTGCTAATTCTACGTTTCTTCTTAATCCGTTGAGCTCTTCTTTAGCGCGAAGACTCGTGACGGGTGCATAATTATTCTCATCAATCTTTGAGCTATTCGCTTGGCGAACTCGGAGCTTTCCATAAGTTCGATTCATCGTTTTGAAATCAACAATCTTATAGCCACTTTCATTTCGATCGAGCTCTCCGATCTTGACAATAAAGGGCTGCCGATTGATCACTTCAAGACACATTCCCTCTCTTCGTTTCGCTTCGACTTGAAGAAGTAAAACATCGTTTAACTCTGGTTGACGAATAACTTGGGCGCCATAAAAATCCTCGCAGCTATCGCGAAACTCAATATCCACAACTAGCTCAGTAAGATCATTATCGTCGAAACCAATCGGAATCAAAACTTCGTGTACTGAAGGAACAAATCGATCAGAGGTATTCCAATCATCATTTGATGCGAGAAAAAATTGAGTTCCAGCAAAAACACCCGAAAGAATAAAAGAAAAAATCATGAGAAATTCTCCTCTCTTTCTTTATTCTGAGTAGATTTGCGGAATCAGTCACCCATTTTTTAATCAAATAGAGTGCGAGTAATTCTATTTCACTTAACTATTCTTGAAATCAATGTATAGAATTGCGCCATGACTGATACCTATCCAAGCAATCCCAAAGATCTTTTAAAAGCACGATATGAGGCCTTTGTGAGGGGAGACGTGGATTTTATTTTAGAAAGTCATCATCCCGAAACTCGCTCACAAGTTGATAGAGAATCCATTCGGCGATGGTCTCAAGAGTCAAAGTGGTTGAATCTAGAAATTCAAAGCTTTGAAGATCATAAAGATCACGCACACATTCGATTTGCTGTTCAATACGAGAGAGATTTCGCAAAATTTAATCATGTTGAGTTAGCTGATTTTCGAAAGCATGAAGACCGCTGGTTTTATTATGACTCTGATTTTCCAACTCCAGAGACGGAGCGTCGCTCAGAGACTAAAGTGGGTCGCAATGATCCTTGCCCGTGTGGAAGTGGAAAAAAATATAAAAAATGTCATGCGGTTGCCTGAATTTAATGCACTTTTTTTACGACGCGTCATGCTGTCGAAATGATTAATCTTATTTAATAATGCGACGCAGCACGTTTATGATTCACGGCCTTGGGTCGATATCGAAAGAGTGTTCTTACCTCTTGGATCGAATCTACCTTTTTATAAGCGGCCGATAGCCAGTCTAGCTTGGGCATCTGTTTGCATTTTTCTTTTTTTGTTCGTGATCAGGAGTGATTTGAATTCAAAGATTGGGGCGGCGTTTGAAGCGAGTTTTATCTATCAATGGTCCATTTTGCCTCAGCTCAGCAATCATCCGATCAATTTTTTTTCTTATCAGTTTCTTCATGGTTCTTTCTCTCACTTGATTGCCAATGTTTGGTATCTCATGGTCTTTGGTTTTATCTTAGAAAATGCTCTTGGGCCGTGGGCCTTTATCATTTTTTCTTTATCGGCAGGCGCTTTGGCAGTGGTGCCAGAAATTTGGATTCAAAGTGGGCAGAGCATGCCGATCGTGGGAGCCTCTGGAGCGGTCGCTTTTATGATGGGGGCCGTGGCCTTTATGTTTCCGAAGGCAAAGATTAGGTTTCTTTTTCTTTTGATTCCCTTGCCCAATGCACCTTCGACATTTTTTCTTCCGATACGTTATCTTGTTTATTTCTGGCTCTTTCTTCAATTCTCAGGACTCGCCTATCACTCACTGATCTCACCTAAGCCAGTGGCCTATGCGACTCATCTGGGAGGCTTTTTATTAGGGGCTCTTTTGGGGCTGGCTTACAGAAAGAGAACGCAGCCCGCATTTGAAGATATCGACTTAAGTGGTAAAGATTTGAGAAGCTTTTACAGCGGTCTGAAAGCGATTCATAGAAACGAAATTGAAAAAGCAAAGTTTGAGTTTGAAAGTCTCAGTGATCGCCACCCCTGGCTGTTAGGATTGCAGCGTCAATTGATGGAGGTTTGTATTCGATTTCGTCAGCCCGAATTGTTTGACTCTCTTTGGAAGGAGGATCAGTTTGAGCTTTTAAAGAGATCAAGGCCTCAGGATTTGGTTAAAATTTTAGATCAATATCGAGCCCAGTTTCAAGCATTGCCGAAACTGAATATGCATCAAAGTGTTTGGCTTTTAGACATGATTGAGCGTCGTTCAGAGTATCTAGATTTGGCAAAAAACCTGCGCGGAACCATCAATAATTTGAGTAAGACTTCCTGACCGATCAGGGCATTTAGGGTAAAATTTAACAATGAAAGGATCTCTTCGAAAGTATCTCGAATCTCAGAGAAGATTTTTGAAGCGAATCTCTTTTTTAGAGCAACTTTTATTTCTCAGCTTTGTTTCAATAGTCATTTGGCAACTGTGGGGGTTGCTGAAGATACTTCTTCAGTTTTTTTTCGACATCAAAACGATTGTCTGGCCACTGAATACTTTTCTCGGACTAAGTCTTTTGATTCTATTTCTCTTTGCGATTCGGAGATGGTCTAAGAAAAACATTTCAATTGAAAGTGTGGCTTCTGAGATAGAAAAGAAATCGATTTTTTTTCAGTTGAATCCTCAATATCGATCTGAACTTGTTTCAGCGGCATCTTTTTTAAAAAATGAGACGGAATTCGAGCGTGCTCATTATGAAGTTTGGGAGAATCGACTAGAGGAATTTAAAGTTCAACTTCGCGCTTCAAAAAAATTTTGGATGGGGGTTGTCTTGGTTTCTATTTGTTTGCTTATTCAGGGATCGCTCTCTCAACGGCTTCAGATATTTTTGCCCTCGAAACAAGAGGCGTGGTTTCTGAGTGAGTATGAATATCGCCTGCCAATGGCGGAAGCTTCTTGGATTAAAAAAAGAGGCGCAGTATCAGTAGTAAAAAATTCAAGCCTTCGATTTTTGTCACCGAATCATTTTCCATTTAAGACCTATATTTTCTTTCAGCTTTCAGATGGTCCGTGGCAAATGAAGCCATGCCATGAATACTGCGAAATTCAAGTGCCAAACCGAATGAGTTATGCGGTCGGCAGTCTCGCGAGAATGTCTCCAATCTTTCCTATTTTGGCCTTAGATGATGAGGCGCCCCGACCGATTATTTTTCTCAAAGAAAAAGATGATTTGATCCCTCATCCGAGTCTTCGAATTGCGAATCGTAGCAAATTAGTTTTGGAGCTGATTGCTTCAGATGATTTGTCACTAAAAAAAGTTTCTTTAATTCGAAGACAGGCTAATTCCGAGATCGAGTTGTTTTCGCAAGATTTTTTTGAATCAAGATTTAAAAGAGACTACGTTCTCGATTTAGAAGATTGGCCGGGAGGAGAGAGCCAAGTGATTCTCGTGGCTTCAGACGCCTCTCAGACGAGAGAGTCTGCCCCCTTGATTCTATTTTATGAAGATGAAGAATTTCTGAGAGAACAGCGATTGATGAGCATTCGATCTCTATTAGATCAGTGGGTTCATGTTCTTGCCGATCTGCTAGAGAGTGAGCGCGACAAACGATTAAGTTCTGAGCTATTTGAGCGTCTCGAATCAATAGAATGGCCGACTCAGGAGATCGAGGGGAATCTTAAAATTTTTGTGGAGGGCTTGAAGAGATTAGATGAGAAAATTCGGAGAGATTTATCTCTGGCAGATTCCTCCAAAGTTCAATCCTTGATTGAAAGAGTCGAAAAGCAAATCCTCTACGGACTTTCTTTGATTCTACAAGAGAAAGCGGGAGACCTAAATCAAAGCACTCAAGATTTGAATGCAGCTCAAGGAGACCTTCAGAGTTTGTTGGACAATATAAAATCTGGCAAAGAAGAGCTGAAGTCAGAAATTTTACAAGAAGCTTTTGAGAAATTGATGAAGCAAATTGAAAGTTTGCAAGACAAGATCAAGAATTTGCCCCAAGGACCTTCCGATCAAATGATCAATCGAGAGGCGCTCGATGAGCAGCTTTCTCAAAGTGAGGAACTTCAAGATAAGATCAATGAAATTCAAAATCAGATATCAGCCGGAAATGAAGCTCAGGCCCTTCGAGAGTTAGAATCTTTAATCAATCAGCTTTCGATATTGTCGAAAGAGATCTCTAGATCTTTTGAGCAGTGGCAAGAGAATTTGGCCCGAGGAGCCGTGGAGTCATCTCAGAGATTTGAGAAAAAGTTAGAGGCTCTTAGAAAACGACAAGAAGAGCTGATCAAAAAAACTGACGATCTCAAAGAAAAAAAATCTGCTGAGCAAAGGCAGTTAAGTGAAAAAGAAGAGAGAGAATTCGAAAAGCAAAGCCAAGATTTGCAAAAGCAACAAGACGAGATCGCGAAAGAGTTCAACGAGGTAACCCAAGAGTTTAAGGAAAGCCTGCAGGGGTCTGAATGGGAGCAGGTTTTCTCGAATTTTGAATCGACCGAGCTTGAAGCAAGTGTCCGCGAGCGGATGGAAGATGCTTCTCAAGCCCTCTCTGAGTCGGACTTGGCCGAAGCGCTTCTTCAAGAGAAAGAATCAGCTGAGATTTTAAAGCAAATGGAGAGTGTTCAGCAGCAGGCAAGAGATCAGCTTGAAAATATGGCGCAGCAGTTAAGTGGCTCAGAGTCACAAAGAAGAGAAAAAGTAGAGATCATTGAATCTGAAGGTCGAGGCGAGAGAAAGCGTCGTCAAAAGATTATGAATTCGTTAAAACAGAAGGTGGATGAAAGCTTCCAAAGAAGTCATGAGAGATATTTTGAAGAATTATTACAGCGCTAAAGTTCTATTATATCTGGGCCTTTTCATATTTTTCGAAGCCTCTGTGCTCGCGCAACGTCTCGAGTCTTTTGACTCTTATTTTGCTGGAAAAAAGAAGCAAGAGGTCTTTCAAAAAGAGAGTGATCATTTTCTGGTTCAATGGGTGAATCCGAGAGATGGCGTCTTAGCAGAAGCACTTCTTCAATATATGGAGGCTGCTCGAGATAAGTTAAAGCCGGCATTTGGGGATGCCATTGATAAAAAGAAAGTGCCGATTGAAATTTATCCAGATTTAAAGTCATTTTCTGATGTTTCTAAACTGAGTTTGTCTCGATTTCGAGCTACGGGAACGATTGCGCTGACGCTAGATCAGCGACTCATGATTCTTTCGCCGAGAAATTTGGTTTCAGGCTATTCTTGGGCGGAGACTGCTGTTCATGAATATATTCATTATTTGATTCGAGAGATCTCACCGGACTTGATTCCAATTTGGCTTCATGAGGGGGCTGCACAACTTTTTCAAACTTATCCAATTGAGACAAAAGCACAACTTAAACCATCACAGTGGGGATTGTTTAAAAAAAGACGAGAGGCAGGGCGCTTATTGAGTTTGAATACTTTGAGAGAGCCTTTTCCCATGCGCGAAACACCTGAGGAGGCTGAGCTAGCGTATATTCAAGCTTTTTTGTTCGTTCGATGGCTGGATGAAAAGTGCGGAGTCGTTTCGCTCATTAGAAATGTAGAGAAATTGAAGTCAGTGGAGCTAGCGATCGAATCTTGTGTAGGAAAAAAAATGGCCGATATTGAGAAAAATTTTATCTCTGAAACGATGGCGAAAATTGCGATTCCAAAGGGGGGCGAGATTGAATGGTATGCTCGTGATTTTTCAAATCGAGACCCCATCGAGCAAGAGGGAAAGAGGGCCGATCAAAGGGCGCGAAATTTTGCCCAACTTTCAACTGAGCTTTATCGACAAGGTCGGTATCGAGCCTCTGGTATTGAAATGGAAAAGGCAATAGCGCAAACGCCAGTAGTGCCACCAAGCTGGAGGCGTCAGATGGCGCTTTCACTGCGGGAGTCAGGTCAAAATCCCGAGGCTCAAAAGCTTCTATCGCAACTTGTCATGGATTATCCGGAGGATGCGGCGGCTTGGTATCTTCTTGGGCTTGAAAAATCTTTGAAAGAGCAATGGA
>JBMTHG010000056.1:0-9833 GCA_049436045.1 Bdellovibrionota bacterium
ATATTAGTGGTTTATCAGGCTATTCAGAGTTTGTCGCCTCAGCGGCCGATTTTGTCGCTAATTTAAGCCCCTGTGCTGCGGGTGGGGCGGATGATTGTAATGTGCTTGGGGACTCCTTGGGGTTACTTTTTGGTTCAGGGGCGATCAGTCTTGATCAGCCTGAGGCGGCCCTTTTGCCAGACATTGATCTCGAGGGCGATTCGAGTCTTTTTGTTTTCTTTTTTTATAATGCTTTTAGTGTCGAATCCTCTCCTCGCTGTTTTCAATTGAGAGAGCTTGAGGTTCAAGATGAAAAGTTTCGATTAAAGACCACAGGCAATTTTTCGAATTATCTTTTGATTTCCTTAGAGGTCCCTGAAGAGGATAATTGTTACAACTACAATGCTACCCGTTAGATTCTAGTTTCTTGATCCTCGAGAGGCTTTTCTTTAAAATATGAAAAGTGCGTTTAAAGATGGTCATTTTCTTTCTTGGTCTTGGAGGGCTTTTATCTTGCGGCCCGGGAAGCCCCAAAGTGGAGGTCCCTTTGATATTCGATCCGGATGGAGAAGCGATTCGAATATTGGGCTTCGGGGGTGTGGATGCGTTGGCGCCCCTTTATACTCGGGTCATTTGGACGCATCGCCTTCAAAAAGTAAATGGCAGTCCCGGATTTAAGATTTATCCGATTGAAGCCGCGCCCCCTACTCAGCTGACAGGTCAGCCGGCTTTTCTCAAGACAGATTGGAATTTGGCGCGCGGTGCTGGAGTTCCTTGGAATCCCGATCGGCCAACTCTTGAGGTTTCGGGTCTTCCGCTTAATGTTCAAGAGTTAAAATTTGCGATCGAGTTTCTTTATCCGGTTATTGAGATTGAAGATGGTGAGGATGTTAGAAAATATTATGTGGTGGCCTATGCTTGTGTCGACTTTAATCTCAATGAAGTGGTCGATTTGAGTACATTGAAATCAAGACTCGCGGAGGGGGTGAATGTCTACTCAGGAAGAACTTGTGGGCAATGCCCTCGTTTAGAGGGTCCTGAGGAAGATGATCCCGCTTTTAACTATGATGATTTGAACTCTGATCCCGTAAACATTCCTAACGAAGAGTGTCCTCAGCTTTGAAAGTCTAAAAAGCTCGGCAATTCAGCCTAAGGCTTTGTCAGCCGAGCTTAAATCTTTTGTTTTAGTTTCATTTTCGTCGACACCTTCATCTTCATCATCACTCTCATCTTCGTCTTCTTCATCCGAAAAAACTTCATTTTCTTTTCTCATGAGAGGGGCTTCAGGGATGCCTTCTGTTTGAAGATCCAAGTTGGAGTTGTCTAACTCATTCTCTTCATTCTTTTCGGTTTGATAGACAGTTGAGTCTTCGGATGGATCTTCTTTCTTGATTTCAAATTTTAGTTCCGCTCTTTTTTCCGAAATAGCTTCAACATCATTTTGATATTCCTCATCGGAGTAATCTTCGTCGTTTTCTGGGGTCAACTCGATGGGTGTTCCATAAAGCTTTTGAATATAAGAAATTGGACTTAACTTTGCCCCTTTTAGCTTTGGTGCCCCTTGCGGATTAATAGAAATCTGCTCGATATGAAACTCGGGTCGAGATTCAATTCGAATCCCTTTTTGAAATTGTTTTTCAAGGTTGATGACCGCTTGACTCTCTTCTTTTGTCAGAACTTCATAAACACTCGGATGCACTCCGAGGTAAAGATGATCGCCTTGCAAATGGGGAAGCTCTCTTCGAATGTCTCTTAGAGCCTGATGCGCCAAAGTCATTGGATTTTTAACAAAGGCTCGGCCATCACACTCGGGACATTGCTGAGTGAGATAGCGATGCAAGGGCTCACGACTTCGCTTGCGGGTCATTTCGACTAAGCCGAGATTCGAGATCCTAAGAATGCTCGTTTTTTGTTTGTCTTCACGAACAAGCTTATCGAGGTAGCGGTAAACTTGATCTTTGGAATTGTCTTTTTCCATATCAATAAAATCAATGATGATGATTCCGCCGATATTTCGAAGACGAAGTTGTCTGACAATTTCTTCCGCTGCTTCAAGATTCGTTTTTAAGATCGTCTCTTCTAAAGTTTTTTTACCAACAAATCGTCCTGTATTCACGTCGATCGAGGTGAGGGCTTCTGTGTGTTCGATGATGAGATAACCACCGCTTTTGAGCCACACACGCTTACTGAGCGACCGATGAATTTCACTCTCGACATCAAATCGGTCAAAGAGAGGTGTTGGGTCTTGATAGAGCTCGATTTTATCTCTGAGGCTCGGATTAAAAGTCTTGATAAACTTTAAAATTTTTCGATGCTCCACTTTCGAATCGATCAACATATAATCAATCTCTTCATCGAGTTGATCTCTAATCAATCGAGTAGTGATATCGAGATCATAGTGAAGAAGTTTTGGAGCAGGATTTGATTTAAATTTTCTTCCGATGCGACTCCATAGATTTTGAAGATAATCGACGTCATTTTTGATTTGCTTTTCGCTCATTTCTCCGCCGCCGGCGGCCGTTCTGACGATGAATCCGCCTTCTTTGGGGCGATGTTGATCGATAATTTTTTTCAATCGTTTGCGCTGGTCGTAGCTTTCAATTTTTCGAGAGACGCCGTTGTGTTTGAGGCTTGGCATGAATACCAAAAATCGACCCGGCAAAGAGAGATGGCAGGTGAGTCGAGCTCCTTTTGTGCCGATCGGCCCTTTGGCGACCTGAACTAAAATCTCTTGGCCCTCTCGAACGAGCTCGTTAATGGGGGGGATATCTTCTGAGGCTCTTCGCCGACGCGAGGTAGGCTCGTCTTCGTCTTCAAAATCTTCCGAATGATGTTTGGAATGATAAAAATCGCCGGCATATAAAAATGCGGCACGTTCGTGCCCGATGTCGACAAAGGCGGCTTGCATTCCGGGTAAAACGCGAACCACTTTTCCTTTATAGATGTTACCGATGATTCCTTTGTCAGAGCTTCTTTCAAAAAGAAGGTCGGTGACTCTAGAATTTTCAAGAATCGCGATTCTTGTTTCTTCAAGGGTTGAATTGATTAAAATACTTTTAGACACAATCGGCCTTTCTCAAAAGGCTCGATCTGGCCGGGCGGCCACTGAAATAAAGACAATTGTCTAAAACTTGAAATCGAGCCCCTGTTTAAAAATTGAGGGCTTAAAGGCTTTCTGCATGAAACTAAATCTTGCTTAGAAAGCTGTTTGTTAAAAACCATGCTGAAAAGAAAGCTAAAGGCGGCACCTAGCATAAAAATCGCTATCCAGCTTTCAATCCAAAAAAGGTGTTCCATAGACTGGGTTCTAAGTTAACCGAAGACTCTCAGGCCGGTCAATCTCAGGCTCCCGTCGCGGGCTTTTTGTTTTCGTTTTCTTGCTTTTGAAGGTCTTTGAGCTTTTGTAGTTCCATTTCTAACTCCGAGATTTTCGAGATTTGAGTTTCAACTTCAAGAGCGAGTCGAAGTCGATCTTGTTCCAACTGATCGTACTCTTCTTCAGGAGGAGGCATTTTGGCTTGGTTGATATAACGAGCCAAAAGAATCAATGCATTGAAGAGCAAAATCGAGAAAATAAAAAATAAAACATAGAGAGTCGATAGACTCATAACCTCTCTATTTTAGCTCAGATTCTAGTTTTGTTGGGGTTGGAGCTTTTTTAGCATTCCACAGGCTGCAAAAATATCATTGCCACGATTTTTTCGAATAAAAACAGGGAATTGAGCCTTTAGAAGCCGTGCGTGAAAAGCCTGAATTCGATCGTCATCGGGGCGTTTAAATTCGGTAAAAGAGCTCTCATTATAGGGGATGAGGTTGATTTTGCAGCGAAGCCCCGACATCAGTTGAATCAATCTTTTGGCATCCTCGTCACGATCTGTAAGGTCTTTCATCAAGATATATTCAAAGGTAATTCGTTTATTTGTTCGCTTAGAATAGTCGCGACAAGCTCGCATGAGTTCCTCTAAATTCCAACGGCGATTCACGGGCATGATTCTCGATCGAAGCTCGTCGGTGGTCGCATTCAGCGAAACGGCCAATCGAAAAGGATCTTCTTTTGTTAACTGATCAATTTTTTCAACGAGGCCTACGGTAGAGACTGTGATTTTTCTGCCACTTAGATCAAAGCCTCGAGTATCCGTTAAAATTCGAGTGGCTTTTCGAACATTATCAAAATTGTCGAATGGCTCTCCCATGCCCATAAACACGATATTGGTGATGGGGCGAAGATCGGGCTCTAAGCTCGCTGTGTAAAACTGACGAACGATGTCTCCGACCGACAGATGAGTTTTAAAGCCAAGTTGAGCCGTAAGGCAAAATTCACAAGCCATCTTACAGCCAACTTGTGAGCTCACGCACAAAGTCACTCGACTATCATCAGGAATGTAAACGGCTTCGATTTCTTGAGGGCCCTTCATGGTCTGAACTTCGAAGAGAAATTTGACGGTGCCATCTTTTGAAATCAACTTTCTTCGAATGGGCAGGGGGCTAATATCGACGAGGTCTTTTAGTTTTTCACGGGCGCTCAAGCTCAAAGACGTCATTTGATCAAAGCTACTGGTGAAGTGCTTATAAACAAAAGTGACGACAGAAGTTCCATGGTACTTTTTGCCGGCCAAAGACCCGATTCTTTCGATGGCTTCATCAATGTCAGCATCGAAAAAATCGAATTTCTGAGGGCTTAAGTTGAGAGTGGAGGCTTCTGCGCTCATGCGGCTTCTTTTTAGGCGAGCTCGCTTGAATTAAAGAAATATCGAATCTCAAAGGCAGCTGTTTCAGGAGCATCGCTTCCGTGAACCGTATTCGCTTCGATGCTCTCAGCAAATTCAGCTCGAATTGTTCCTGGCGCAGCATCTTTTGGATTGGTCGCCCCCATGATCTCACGATTTTTTTTGATCGCATCCGCGCCTTCTAAAACTGAAACGACAACAGGCCCACTCGTCATGTACTCGACAAGTGAAGGAAAGAAGGGGCGTTCTTTATGAACGGCATAAAAACCTTCTGCTTGTGGTCGAGTGAGATGCACTCGTTTCATGGCAACGATTTTTAAGCCCGCTTCTTCAAATTTGTTCAAAATTTTTCCGATGAGGTTTCTTTTAACGCCATCCGGCTTAATGATACTGAGAGTTCTTTCCATTTCTTTCTCCTTCTAAATTTCGAGTCTTCAAATTCTTGCTATAAACTTTTCATGAGTTGCGCCATGGTCTGCCCGATGAAAGCAGGATTGTCTACCACACGAACCCCAGCTTTGCGAAGAGCTTCCATTTTGCCTTGCGCGGTGCCTTTGCCGCCTGACGTGATGGCGCCGGCGTGACCCATCCGTTTGCCCTCAGGAGCCGTAACCCCCGCGATAAAGCTAACTACAGGTTTTTTAAAGTTTTTTCGAATCCATTCGGCAGCATCTTCTTCTTCAGAACCTCCGATTTCTCCGATCATGACAACCCCTTTGGTTTCAGGATCATCATTAAAACGCTTTAAAATATCGATGAAATTCGCTCCGTGAATCGGATCTCCACCGATACCCACACAGGTCGTGGCGCCAAGGCCCTCTCTAGAAACTTGATCAACGGCCTCATACGTGAGGGTTCCTGATCTCGACAAAACGCCGATGGAGCCCTTGATGCCGATCGAGCCCGGCTGAATACCAATTCGACCCACACCAATCGTCGTTACACCTGGGCAATTTGGGCCAACGAGTAGAGTGTTGGGAAAGCGCTTGAGGTCTTCTTTCACAGCGATCATATCGTTAATGGGAATGCCCTCGGTGATTGTCACGATGAGTTCGATTCCTGCGTGAGCCGCTTCTAAGATGGCATCCGCTGCAAAAGGAGGCGGCACGAAAATCACCGTGGCATTCGCTCCCGTTTTTTCAACGGCCTCTTTCACGCTATCAAACACGGGAACTTTATAAGAAGCTTCCTCCATAAAGCTTCCGCCTTTTCCTGGAGTCACTCCGCCGACGACTTGGGTTCCATAATCAATCGAGAGCTTCGTGTGAAACCAACCCGCTTTTCCGGTGATTCCTTGAACGATAAGTTTTGTTTTTTCATTTACTAAAATAGACATTTTTTCTCCCTAAGCTTTCTTTGCGGCTCGAACGACTTTTTCGGCAGCTTCGTCGATAGTCTCTGCCGTCTCAATGGCCACACCTGAGGCCTTTAAAATTTCTAGACCTTCTTTTGATTTTGTTCCTTGCAATCGAACAACCAGAGGAATGTTGAGCTGGGTGGCTTTGATCGCTCCGAGAATTCCCTTAGCGATATAATCGCCTCTCATGATTCCACCAAAAATATTTACTAAAATGGCTTTCACTTTGGTGTCTTTGAGAATGATTTTAAAAGCAGCCGTTACAGCTTCTTCGGTAGCACCACCACCCACATCTAAAAAGTTCGCGGGCTCCGAACCGGCAAGCTTGATCACGTCCATCGTGGCCATGGCAAGACCTGCCCCGTTCACCATGCAGCCAATCTCTCCATCGAGAGCGATGTAGTTAAGACCATATTGACTTGCTTCAACCTCGAGAGCGTTTTCTTCGTGCAAATCTCTCATTTCTAAAATGCTCTTTTGACGAAAGAGAGCGTTGTCATCGAGAGTCATCTTCGCATCGAGAGCAAGAAGCTGAGCTTCTTCAGTCAAAACCAAGGGGTTGATTTCAATCAAGCTAGCATCAGACTTCCAGTAGGCTTCGATCATTCCCTGACATAGCGAAAAGAGCTTTGAATGAATCTCGGGAGCAAGACCAAGTTTGGTTCCAAGCTCACGCGCTTGAAAGCTACGAAAGCCGATGAGTGGATCGATCAAAACCTGCGCAATTTTTTCAGGATTAGTTTTTGCAAGCTCTTCAATTTCCATTCCACCTTCACCGGCAGCAATGAACATCAGTTTGGAAGAGTCGCGATCAAGTAAGAGTGCCAGATACATTTCTTTTTTAATGTTGGCACCCGCTTCAATATAAATCTTACGAACAAGCTGACCAGAGGGGCCTGTTTGGGGGGTGACGAGGGTCATTCCCAAAATCGCCTTGGCGTGTTGTAGCGCTTCTTCGGCTGATTTCGCCAATTTTACGCCTCCGCCTTTTCCGCGGCCCCCCGCATGAATTTGTGCTTTGACCGCCACCACTTTCGAACCCAGCTTATTATAAGTCTCAACGGCCTGATCGACGTTTTCGATCATGAAGCCTTTGGAGATCGGAACTTTATATTTTTCTAAAATACTTTTTGCTTGAAATTCATGAAGTTTCATAAGCAATCAGTAACAGTTTCAAGAACTTGGGGTCGATGAAATTTCTATGGATTTTTTATGAAAATCAACCTTAAGACCACCAGCGCGTTACGTCTTCTAAAGACTTTCGCGGCTTAAGCTCGGCGGCGGGGCCATAGCCTAACCAAATGGCTCCCACCCATTGCTCGCTTTGCTCTTGCCACTCCAAATACCGAAGAAGAGTGGGGCACTTCATCAGCTTGCCGGTGCTCCAAAAAGATTCAATGCCGAGAGAGGCGGCTCCCAAAAGAATGTTTTGAGTGGCGGCACAGGCGGCCGCATAGTTTTCTTGGTCGATCTCTTGATTGTCATCGCGAAGCACACTCACATAAATCATCGCCCCGACTTTTGAAAATTTATCAAAGGCAGCTTGATAAGTTTTCTTCTCTTCATCTGACCATTTCTGGTGAAGCTCGGCGCAAAGTTGATTGACTGCGGCTTGCGCAAAAACTCTGAAACGCCATGGCTGATTCAGTCGATGATTCGGGGCGCGAATCGCCCATTCGAGAAGCTGTTGCAGATCATCTTTGGAGACTGCTGAGCCATCAAAATTTTTGTTCGTTCTTCGAGCATGAACAATGTCGTTGAAAGTGAGCATAGGCTCATGCAACTCGAGTGAATCGAGGCTGTCAATATTTTGACGATTTTCGAGCGGGGCTAGGAATCTGATATCATATAGTGGGGATGTCTAAGAATCGAATCAAAGCATTTACGATGACAGAGCTCTTGGTTTCAACGGCTCTTGCGGGGCTCGTGTTGGCTGGGACCATGACGATCTATGGTAGTTTGCAAAGAAAAGAAATTGAGGCGTCTTTGCAATCTGAGTTTCGGTCAATATCTAAACAAATCGAGAAAGGTATTTTGAATGACATTCAAAACGCTGTTCGATTTTCGGATATCGAAGGAGAAATGTTGGGTGTTTCGACCGCGGCAGTGGGGGATAAACTGCCAGACCTCGGATCTTCAGATGTTCTTGGAATGATGATTATTGATCCAAAATTTTCGACAGCTGAGAGTTATAGGGTTACGAAACTTGAATTCATTCTCGCGTGCGAGATGGAGAGCGCGGAAGAAAGTGTTTGTGGCGAAGCTGTCCCAAAGATTTATCTTGAGGAAGATCCTGAACCCCTTGCGACGATTGAGGATGATTTCTTTATTCTAAAGCGCGGCAAAGAGTCGGTCTTGATTAAACGCAGAGACCTCACGGGGGTGATGGCAGTTGAAGGGGCTTCTATGGAGGACTCGATGTTCGAAGTCTATGTAGAAAATGGCTACGAGGTTCCCTATGGGTGGTCCGTCATCGACTCTTCGAATCCCATACAGCTTTTTAGAGTTGTTTTAACGTATTATCGAATTGGAAATGGCAGTTTGACGAGTGGTCTCTATAGAAGTCAGGGCCGAGATTGGGAAAGTATCAAAGATAATCCGAGCGCTTGGCAGCAAATTTCGAATCGGGTTGATAGCCTGCAAGCTCGTTATTGGTTTTCAGATATCAATGGGACCGCCGAGGCAGATTGCTTAGAGTCGACGATTAGCGGTTCTAGAAAACCTCTTTTGGCCGGAACAAATTGCCAGTGGGAGCATCTCGCATCGATGCGGGTTGAGTTTAGTCTTGTCTCTGATCAAGAAATATTCTCTGCGACGGCGCATCCTCATAAAACATTAAAATCGAAAACTCTCAAATATCTTCACTTGATTTCAAGTGCTCCAAAGAACGAGCTAATGGAGTAGAAAATGATCGTGAAGCCTTTCATTCATCAAAGACATCGCGATCGAGCCGCTGGAGCCATCTTAGTTTTTGCGGTCTTGATGCTAGTCGTGATGGTGGGAATGTCACTTTATCGTTTTAAACGAATGGAGCAAGACTTAAAGCTGCAGACAGCGATTGCTGATCAGCGCTCCGCGAGCTTTGCAGTTGAATATGTTTATCAAGAGGCGATCAAAGCTTTAAAGTATGGATTTCGCTCCGAGAGAAGTTTGGCAACGAGCTTTCCGATTGATGGATCGATTTATAAATATGTTTTTACAAACAAAAGCTCGGAGACTTGCTCGGGGTGTTTTGATTTAACTCTCAGTAGAGTGTTCGGTAGTGGTGAATTAGATCTTAACCCGGGGCTTCCTGAGAGAGCCGTTATTCGAATAGAGTGCGATGGTCAATGCGGGCTTCGATGTGACGCAGCTGACAAAACTTGCCTTCTTTCTTCTGCGAATTATCAGCCGAGTCGAATTGCTGGACGAGTGATGGCTTATCGAAATGAGAGTCTTGAGAGTATGGACTTTAACATTCTCGTTGAGAAAGGAAGCATTTTTCAGCCAGGAGTTGTTCTTCATCGAAACTTTGAAGGCTCTGACAACTTAACGGGACCCATTTATCTTCCAGCCGCACTTGAATCTTATGAAGCGCATATTTATAGCTCTTTCTCTGATGCCTGTGATTCGGCGTCAGATTATGCCGATCGTTTTTTAGATGTTTGGACTCGTATGAATCATTCTTTGCACTGCGATGATTCTTGGGCGATTTCTGGAATCACTTGGACTGACAAGACGAGTCTTCCGCTTTTTCATCGATCAAAATATGACTATAGCGAATTTGTTTC
>JBMTHG010000057.1:0-9434 GCA_049436045.1 Bdellovibrionota bacterium
GTCCCTTCGGCCCCGCCATTTAATCTTCGCCTTTTTCCCTCGGCCGGTTTTCAAGCTGAGTGATGCAGAGGTTGAATCTCAGTTTTCTCAAAAGAAATCGGAACATAGGCCGAAAGAGATTTGGGCAAAAGTCTCAGGCTCATTTTTTCACATTGGGTCTTGATGTTTAGCTCTTCAAAGCGACTCGTCACCAAAACCGCTTTTGATTGAAGCTCTTTTCTTTGAATCCACTGAAGCCCAGTTTCGTGACTGCCGACAAACTCATAATCAATCAAAAAGAGGTCATAGGAATTTTGAGACTTCGAAAGACTTAACTCTAAATCTTCAAGACTTGAAAAATTGAAAATCTCAATCTCAGCCTTTGATGATTTAAAGCGCCCCGACCAAATCTGATGAATCGCAATGTCGTCATCAGCAACAGCCACTTTCATTCCTCTTTGCAATTTGATCTCCTCCAAAAACCAGACGGGAGGAGCTTCTTTTTTCATCCAAATCTGAAAACGTGAGCCAAGCCCCTCTTCAGAGTGAACATGAATTTGGCCTGAGTATTTTTGAATCACTTCTTTTGCAAAAGAAAGGCCCAATCCCGAACCGCGCTTCTTGCCTAAACTAAAACCTCTTTCAAAAATCAGATTTTTGTTCTCCGTTGAGATTCCCTTGCCGTTGTCTTTCACTTCTAACATGAACTTTCCGCCCGGCAAATTCTTTAGACTCACTTCAATGAACCCCTGGTGCTCTGGCAGAGCTTCAACTGCATTATCAATTAAATTCGAAACGACTCTTAAAAATTCAGGTCGGTAGATCTTCGCAAAAATACCATAAGAATTTTGTGATAGATGAAACTGAATCTCAAGATTCAAAAAATCACGATATTGAGTTCGCTTCTCAGTAATGAGGCTATCGATCAAACTCGAGAGAAGCTCTACAGAAAGTTTTTCAGAAGATTCATTCTGACGCTCTTTCAATAATAAATTGTTCGCAATGTCTTGAACGCGATTCACAGCGCTTCGAATGATCGTTCTTTTGCTCTCAGGAATACTTTGAATATCTTTGATCACAATATTCAGAGCGGCTAAGGGTGATCGAATATCGTGGGCTAGCTGTGAGGCCATTTTTCCAACGGCTACATCTCTCGCATCTTTTGCAATCGTCTCGACGAGAGGATCCAAAAGCCGAGAGCGAAGTCTTCCACGAGCCACAAACCATCCTAACAAAGTCACAAGAGTTGAAAGTAATGCAATGAGAATCGCTGCCATGGCTGCCTGAAATGCCTTCGAACTTATTTTCGTCACGACAATGCACTCTTGAAGCTGAATGTTTCCTAAAACCAGCGGAAAATAAAGTTGGCCCAAATAGGGAGTCGTCTCGCAACTTTTCAGCTCAACTTCAGTTTCAATGCCATTGATTCTTAGAGAGGTTTCAAATTCATCAAGAATAGGAAGTGAAGTGCTCTCCCAAAGTCGGGTGATTCGATTTGTGTAAACGGCCTCTGCCATTCGTGATTCCCAGCCCTTAAAATTGGAAGCAATTTGTGATTCGGCATTTTGATTCGATTGGCGAAGATAAAGCCAAGCGGCTGAAAATAAAATTAAAGCCATTAAGACAAGTTGACCCAAAATCGCCGTTAAAAAAATTCGATCTTGAGTTCGAAATAAGCGCTTTCTTAAATCTAAGCTCGACATCAAAAAGCTCTCACAAATTTAGGCCCCTGCTGGGTCATTTCGTTAATAAAAAGGGGCAAGGATTCAGGTTGACGCTCTTTGATCTGCAGTCGACCTCGAGAAATTAAAACATCTGTGTTTTTTAGGGCGCTTAAAATGGAGGACTTCGATTTGTTGTCGCTGACTCTGATGGCATTTAATACCACCTGCAGTGCATCGAAGCTCATGGCAATCGAGGCCAGACTGATTCTCTCGTTAAGCTGAAAATTCTTTGCCTGAAGTTGATTTAAAAATTTTTGGTTACTGGGATGACTAGAATCTGCCGACCAGTGACTGACCACATAGGCTTGAGGGGGATTCGGCAAAGATTGCAAAACGCTGTTGATAATTCGTCCTTCACCCCAACTGTCGGGTCCAAAAAATTGAACGCCTTTTGAGAGAGCTGAGCCTAATTTTGAAACAATGGCAGCGGCTTCTACCTCATAGGTCGGAATCACAACGAATTCAATCTTCGAAGCTTCGAGCTTTTTAAAATCCTCTGTCGTTAACTCATTTTCATTTCGGTATGAAATGCGATGCAACTTCTTGCCAGATTTTTCTTTGAATCGATTTTCAAAAATTTGAGAAAACCCTACTGAAAAACTCTCTTTCTCGTTGGTCAGAATGAGTCCTGATCGAAGGGATTTTTCATCCATGATGAAATCAACAAGCTTGGTGGCTTGATAATGATCGTTGAAGCAGGTTCTAAAAGTATGAGAACTTCGTCTCGTCACATCGGGGTGAGTCGCCCAAGGCGTGACAAAAGGAATCTGATTTTGATCAGCCAGCTCACCCAGCACAAAAGCGTGATTCGAAGTTGATCCTCCGATGATCACGTCAGGCTTGTGAGTTTGAATCGCATTTTGAGCGACAGATGCCGCTTCACTCAGTGGGCGGGGAAGGCTGATATCAAGGATTTCAATCTTTTCTTTAAGCTCAGTATGCTCTCCTAAGGCTAATTCAAAGCCATAAAGATGGGCAGAGCGACGATCAGGCGAGGGCCGTTCGGGCTCAGCAAAGACTGATAAAATTTTGATTTTTGGGGATTTGGGCTTTTCGTCGATGCTTTCAGAGCGAATTCCTAGACTTAAAGCCAGATGAAGTGCGAAAAATGAAGAGAGAAGGCCCATCATTCGAGGGCTAGTTAGCAGGTTTCGCCTTCAAATCAAGTAATTTTAACTTCGAACATTTGACCCCATACCAAGCTTTGGCTAAGAGAGGTCGGCAATGAGAGGAACAATGAGGAAACTTTTGGTCGTCGACGACGATCGTGACCTGTGTCTTAGTTTAAAAGATTTTTTCTCCAATGATTTTGATGTCTTAACGGCATCCGATGGAGAAGAGGCCATTCAAATCTTAAAGAGAAATTCTGTGGATGTGATGCTGCTCGATGTGGGGCTTCGAACCGATCAAGATGGTCTTGAATATATGGAACGGTTTTTTGCTCTAGAGCCCGATCTTAGCATCATGATGATCAGCGGAAATCGCGAGTTTGAGATTGTGCAAGAAGCGATGCGAAAAGGAGCCGTTGACTATATTTACAAGGGAGCTGACCCCGAAGATTGGAAGCTCTCTCTTGATCGAGTGACTCAATTTCGAAAGTTGTCGACGAATCGTCGGCGTTTCGTCAATGAGATAAAAAAGGCTCAAAATGAAAAGACACTATTAGGAAAATCTAATTCGATTCAAAGTCTTCGTGAGACTATTGAAAAAGTTCGAAACTCCCGATTGAATGTTGTCATCACGGGCGAAACGGGCAGCGGCAAAGAAGTCGTGGCCAGACAGTTAAGAGCTGAAGATCAAGATGGTAACTTAGAAGCTTTTGTGGCGGTCGACTCTGCCACCATTCAAAGCTCGATGGCAGAGAGCATTCTTTTTGGTCACGAAAAAGGAGCCTTCACGGGAGCCGCGGAGAGACGAAAAGGTGCCTTTGAAGAAGCCAATGGCGGCAGCATCTATTTTGATGAGATTGCGAATATGCCAATTGAAATTCAGCAAAAGCTTCTTCGTGTGATTCAAGAAAAAGAAATTGTTCGCCTAGGCTCTTCAAAGGTGATCTCGCTCGACTTTCGAGTCATTTGTGCAACAAACAAAAATTTAGAAACATTGGTAAAAGAGGGAAAGTTCATTGAAGATCTCTATCAACGATTAAATGTTGTTCCTTTAAGTTTGCCTCCTCTACGAGAGAGAAAAGAAGATTTTGATATTCTGCTCGCGCATTTCACAAAGAACTGTGCTCGGTCGATTTTCTTTACGGAGGCAGCCATCGATCAGCTCAAGCTTTATCGTTGGCCCGGAAACATCCGCGAGCTTCAAAACTTGATTTCGTATCTTAGCGTGGTCTCAGATCTCGATGAGATTGATGTCTGTGATCTTCCGCCGAAGTTCTTGGATAATCGATCTTTAGAGCTGACCATCGTGCAAAAGCTTCCAGAAAGAGAATCAAGCGCTCAAGAAAGTTTTTATGATCTTGTAGCAGAATTTGAGAAGTCGATTTTAAAAGAGGCCTATTCAAAACACTCTGGCAATATTTCAAAGTTGGCGCAGTCTCTAAAAATGGATCGGTCGCATCTTTATACGAAGCTAAAGCTCTATGAGCTTCATGGAACTCGGATAAAAGAGGCGAAACAAGCTGGGGTCGCCTAAGCTTTCAAATTAGCAGTTTTGATTTTTTCACCGGCGGGTTATCAAGAAGTAGATGCCGGCTCTCAAGAAAGTATCAAGGCTAGGTTCGCGATTTATCGAGAAGTTTTCGCTCAGCTTCTTTCGTGATCTTCCTTCAAAGCCAGGAATCTATCTCATGTATGATTCGACAGGGGCTCTACTTTATGTGGGCAAGGCGAAATCACTTCAGGCGAGATTGAAGTCTTATCGATATTATGCGCTTTCAAAAAAGCGAAGAGCTCAGAGAAAGCTAAAAAACCTGCTCAATCAAGTCGATCGAATCGAGATTCAAGTGCTGGCCTCGGAGCTCCAAGCTTTTTTACATGAAAATAAAGTTTTAAGAGAGAAAAAGCCTCCCTTCAATGTGCTGAATAAAAACCCAGAGCTCTATCGATATTTTGTTCTTCGAGCCTCAAGGTCGGCGATGATCTTTGAGATCACCACCGAGAAATTTTTGCAGGGGCGAGCAGATGATTTAGTTTTTGGTGCATTTAAAGGCAGAGGAGATTGCCGCGAGTTTTTTGACTCCATTACACAAGTTTTAAAATTGATTTTGAAGCTTATTCATCGAGATGCAAAAGAATGGGGATTTCAAAAAAGCTCCAGGCGATTAAGTCTTTCTTTTGCTGAAAACCAAAGTTTTCCAGAGTGGATAGATCTGTTTGAAGCTTTTCTTCGGGGTCAGAGCAAAGACTTTTTAAAAAAATGCGATTTGCTTTTCGAGGCGCAGTTCAAAAAAAATTCCTTTGATCAGTTTGAGATAAAAAAAGAGCTGAAAATCGTCTCAAGCTTTTATGAAAAACATCTTCGAGCTCAGTTTAAAATGCTAGAGAAAATGAACTTAGCTCTCGATACCATTCCCTCTGAAGAGCTCGATGATTGGCTCAGTCTTTATCGATCAGAATATCGAGGAAACAAGCTTAGCCATTCGTTTTGACGAACAAAAAATCTATCAGAAAGTCGATCAAAATCTAGAAACCGAAGTCCAAAGTCTTCAATGAGCAGCTTCGCCAATTGCAAACGGTCTCTCTCGGCCAAAGTCTCCAAAACATTTTGAGCCTTCGGAATACTAAGCTCGGCCTTAACAGCAGTCTCGATAGCCTTGATTCGCGGAAGCATATAGTGCCCGCTCTCTAAGCTGGCATAAGTCGCATCTCCTTTAAGATTCACCCAAAGAATTCCGCTATAAATCACATTTTGTCCTCGTGCGACGTGGCTATGAACCGTATAAAGATTGATCTGAGATTCTAAGCTTGAATTTAGTTGATCTTTTTCGAAGTCTCGTGATTCCGGATCAATCGCTACGAAGAGATCCATTTTCTTAGTTTTAGAATTTGGAGTAATCGCAAAAAGTAAGGGGAGCTGCTCATTTTGAAGAGACTCTAAGGGCACTAAATCATCTACCCAAATCTCTTCGCCTTCTTTTCGATTCCAATGAATCAATTTTCGTTTGCGAAGTTGTTCGATCAGAACTCTTCCCTCTGTGTCGATCACCTCTTCAATGGATTTTGAAGTGCCGCGCATCAAGGAGTATTCATTTATGAATTTTCGAAAAAGCTTAATCTGACCGCTGAAATCCCGCGGTAAATACTGTTCCAATTTAAATCTAATCTGAGACGCCTTAGAGTTTCGGCTCTTAAAAGACTTGCCTGCCATTATTCCTTTAAGAAGTTTTTTCTCTTTCTCATCAAGTTTTCGCAGCCAATCGATGAAGTGTCTCCCAAAATTTTTGTTTAAAAAAGCAGAGCTTTTCTTCTGTAACTCTTCGAAAAAAAACTCAACTTCATTTTTTGAAAGCAATGCCAAGAGATACGACATATCAGAAATGAAACTATCGAGATCAATAGGAACGCTGAAGGATGAAACGGCCGTCTGATGAAAAGACTCCTCCCACTTGCTGATGAAGCTCTGATCATCAGAGGTCTCAAGACCCAAGTGCAAGCTTGTCAGGGAACTCTGACAAAAGGCGCGAGTCTCACGAGACTCGAAAGAGGCGACAAGAAAGCTTGCGATGAAAAGATTAAACAACATTCAAAAGTTAACAGCTTCTATCAGACTTCGAAGCAGGTGCGAAGTGGGCGCAGGTGGCTTACTTAAGCTCTTGAATTTTCAGCTTTATTTCTTCTTTTTCTGCAAGCTTTTCGAGATATTGAGCTTCGAGTTCCTCCATTTTTTTCTGCGAAAGTGAAATCTCGAGGCTTAGTTGAGATGCCTTTTGGGGATTGGCGCTTTGAAGCTCTTCTGTTTGTTGATTTCGGCGAGTTTCGATCGCTTTGATTTTTCTTTCAAATTCCGAAATGTCTTTTTCAAGACCACGCCTTTGAGACTCAAGCTCTTTGATTTGATTTCGAAAAAACGCAGATGGCTTCGACGCTGAGGCCTCTGTTTGGCGAGGGATCGGCTTTGCTTTTGTGTGGGCCTTTTGCACATCTGCAGAAGCTTCTTCTAAAATTTCTCCAGACTCCTGACGTTTTTCAAGAGACCACACATAGTCTTCATAGCTCCCAGGATAGAGATGAAGTCGGCCAGAGTTGACTTCGAGAATCTTTGTTGAGATTCGACCGATAAAGCCTCGATCGTGACTCACGATGATAAGGCTTCCTGCATATTCCTCAAGGGCCTGAGTTAAAGCTTCAACCGTATAGAAATCGAGATGGTTGGTGGGCTCATCTAAAATCAAAAGGGGAGCTCGTCGCAGTAAAATTTGCCCCAGCGCCACACGAGCTTTTTCTCCACCTGAGAGCACATGAATCTTTTTCTTCACGCGATCTCCCGAAAACAAAAGAGAGCCAGCAAGATCGAGAATCTCTTGAGGTCGAACTTTTGAATCGGCTGTTTTTTGAAGAGAATCTAAAACGCTGTCATTTGGGTTGAGACGTTCGGTGACATGCTGGCCGTAGAATGCCGATTCCACTTGATAGCCATATTCCATTTTTCCATCAATGAGAGGAATTTCACGCGCCAAACTTTTAAGAAGAGTAGATTTTCCTGCTCCATTAAGACCCACAACTCCAATTTTATCACTGGATTCAATCTTCAAATTGAGATTGTGAATCACAGTCTTTTCAGAATAGCCGAGCTCTGCTTCATTCACTTCAATGGCGATGCGCCCTGTCTTTGAGGGTTCGGGAATTCTGATCTTCGCCATCACGGGAAGTTTCTTCAGTTCAATCTTTTCAAATTTCGAAAGGCGTTTAAGGCGGCTCTGAGCCTGACGAGCTTTCGAAGCTTTGGCGCCAAATCGAGCCACGAAATCTAAAATCTCTTTTCGCTTTTGAGCCTGGCTTAAAGCTTGTTTTTCAAGTTGTTCGCGAAGCAATTGCTTTTGTTCGAAATAATCGTCGATATTGCCATTAAATTTTGTAAATTCACCATTTTCGATTTCAAGAATATGGTCGGTGGTTCGCCTTAAAAATTCTCGATCGTGCGATATGAGTAGAAATGCTCTCTCATAATTTTGAAGAAACTTTTCTAAAACTAAAAGAGTCTCAAGGTCTAAATAATTTGTGGGCTCATCAAGAAGCATAAGATCGGGCTCTTGCCCTATAAGATGCAAGAGCTTGGCGCGCATTCGATAGCCGCCGCTTAAGCTTTTGATGGGCATTTGAAACTGCTTTTCTCGAAGGCCTAATCCTAAGCCAATTTTTTTTAAATCCCAGAGCGGAAGACTTGTGCCCGAAGCCAAAAAAGAATCGAGGCTTTGATTCTCATCCCAAAGATCATGTTGTTTCAGATATCCAATTCGAAGTCCTTTTGATTTGATGACTTCGCCCGAATCAAGATCAAGCTCACCCGCTAGAATTTGAAAAAGACTGGTTTTTCCGGCACCATTTGGGCCGATCACCCCAACGTGTTCATTTTCATTGATCGAAAATGAAGCCATCTCAAACAAAAGCTGAGCACCGAAGCTTTTCGTTGCATCTTGAAGCTGCAGCAGATTGTTGGGCGTTAGATTCATCTATCACACTCAACGAAAATTATCTTGAGCTGGCAAGACGAAGCTCTTTGATTATGAAGCTTGCTTTTGCTGAATTTTTTCAATGGCTACAGGAGGCAAGCGATGCGGACGTAGCCAAAGATAAGCACAGGGCACCACATAGAGTGTGAAGATCACAGAAAGAAAGACGCCGCCGATGATGGCAATGGCCATGGGAATTCGAGTTTCAGCGCCAGGGCCAAGAGCCAAAGCCGGAGGCAAAGCTGCCGCCAGAGTTGCCAAGTTCGTCATGAGAATAGGGCGAAGGCGAGTGCGAGAAGCTTCTTTAATGGCCTCAAGAATGGCAAGACCTCGATCTCGAAGCTGATTAGTAAACTCAATCAACAAAATAGAATTTTTCATGACGATTCCCATCGTTAAAAGAATTCCAATGGCACTATAAAGATTTAGACTCTGCTGTGCAAAAAACAAGGCGGCCACAGAGCCCGTTAGTCCAAAGGGCACGGCCAGAAAAACTAATAATGGATCGATGAATGAGTTAAACTGAATCGCCAGCACAAGATAAGCTACCAATAGCCCCAAAGCCATGATGATGAGGGCCTCCCAAAGTTTCTCAGAGGGAGATGCGCTAAATTTTATAAAATAGTCATTTGGTAAAATTTCATCCGCCCAAGCTTCGATTTTTTTGATTTGATCGCCGAGTTTTCCGCCTTCTGCGATCGAAGCATCGACGCGAATTCCTTTTACACGATCTTCCCGATAGATTTTTTGGGGGCCAAAGCTTTCTTTAATTTCAACCACTTCAAGCAGTGGCAAAAGTTCACCGCGATTATTTCGAATCAAAAGGTCTTTCAGATCTGATTTTTGACGACGCCCTTGTTCTTCGAGCTGAACAAAAACATCAAAGCGTCGACCCTCGTTTGTATATTGAGTTGCTGTCACTCCACCCACAGCCAAATTGATGGCCTCTGCAATGGAAGCGATTTCAACTCCGCGATCAGCAGCTTTTTTTCGGTCAGGCAGAAAATGAATCTCGGGCAGAAGATCCACGTCATTCGATCGAGTGTCTAAAATCATCTCATCTTTATCCATGCGCTCTTTTAGATCAAAGAAAGCTTTTCGTTGAACTTCAG
>JBMTHG010000058.1:0-9420 GCA_049436045.1 Bdellovibrionota bacterium
ACCTCTTCGAAGCCCTTCATTTGAAAGATTTCTTTTCGAAAATCGTGGCAAGACGAGTGCCCCGAGGCATACCACGAGAGAAACTTCTTTGATTGAATCAGGGCCACATGCGAAGAGGCCGACTCCTCTAGCAGCATTTTTTGCTCTCTCAACAGCTCGAAAAAGCTCTCGCCTAAAACTTCATCGCCATCTCTTCGCTCCATCAGCGCTTCAAGCTGTCGAAAAATTAGGGGGTTCCTAAGCGCGGCGCGCCCAATCATCACCGCATCCACTCCATATTGGCGATAAGTTTCGAGTGCCTGCTTCGCTGAAAGAATATCGCCGTTTCCGATGATAGGAAGTTTTGATTTGGCCTTCACCTCAGCAATCAAATTCCAATCGGCATGCCCCGTGTATTGCTGAGAGCGTGTGCGCCCGTGAATCGCCACCCAGCTCACTCCAGAATCATAAGCCACCTGCACCACCTCATGCGCATTGATGCTTTGTAAATCCCAGCCCGTTCGAATTTTAATGGTGAGCGGAATTGAAATAGCTCTCTTCATCGATGAGAGCACATCGGCCAAAAGCGGAAGATTTCGACACATGGCACTTCCCCCACCTTTTTTTACAACCTTTGGAACGGGACAGCCCAAATTGAGGTCTACAAAATCGGCGCCTAAAGACTCCACATGCTTTGCTGCACTGACTAAAGAATCGCGGCTCTCTCCGAAAAGCTGAATGCCGAGGGGTCGCTCGTCTTCATGAAAACTTAAAAGCTCTTTTGTTTTTTCATTGCCGTATTGAATTCCGTTGGCCGAGATCAGCTCTGAAATCACAAGGGCTGAGCCCTGACGCTTCATCAAGCGCCGAAATGGCGAATTGGTGATGCCTGCCATCGGTGCCAAGAGAAAAGGCTGTTTGACTTTGAAGGGGCCAAGAGAAAACATGACCACGCTTCTTTACGGCTTTTTTGCTTCGAAAGAAAGCCCTCTTTGAGGATTGAAACGAGAGCTCGATGCTGTCAAAAATAGAGCATGACGAAGAAATTAGCTTTTATCTTCCCCGGCCAAGGCTCTCAATCTCCTGGAATGGGCTTCGAACTAGCGACTCGTTTTGAAGATTTTAAATTGCTCTATGAAAAGCATCTTAAGCTCGCCGATGAAATTTTGGATTTTTCAATCTCGACTTTGATGAAAGAGGGTCCCGCCGAAAAACTCAAGCACACCGAGGTCACTCAGCCCGCCCTTTTGGTTTGCAGCGTTGCCATGAATCGATGGCTTGAAGCGCATGATATTCGACCAAGTTATTGCCTTGGGCATTCCCTCGGCGAATATTCGGCGCTTGTTGCGGCAGGCTCGCTCAGCTTTGAAGACGCTCTTCGAGTGGTCTATCAGAGAGGAAAATTCATGAACGAGGCCATGCCTGCGGGCGAAGGTGCGATGGCGGCCCTCGTGGGCGCGAGCGATGAAGAAGCGGTGAATCTTTGCAAAGAGGCCTCAAATGATACTTATCGAGTGGAGGCCTCGGTTTTTAATTGTTCTGGGCAAGTCGTGATTTCGGGGCATCGCCAAGCCATCGAAGAGGCTGAGAAAAAGGCTTCTCATTTTGGAGTCAGGCGTTTTGCTCGATTAGAGGTCTCAGGGCCCTTTCACAGCTCACTTTTAAAGCCTGCCGGTGACAAGCTTGCTACCACGCTTGAAAAAATCAAAATCGAAAGCCCGAAAGTGCCCGTGATCGCGAATGTGAGTGCGCAGATTCAGTCTCAGCCTGAAGAAATTCGCTCGAATCTTGCCGAGCAAGTTTATAAGCCAGTTTTGTGGTCAGAAAGTGTGCGTTTTGTGGGTCGCGAGGGCATCGAAGATTTCGTTGAAGTCGGCTCTGGAAAAGTCTTAAGCGGCCTGATTCGTAAGATCTTGCCCGATGCTCGATGCACGCCGACCGACGGCCTTCAAAGACTTGAAATTCTTAAAGAAGCTCCAGCTCCCTGATGAAGCTGATTGGCAGACTGAACTTCATTTGATACAGCAAAATTTAAAGATGCGTCGCGTATTTATTCAAACCTACGGCTGCCAAATGAACGAGTATGACTCCGATCAGATGTATCGTCTTTTGGAGGCTCGGGGTTTTCAAAAATCAAAAGACGCAGAGTCAGCCGATTTGTTGCTGATCAATTCTTGCTCGGTGCGTGAAAAATCAGAGACCAAGGCGCTAAGTTTTTTGGGTCGTTTGGCGCAACTTAAGAAAAAAGATCCTCGCAAGGTGATTGGCTTTGGGGGATGTGTGGGTCAAACGGAAGGACCGAAACTTCTCAAGCGGCATTCATTTTTAGATTTCGCTTTTGGAACAAACGATTATCGAGAGATTCCAAAGATGATCGAAAAGTTTTGGCAAGACGAAGTGGAATCAGATGAATTTGATAACTTGGTTTCGAAAAGTCGTCCGGAGTTTCAATCACAAGCCTTTTTAACGATTACTAATGGCTGCGATAAATTTTGCTCTTATTGCATTGTACCTTTCACTAGAGGTCGCGAGTTTAGTCGAACACCTGAAGAGATTATAAACGAAGCCTCTGATTTAGTTCGCACGGGCGTGAAAGAAATCATGCTGCTTGGTCAAAACGTAAACTCTTATTGGGGCAAAGACCATGCGGGCAAGCCCACAAGTTTGCATGAGCTTTTGGTGATGTTTCAAAAAGAGTCAGAAACAGGGCGACTTCAAGGTCTTAAGCGATTGCGATACACAACCTCGCATCCCAGAGACTTTGATGAAGAGCTTGCCAAAGACTTTCGTGATCTTTCGATTCTTTGTGAATATTTGCATTTGCCCTTTCAGGCGGGCAGCGATCAAGTTTTGAAAAAGATGCGTCGGTTTTATAGCATCGAGTCTTATTTGAAAAAAATGGAGATGGTAAAAAAATATTGCCCCGGCATTGCACTCTCTACGGATATCATTGTGGGCTTTCCGGGAGAGACCAGAGAAGATTTTGAGTCGACTTTGCGTGTCGTAAGAGAAGTCGAGTTTGATAATGTTTATAGTTTTAAATATAGCATTCGACCCTACACTCGATCGGCTCAGTGGGAAGATGATGTTTCTCCAGAAGAAAAATCAGAGCGCATTCAAGAGCTTCAAGCTCTTCAAAAAGAGATCAGTCGAAAAAAATACGCTGAAGATTTGAATCAGGTTCGAGAGATCATGCTTGAGGGAGTTTCGAAATCGAATTCCAATTTTTGGACAGGGCGCACTCGAACAAATCGTGTCGATCATGTTCCTAGCCAAGCTCACTATCTAGTGGGCGATCTCATCGAAGCTGAAATCACCGATTCGACGCACTCTTGGCTGACGGCCCAAGAGTTTCGAATTAAAATCGCATGAAAATTTTTATTCGATATTTCTTGCCCTGGCTTTTGGCCGCTATCTTTTTGATCTTTCTCTCCACTCGCTCAGCCGACGAACTGCCCAAGTTTGATCTTTGGGGGATTGATAAGATTTTTCATTTTTTTTATTTTTTAGGGCTCACGCTTTTAACGGCTCGATTAGTTTTTGCAGGCTTTAAAAAAAATCCGAAAAGAAAATTAACCACTCAAGTGATCGCCTTCTTGATCGCTATTCTCTTTGGCTTGCTCGATGAAGGCCTTCAGTCTCAATCAATGGGCCGCTCGGTCGATCTCTATGACTTGATTGCCGATTCTTTTGGCGCACTCGCCGGCGTGCTTTTGTTTCCGCTTTACCGGCAAAAAGTCGCTGAAATCGAGGCCGAACTTGCTCGAAAATCACGAACGCGTTAGCCTCTGTCTGTGGGAAAATTTTCAAGCCTTGAAATCTGTGCCCTAAGCTCTCATTGGAGTCTGCAAGAACGCGCGGCCTTTGCTTTTTATCTTGAAAAGCAAAATCTGCCTCAAGGTGAACCCTTGTTTTTTGAAAAAGCCGCTGAGAGCAAACTTTATATTCTCGACTCAGGCTCACTCAAAATTCAAACGGCTCAGATCGAGTTAAAATACCAGCCCGGTGAGAGCCTCGGCGAGCTCTCTTTGCTGTCTCAAACTGAGAAGAAAATTTCTGCCACAGCCTTAAGCGATTGTAGCTTTTGGGTGCTCACGTCAGAAAACTGGAAAAAAATTCAAGATCGCCAGCCACTCCTCGCGAAGCTTGTTGTTGAAAGTATTTTGAAAAAAATGGGCAGTCTTATGAGTTCGCTGCCTGCGATTAAAAGCGCTTAGCCCCTTGATTCAAGTTGAAGCAAAGACCTTGCCTTCTCTTCAATCAAATGACTCAACTCCAAGAGACTTTTTGAGACTCCTTCATTTTCTAAGCTCGTCATCACTTCTGATTCAAAGCCACAGGGTCGAATCATTTTAAAATCTTCAAGCGAGTTTGAAACATTAAGAGCAATGCCGTGATAAGTGATCCATTTTCGAACCGCGATCCCCATGCTCGCTATTTTTTTTCTCTCTGATCTAGAATTTTTAATCCAAACCCCAGTCGGGCCAAATCTTCCCGCCTCCAATTGAAAATCTTTAAGCACTTGAATAAGCACTTCTTCCCAAAATCGAAGAAAAGCATGAAGCCCCTTTGGAAAAAATTCTCCTTGAAGATAAAACAAGGGATAGATCACAAGCTGGCCCGGCCCATGCCACGTAAAATCTCCACCCCGCTCGATTTCATAAACCGGCAAAGATTTTTGAAGCAGATTCTCGGCTGAACTTCGTTTGCCTTTGGTTAAAAGTCTCTCGTGTTCACAAAAAATCAAAGCTTCAGGAGCTCGACCCTCAGCGATCTCTGTAAGTTGAGCCTTTTGAAAGTCCCAAATTTCTTGATAGCTCTTTGAGCCATCAAGAAATCGAAAGCTTTGCCAAGAGCCTTGCTCGTTACGCGCTGGCTCTCTTGCTGGGCTCTTTTGCGGATTTTCCGGGCTGAAAGACATGAATGGCGTGACCATAATACACTTCTGCCGCTTCCATCAAGGCCTCGGGAAAAGTTGGATGCGTATGAATCGTTAACGATAAATCCTCAACGCTTGCACCCATTTCAATGGCTAAAGTCGCCTCACCAATGAGATTTCCGGCGTCTGGGCCCACAATATGAACTCCTAAAAGATCATCCGTTTTCGCATCACCAATCACCTTGCAAAAGCCCTCAGCGTTGGCGTTAGCCAAACTTCGACCCAAAGCCGCAAAAGGAAATTTGCCCACCTTCACGTCTAAACCTTTTTCTTTGGCTTCTTTTTCAGTGAGCCCGACAGAGGCAATCTCTGGCGTTGTGAAAATCGCCGAAGGAATCACTTTGTAATCAATCACCGATTGAGCGTCACCCGACAAATGAGCCGCCGCAATCAAAGCTTCATGCGAAGCTCGATGTGCCAAAGCCGGCCCTGGTGTCACATCTCCAATGGCATAGATATTAGGCACATTCGTTTGAAGAGAATCATTCACTGGAATAAAACCTTTCGTGTCTTTTTGCACTCCGGCTTTGTCGATTCCTAAATGATCGGTGAAAGGCTTTCGACCGACACTCATCAAAACCACATCGGCCTCAAAGGTCATCTCTTCGCCGCCTTGGGCTTTGCCTTTGACATAGGCTTTCTTGCCTCGCTTCGAAACTTCTTGAACTTGAAAGCCTGTGTGAATGCTCGCGCCGCGCGCCTTCATGGTTTTTTCAACAACTTTCACTAAATCCGCATCAGTCATTCCCAAAATTTGCGGAGCATATTCCAAGACCACGACCTCGGTGCCAAGCATTGAATAAAAACAACCCAACTCCATTCCGATATAGCCGCCGCCAATCAAAATCAGTTTCTTTGGAATTTTTTTCAAACTCAAAGCTTCTTTGCTCGTAACAATCGTGTCGGAGTCTAGCTCCACTCCTGGCAGACTACCCGAGGTGGATCCTGTCGCAATGATGGCTTTTACGAATTCAATTTTTTCTTTTTTTCCTGAGTCGTTAAGAACAACTTCTAACTCAGTCTTTGATTTGAAGCTGGCTGTGCCCATAAAAACTTCAACCCCGTGACGCTTGCAAAGTCCTGCAATTCCAGAAGTGAGCTTATGAACTACACCGTCTTTCCACTCCACCAGCTTTTTAAGATCTAAACTTAAATTGCTGTAGCTAAAGCCCATTTCTTTCGCTGGCCCGTGAAGACTTTCATAGAGATGGCCCGCATGAATAAGAGCTTTTGAAGGAATACATCCCCAATTTAAACAAGTGCCGCCGAGATTATCTCGATCAATGAGCGCTACCGATTTGCCCAACTGAGCCAGACGAATCGCCGCCACATATCCGCCTGGGCCTGCACCAATTACCACTGCATCAAACTTTTTCATTCTCTATCCTTTCTTAAAAATCTTCTGAATTACAAAAATTTAAAAAACAATCTTTACCAAAAAGCCATTCTGGCTGGGTTCTCCAAATTGTTGACGAGAGATTTCAAAAACTCTGCGGCAATCGCGCCATCAACAATACGATGATCACAGGTGATGTTCACATACATCATCGGTCGAATCACAATCTGATCTTCACCATTGATTTCTTTGACGACCGGTCGTTTTTTAATTTCATACATTCCCAAAATAGCCACCTCGGGAAAGTTAATCACTGGTGTCGCATGAAGACCGCCGATGCTACCGACATTCGTGATCGTGATGGTTGATCCGGTAAGATCTTGAGTGCTCGCTTTCTTCGTGCGCGCGCGCTCAACCACCGCTTGAATGTCACTTGCGATCTCAAAAATATTTTTGCGATCACAGTCTCTGACGACCGCGACCATCAGCCCGTCTGGAGTCTGCACAGAAATTCCAAAGTGATAATCATTTTTAATCACGATCTCATTTGTCTTTTCATCGAGAGAGGCATTTAGAATTGGATATTTTTTTAAACTCCAAATGGCCGCTTTAATGAAGAAAGGCAAGAAGGTGACCTTCGTGTTCATTCCATTTTTCTTAGCGAATTCATTAGCCTCGTTTTTCATGCGCATGATTTCAGAGAAATCAGCCTCATCGTGATGAGTGAAATGAACCGCCGTATACATCGAACGAGAAAGCTGCTCGCCAATTTTTCGTCGCACTCCCACATAAGGAATTCGCTCTTCACGCGATAAGCTTTGAATTTTTGAAGCGCCAAACGATGTCGCTGGAGTAGCTGCTCCCGACGCACCCACTTGATCTAAATCCGTGCGCAAGACTCGACCGCGATCGCCACTACCGGAAATCTGCGAGAGATCAATGCCTTGAGAGCGAGCCATTTTTCGAACGGCAGGTGAAGCCAAAACTTTTTCGGCGGCTGACGAAGAGCTTGTGCTCGCGGGAACATAGTGTCCACTGGTCGCCTCTCTTTTAACTTCTTGCACGACCTCTTTCACTGGAGCCTCGGCGGGCTTGGCCACGGCGGCTTCGCCGGCGACTTGAATGTCGATCAAGGGGGCTCCCACTTTCGCAAGCTCTCCAACTTTGTAGAATAATTTTAAAACTTTTCCGGTAGTCGGCGAAGGCACTTCAATGGTCGCTTTATCGGTCATGACTTCTACCAATGTCTGATCAGCCTTGATCTCACCACCTTCTGTGACTCTCCAAGAAACGATTTCTCCTTCTTCTAAGCCCTCACCCAATTCTGGAAGATTAAATGTCGTCATCGTTTTTCTCCTTAAGATTTTTGAACTCGTCGACGTCTGGCTTCGCCTTGCATAAACACTTCAGCGGCGCGATAGCTACTTCTTACCATCGGCCCTGAAGCCACAAATCGAAAACCCATCTCGAGGCCTTTTTCTTCATAGCGTTTAAACTCATCGGGATGAACATAGCGAATCACAGGATGATGATTTTTTGTGGGCTGAAGATATTGCCCCAAAGTCACCACCTCGACTCCTGCATCCAAAAGCTCTTGCATACATTCAAAAACTTCAGCCTCTGACTCTCCCAAGCCAAGCATGATCGAAGACTTGGTAATCAAATTAGGCTTTAACTTTTTCGCGATTCGATGAAACTCAAGAGAAATATCGTGTCGGCATCTCGCATCTCTTACCCCAGGAACCAGCCGACGAACCGTTTCTACATTGTGAGCTAAAACATCAACACCCGAATCAATCATGGTTTGAATCGCCGCTTCTTGAGTTTTTCGAAAATCAGGCGTCAGCGTCTCAACAAAAATTTCAGGGCTAACCTCTTTGATCGCCCGAACGCAATCGGCAAAATGCTTTGCGCCTTCATCTGGCAAATCATCGCGATTCACACTTGTTAAAACCACATACGAAAGACTAAGCGTCGCCACGCTCGATGCAATTTTTTGAGGCTCCTGTGGATCCAACCAAAGCTTGGGGTTTCCGGATTTTACATGGCAAAACTTACAAGCCCGAGTGCAAGTGTCGCCCATCAACATGAAAGTCGCCGTTCCCGCATTCCAACATTCATAGATATTTGGGCAGCGAGCCTCCTGACAAACGGTGGCCAATTTATGCTCTTTAACAAGACCCGTGATCTTTTGATAACGCTCGCCCTCTTGCAAACGAATCTTAAACCACTCAGGCTTCTTTGGAGACAGCTCTGCGCGAGGAAGCTCGGTCTTCAATTTAAAGGGCGTTTTTGGTCTTGGCACGCCTTCATCTAAGCAGTCTTTGAGACAACTTACAAGCTTCGCCCATCGGGCTTTTTAGCGGGCAGAGTCGATTAAACGGCTCAAAAGGCTCGAATACTCAAGCCCAGAAAGCTGCATCAAACGCGGATACATACTGATGGGTGTAAAGCCCGGAATCGTGTTCACTTCATTCAGCAAAAACTCGCCCGTTTTGGTCATAAAAAAATCAACGCGAGCCATGCCCCAACAACCGAGGCTTTCAAAAACCTGGCAAGCTTGGTGCTGCAAACGAGCCTGTTCATCCAAAGTCAGTTCTGCCGGGGCTATAAGTTTAGCCGCATCCTTTTCGACATATTTGGCATCATAAGAATAAAACTCTCCCGGACGACAGACGATCTCACCGGCTGGGCTTGCAATAAAATCTTTCTCATCTCGAAAGACCGCAATTTCAAGTTCTCGCCCCTCAATAGCGGGCTCAATCATCACTTTCGGCGACCATTGAAGAGCTTCTTTAATCGCCGCCACCAAATCTTCAGCCCGAGAAACCTTCGTGATGCCCAAACTGCTTCCGCCTAAAGCTGGCTTTACGAAGCACGGAAATGAAATTTGTGATTCATCAAGGCTTAAATCTTCTCGAACCTCCACAAATGGAACAATCGGTAGACCATCCATTCGGCAAATTTTCTTTGCCAGAGCTTTGTCCATGCCGAGCGCTGAGCTTGTCAGCGAGCAACCGACCACGGGAATACCTGCGGTCTCAAAAAAGCCTTGAATGCTTCCGTCTTCTCCCCCGACACCATGAAGAATCGGCAAAGCGACGTCGACTTCATAAAAATTTTCTCGATCGAAAAAGCCGGGCTTTTTTCCCTGAAAAGAATAGGG
>JBMTHG010000059.1:0-9391 GCA_049436045.1 Bdellovibrionota bacterium
TTTTAAAGAATATATCTGGACTGAATTCAAGCCTTCTGGGGCCTCGGAGATCGAGCAAATCTGTTTTAATCGACCCGAGCCGGCAGAAATTTCTCAGTCGAGAATTAGTCAAATCAACCAATGTATTTCGCGCGCATTACAGCGACAGGGCTATCTCGACGCAAAGGTTTTGCTGATGCCAGATGGAGACGATCTGAAAATTGAGCTTTTGCCTGGAGATCGATATCGAATTAGAAAAATGAGTTTTGAGGGTAACGAATATTTCAATCAAAGATTTTTGGAATTGAGTCTTGGGTTAAAGCGGAGAATGATTTTTGATCCCTTTGATATTCGAGAGAAAACAGAAGAGTTAAGGGCGCTTTATTTAGAGCGGGGTTTTTTTTCTAGTGAGATATTTCAAGCCAGCGTTCAGGTTTTGCCATCAGAAAGGCAAGTCGATTTGACCTGGAAAATCGTAGAAGGCGATCGCTATGAAGTCTCGTTCGAAGGCTACAATCATGCCAAATCGATCTTTCATGACTACATCGAAAGGGGCGAAGCGCTTCCGAGTTGGTTTTTAGACGAGCTCGGTGAGAGCATCGAAGAGGATTTGAAACAAAAGGGCTATCTCAATGCTCAGGTTGAAAAGACTGAAAAAAGAATTTCGAATCAACTGATCAAAGTGAGATATTTTATTCGGCCTGGGGTTCAGTTTCGGCTCACAGCTCCTCGATTTATCGGAATAGACGAAGTAGAGCAGGTGCGGAAGATTTATAACCAGATCGGGGCGCTTCGCGTGGGAAAACGCTTTCACGAGAAATCTTTTGAGGATGTCTTTATCACGGAATTTTTCGAGAGGATTTTAGATAGTGGCTATGTTGAGGCCAGGGTTCAGGCTATCGAGTTTTCGATCGATCAAGCTCGAGCGACGGTAGAGCCACTTATTTATATGAATCTGGGCCCTCGCTATATCATTAATGAAGCTGAGATTCTTGGTGAGCCTGAGGGCTTTGAAGGTCTTGTCGGCTTTCAAGCGATTAGACATAGTATAAGAAAGGGACAGATTTTTAATCCAAAAAACTTGGATGAACTCCAATCGAACTTACAAAAGGAATTGCAGGCCAATGGATTTTTAGATGCCGAAGTGAGTCGAGTGGGTGAGAAACTTTCAGCGCAGGGACTAAACTTTAACATCGAGGTGAAAGCAGGTGTTCGCTATCGAATCGCAAGTGTGCTGATTCGAGGACTTGAAAAGACACAACCTATCGTGATCTTTAGCGAGCTACTTTTTGAAAGAGGAGATTTTTATTCTGATCAGGCGATCAAAGATACGGTGTCACAGATTTTGCGCCTGAGTATTGCTCGAAGTGTTGATATTCGAATTTTTGACAAAATTCCAGAAGAGGGCCTTGTTTATCTTGTAGTTGATATTGTGGAGGCGGCTCGATTTCGATTTGAGATTGGGCCTGGCTATGGAACAGTCGATGGAATCCGAGCGACTCTGCGTGCCACCTATGCGAACATCGGTGGCACAGGTCGGCGATTAAGTTTTGTCGCAAAAGCTTCAAGAAAGTTAGAAGAGGCAAAGACGCCAACTGATGTTATCGGAGGAGATGCTGAAGCTACCCCCTTTATTGAGCGGCGCCTAATTTTGGAATATCTTGAGCCTGCGGTGTTGCGACTCCCACTGGACTTTCGTTTGACCCTTTCTCACAGAAAGGAGTCAGAAGATGATCTAGATCAAGTGAGTAATTCGATTGCTGGTTCATTTGATTATCGAATTTCTCGTCATTGGACTTATACTCCAGAATATCGGGTTGAGATTTCAGACCCTTTTAACGTGCAGATTGGTTCGACCATTGAAGACACCTCGCAAAAGCGACTTCATTCTCTGAATCAAACGCTTCGAATGTCTTATCTCGATGAGAATTTTAATCCGCTCGAAGGCGTTAGAAATATTTTGAATTTTGAGCTTTATGATAGCCGCATAGGAGGTAGTCGAGATTTTTGGATTTTGACTAATAAAACAGAAGTTTTCGTGCCACTTTTCAACTGGCTCACCCCTCGAGACGTCAATTTTTCATTTGCGATCAATGGCGGATTTTCAAAGCCTTTCGGAAGAACGACTGAAATTCCTGTCGAAAAAAGATTTCGTGTGGGCGGAGAGCGAAGTGTACGGGGCTATAGTGAGGGTGGAATTGAGCCAATTCAAAAAGATGGAGAGCCGCTTTTAAACGGAGGAGATAGTGTATTTTTCTTTCGAACCGAGTTGGCCGTTCCTGTTTTTGGGAGCGTTGATCTTCTTAGTTTTTTAGATGGTGGAAATATTTACGCAAAAAATTCGGACTTTAACCCCTTCGACTTACGATATGGAGTGGGGATTGGATTTCGATTTAATACTTTGTTTGGCCCGCTAAAAATGGGTTATGCCGTGAAGCTCGATCGTCAGATTAACGAAAAGTTTGGTCAAATTTATTTCGGAGTGGGAACTCTTTAAGCGGCTTTCACTCAAAGCTGTTCATACAAAAGGCCGAAGCGAACCCCAGTGTCAAAGCAATGAAAATTCTTCCAGCCAAAATGCTCCATCAGACTCAAAATAATAATCAGTCCGCCCAAAAACACATCGGCACGCGCTGGAGTAAGGCCTGTGATTTTCTTTCGCTCTTCAAGTTTCATTTTTGAAACTCTTTCAATCCAAATCTTTAGCTGTTCGCGTGAAAGAATTTGTCCATGAACGCGCTCGCGATCATAGACCTCGAGTTGAAGCTCAGACGCTAATAGGCTTGTCACGGTGCCGGCGACGCCAATGCCTTTCGAGTCTTTGTCAGAAGAAAAATTCAGATGAGATAAAGTGGATCTCATGAAGTTAAGAGCTTCGAGATAGTGACAGGGCCGATCGAGCTCAAATTTCTCGGTCAATAAAACGCTGCCGACGGGAATAGAGATGAGCTGCTCTATATTTTGATCATTGCCACTGATAATTTCAGTGCTAGCGCCACCGATATCAAAAACAATTTTGTTCCCGCTGGGACAAAGAGGGTCGAGCCGAACGCTCGAAAAAGAAAGCGCGGCCTCTTTTTCACCACTAATGATTTCAATGGAATGGCCCAGCACTCTTTCTAAAACATGTTTTACTTCGATAGAATTTTTTGGGCGGCGAAGGCTTGCGGTCGCTACGGCATAAACTTCTGTAGCGCCGTGTTTTTCAAGCTGATCACGATAATCGCGTAAGCAAGCTTTTGCTCGATCTAGTGCTTCTGCTGAAACGCAGAGATTAGAATCGAGTTTTTTAACCAAGCCCACAACTTCTGCTTTGTCACAAAGAATCTGGAATTTTTTCATCGAGTCAACTTCGGCAATCGTTAACAGGAATGAATTGGAGCCAAGATCAATGCAAGCTATCCTTCGATTCACTGCCCGACTTTGAAAGAGCCCCAGCTTTTTGTCAACTTAGTAGCCTAAACGGGGTGACCAATCAGGTTGAGAAGCGTCTCCTGGCAGATTCGTGATTTTTGATTTTTGAGTTCCGTCTGCTTTCATGACCCAGATTTCATTTCGACCCGTTTCTCTCGATGAATAGACAATGAGGTTGCCATCTGGACTCCAGTTGGGCGTTTCATTATTTTTCGCATCGTAGGTGAGGCGAGACATATTGTTTCCCGAAGCATTCATTTTAAAAATATCAAACTCACGATCAAGATCTAAGCCAGAAAATAAGATCCAGTTTTCAGTCGGATGCCAAGCGCAAGAATCATTCAAGCTGCCCACTCGCGTAAGCCGATTCGCTTTTGCGTTTGGTTTGAGTTCCATTTCAAAGATATGCAGCGCACCCAATTGGCCAGAACTAAAACAAATTCTTTTTCCATCGGGGCTTACCGAGGGGCCGATATCAATTGCATTTCGTTTCGTGAGTCGCTCTCGAATCTCGCCCTTAAAATTCATCACGTAAAGCTCGGGGTTTCCATCTTTTGAAAGAGCCACCACCATTTCTTTTCCATTTGGAAGCATCGCGGGGCCTAAGGCCGAGCCCGGAAATTTAGAGATCTGTCTGGATTTGCCCTTCAGATCGGTGATCCAAAGATGCCAATCTTTTAAAGCGGCTGATGAAAATACAAGAGCCTTTCCATCTCGTGTCCAGGCGGGGCTTAAATTGACTCGGCCGTTTTGAACGATCGGCTCTTCGTTGCGTCCGTTAAAATCCATCATCCAAATTTCTTTATTTCTTCCAGCGATGGGGGGCTGATAAGCAAAAGCGATCTTCGTTGAGAACAAACCTTCTTCGCCCGTCACAATTTTTACGATGTCATCGCCAAATTGATGCGCAAGAACTTCATAATTTCTTTTCTTGGTTGTGTAGCGAGATTGAAGAACGAGTTGCCCAGAAAGAATGCTAAAAACATAGCCACTGAGTTCGATTCCGTTGCCACCGCGAGTGACTTTGGCGCGCACTAAATAATCCGCACCCACCTGTCTCCAGGAACCCACTTGAATGTTTTCGATTCCACCCCTGATTTCATCTTCGAGATAAGCCTCAGAGGGGATCACTTTAAAAAGACGTGAAAAAATTAAATCGGCAGTGAGAGTGGCTTCAAGATCGATAGCTTCTTTGGCAAGCTTATCGTGTAAAAAGCCTTGAATGGCGATCGGAACCGGAGCGTCTTTTGCATCTTTAAGCACGATGACCTGAGCAAAAACTTTTAGGCTTCCAAAACTGAGTATGACGAGGCAGAGGCTAAAAAATAATTTTAGTGATGAAAATTTTAGGGATTGCATGAAATCGGCGTTTCCTTTCCATTAAGTTCACTAATCACATCCGGAGCAAACGTTTCTTCTTCAATAGCTCTACGAATGGCTCTCTCACAACCTCGATCGAGGATCTCAAAGCCCGTTTTCTCGGGCCAGCTTAGTGTAACAAGTCTAAGTCGACTGCCATCAGAAGCCAATCGCACACTGAGAAATCCCTTGGCATCGGGATGTCTTCGAGCGAAATCATCACGTCTTGGAATCTCGAAATATTTTGAAAACGCTGTTTGAAGCGCCTGCTGCGCTGGGCTTAAGTTTCGCGTGGCACTGCCACCGGTGCCGCGAGCATTTTCTTGGCCCTCGAGTGAGGTGGGAAAATTGTCATCTCTTGGCGCTTTTTTGGAATCTTGAGCAGTTTCTTCTCGCATCCGATTAAATATCTCTGAAAAATCAGTTTTTGGTGGCTCTTTTTTTTGTTTGGGCTTTTCTTTTGGCTTTGGTTTTATTTTCGGTTTGATTACTGGCGCATCATCTTCACTCGCTGCTTTTTGTTTCACATCAGGAGGAGGAAGCGCCTGTTGGCTTTGACCTTTTCGCATCGCTGATTCAGTGGGTTTATAGAGAAGATCTACTTCAACGACTCCAAGTTTTTCTAAATCTTTTTGGCGTGATTTTAGAAATAAAAGAGAGAGCTCGGCTGACCAAATGAGACCCCCTAGAAGAAGGATGTGAAGAAGTCCAGATAGGATAAGAGCTCTAAGCATAAAAAACCATGCCTTCTCTTATTTTGAAGGGTCGACTTGAAATGAAATCTTTAAAACACCAGCTTGTTGCGCCAAGGTCATTACTTTAACGATAAAGCCATGCGTGACCGCTTCATCAGCGTTAATAAAAATTTCTTTCTTATCTCGAGTCGAATAGATGGCGGCTAGTTTTTTATCAAGTTGATCGATAGGGATTTGAGACTTTCCGATATAAACCGTTTGGTCTGGTTTGATTCCTAGAATGACACTTTTCTCTTCAACACCACTGGCTTTAGCCTTTCCCTTTGGTAGTCGAATATCAATCGCATCATTCATCATGGGTGCCGCCACCATAAAAATAATAAGAAGCACAAGCATGATGTCGACGAGGGGAATAATATTGATCTCGGCATTTAGATCTTCGTCATCATCACCGCCTTGGATTTTTGCACCCACTTATAAACTCCTTTTTGCGGTATTCAAAAAGTCAGTCGCAAAATGATTCATTCCACTGGTTAAACTTTTAATTCTTGAGATGAATAAGTTGTAACACAAAACAGCCGGAATCGCCGCAAAGAGACCCATCGCGGTGGCGATCAAGGCCTCGGCAATTCCAGGAGCCACGACGGCAAGATTGCTCGCTCCGGTCGCCCCGATGCTAATAAACGAGTTCATGATTCCCCACACTGTTCCAAACAGACCAATGAAAGGTGCAGCACTCGCCGTATTGGCCAAAAAGGATACGCTCTTCATGAGCTGCTCAGTCTCAAGCTTGATCGCTTTTTGAAGACTGCGGGTCATATTGGTTTCTAAAAGCTCAATACACTCGTCTCGAGATAGTTTCAGCTGCGCAATCTGATTGTATTCTTGAATTCCTGTCTCAAAAATTCGAGTGAGTGGAGACTGAGGAAAAGCTTTGCTGGCTCGAGCGGCACCATCTAAGGTTCCAGCGGCCCAAAAATTATCAGAAAACTTCAAATTTTCTTCTGAGACACCTTTTAACAAAAACCATTTATAAAAAATGATGAACCAACTCACAAATGACGCAATGAGCAATAAAAGCATCACGCCTTTAACGACCCATCCAGCTTCAAGAATGAGATCAATAGGGTTGAGAGCTTCGGCTGGTTGTTGAACTAGAGCTAATGTGAAAAAAATATGTTTCATATCTACTAAAAAGATTACATTAGTATGAGAGGTTAGCAAATTGCTGTTTCAATTTAAAAATGTTCATAAGTCTTTTGGTGCTCAGAAAATTTTTAGATCTCTAAATTTTGATCTTGAGCGTGGAACTTTTTCAATTTTAACGGGGGCGAGTGGTTCCGGCAAAACCACTTTGTTTAAGATGCTTTGCGCCATCGAGGCACCAACATCAGGTGAAGTGATCTTCTTGGGAAAACGTCTCGTTCAGCATAGCCCGGCGCATTTAAAAAATATCGGCTTCGTTTTTCAAAACCCAAGAGGGATGTTAGATAAAAATGTTTTCGATAACATTGCGCTGCCCTTGCGCATTGATGGATGCGGTGAAAATCTGGTGCGCACTAGAGTTTTTGAATGGTTAGATAAGCTGGCCCTTCGACACCGAGCCCAATCGCTTTATTCAGAGCTTTCCGGTGGAGAAATTCAAAAAGTAGAATTCGCTCGAGCTTTGATTCGAAAGCCTCGCCTCATTTTGGCAGATGAGCCAACGGCTCATCTTGATCCGATTCAATCGGATCTTTTGCTCGATATCTTGTGGGAACATTATAAAGACGGAGCGACTGTTTTCATATCGACTCACCATGCTCCCGCTTTTCATCATCCCTCAATTATTCGTTATCATATGGAAGACTATCGGCTTCGACAGTTAGAGCCCGAAGAGATTTCGATGCCTCAGTTTAGTGGCAGTCTGTTTAAATCAGCGATGAAGGAGAAGTCCACATGAGCTGGCTGCATTGGATTGTGAAAGAAGCGGGTCTTCAGATTGCCGTTGTTTTAATCGGTGGATTTTTTGTCTTCTCATGGTGGGTGCTGGGCCATCTCGATCATGATGTCGCAAAAGAGTTTTCAGAAGACCGAATATCCGTGATCGTAAAGCCAGAAAATGAGTTTGAGTTTCGTAGATTTTTAGACTCGAGACCCGAGGTCACGCGCTATGAGTTTCAAAGCGGAGAGGCGAATAAGCTCACTTTGGCAAGTTTGTATCCTGAGCTTTCGAGTGTGCTCAAACCCTTAGAGTCAGATTATTTTCCGATCTCTGCCTTAATACAGGTTAAAGATTCGGCGGGCTTTTTGGGGGCGCTTCAAAGTGAGGTTCAGTTCTTTCAGTCTTATTTAGTGCACACGCCTCCGAAAGAGATTCAGCATTTTGTGAGCGGCTCTGCGATCGTCTTTTTGATTCTCTGGATGTTAATTTTGGGGCTTTATTTATTTTTTCAGGTGGAGCACTTGGCCCACCGAGATGAAAGAGAATGGTCTCTTTTAAAAATGTTAGGATCCTCAGCTCAGAAAATATTTTGGCCAGCCTGCTATCAGCAGGCGATCAGAATGTTTGTGACCAGCGTGCTTGCAGTTTTATTGGCCTATTGGGGGGCGCTACAATTTGAAACCGTGTTTCAGTGGGGCTGGAATCCCATGGCTGTTTCGATTTGGTCTCAATTTTTCATACTCTCGATGTTGTTAACACTGGCTCTTTTTTCGAGCTTCTTTTTGTGGCGCTATCGACGAGTGAAGTTGGGGTGATCATCTCATGAAGTTTTTTTTTCTTTTAACGGCGACGCTTACGATTTCGACCTTCACGTCAACAATCTTGGCGAAGCCCTCTAAGGCAGTTCGAATTGAGCGCCAAGTGAAATCACTGAAAGAAGAGATCGCAGATCTCAATCTTTCGATTGAGTCCTTAGAAAGTCTTTCGCAGCGGCTTAAAAATGAATCAGAGGCCGAGGAAGAAAACTTTAAAAGTCGGCTTTCGAGCTTGGTGGTTCATTTGATTCAATGGCCGGAAAAGCGCTGGGGCCTCACAGCATCTTCATGGACGGAACTTCAGCGCGCCCATTTAGTTTTAGAAAATGTGCGTCAATCTTTGGTGAAAAGTCCTTTAAAAATGATTTCTGACCGTGAGCTTAGGTTAAATGAGATCGAAGGTTTAAGCCTCGAGCTTCAAGCACAGCGAAAAGATCTTGAGTCCAAACACTCTAGCCTTGATGTACAATTAAAAGAGCTTCGAAGGTTAAATGCCAAAAGCAAAAAGCCGCCGCAAGCTACAATTGAAAAAAAGAAAAAATTGGAGGTTGTTGAGTGATGATGAAGCTGCGACTGAGCACATTCATTGTTTTTGGGATTTCATTTTTTGCATTTCTATGCGGCGGAGCTTGGACTTTTATCTATTCGAAAGCTCGTGAAAAAGAAGCTTATGAGGATCTCGACAAGTTCATTCAGGTTTACGACATGGTTAAAAAAAATTATGTGAAAGAGCCTGAAGACGAAGTCTTAGTCGACGGCGCCATTCAAGGCATGCTCGACGATCTTGATCCTCATTCTGTTTATCTCAGCAAAAAAGATTTTACCGAGATGCAAGCTGACACCAAGGGCGAATATGGTGGACTCGGAATTGAGATTTCTAAGCGAGATGATGCTCTAACAGTCGTTACTCCGATGGAAGATACGCCTGCCTCTCGAGCGGGACTTCAGGCGGGGGATGTTATTGTTAAAATTGAAGATAAGCCGACGGCGAAAATGACGATTTTTGAGGCGGTCGATCTCATGAAGGGAAAGCCCGGAACAAAAGTGAATTTGACAATCAAGCGTGAAAGCAAAAATGAGTTTATTCCGGTCACGATTGAGCGCGCGGTTATCAAGGTGAAGAGCGTTAGAGCTGAGCTCAAAGAGGGTTTTCCTGTGATTCGAGTTCGTCAGTTTGCAGAAAAAACTGCCGATCAGTTGCGAGA
>JBMTHG010000060.1:0-9371 GCA_049436045.1 Bdellovibrionota bacterium
CTTTCTTGTGGCGAGTTCGATTATTGGAATTTTAGCACAGCGCCTTGTTCGTCGCCTTTGCCCGAATTGCAAACAGCCGATTGATCCGACCAAAGAGGAGTTAAAGCGAATCGGCTTAAATGGCCTGCCTCCAGGATCTCAAGTTTTTAAGCCTGTTGGTTGTGAACAGTGCTATCACACTGGCTATAGTGGTCGTCTTGGGATTTTTGAGTTACTCCCCGTGGATGATCAACTGCGAAGCGTGATTTTAAAGAATGCTGATGCGGTTTCAATCAAGCGTGCGGCGATTTCTTCTGGCTTCAAACCCATGCGCATTGATGGAATTCGAAAAATTTTATCGGGAGTCACGAGCATCGAAGAAGTCTTGGCTGTCACGGCTGAAGATTCTAGAATTGAATAAGATATGCCTCAATACCAATATCAAGGCTTTAGCGCTTCAGGAAAAAACATCCGCGGCTTTGTCACGGCAGACAACGTCAATGCTGCAAAAGCTCAGTTAAAACGAGATGGTTTTTATCCAAGTCAGATTCAAGAAGTTCTTCTCTCGCACAGCCACCAAAAAGGTGGCTCAAGCTCGCTGAAGTCACTATTTGCTCGGGTCTCCATTGATGATTTAGCGAATATGACAAGACAGCTTGCGACTCTCGTGGGCTCGCATATTCCTCTTGTCGAGGCTCTCGATGCCCTCACCGATCAAGTGGAAAACCCGCAATTAAAAGCAGCCGTCTCTCGCGTTCGAGCCGACGTGAATGAGGGGAACACACTCAATAAGTCGCTGGCAAAATTTCCAAAAATTTTCAGTGAGCTCTATGTCAACATGGTTGCTTCCGGAGAGGCTTCAGGGGCTTTAGATATTGTCTTATTGAGACTTGCAGACTTTTTAGAATATCAAGCGCGACTCAAGAAAAAAGTCATGGGCGCACTGATTTATCCCTTCTTAATGATTTGTTTTGGCGCCGCTGCCGTTTTGATCATCTTCACTTTCGTGATTCCTCAACTTCAAAGTGTTTTTGAGAGTAACAAGCAGACTCTGCCTCTCAATACTCAGATCGTTTTATGGCTCTCTCAGATGACCGTTGCCTATTGGTGGGTGCTTCTTTTGTTTGTGATTGGCGGATTCATTGGGGTTAATCGATTTCTCAACAGTGAATATGGCCGAAGAAAATGGCACAAAGTTCAATTGGAGCTTCCCATTTTTGGTGATCTTTTTCGAATGATGGCGGTTTCAAGATTCACCAAAACTTTAAGCACTCTCTTACGAAGCGGGATTCCTCTTCTCACCAGCCTCAATGTGGTAAGAAACGTGGTCGAGAACATCACGATTCGAGAAGCGATTCAGCAGGCCAGCACAAACCTCACTGAAGGTCAGGGAATTTCAGGCCCTCTGAAAAGAAGTGGGCAGTTTCCGCCTTTAGTCACTCATATGGTGAGTGTGGGTGAGAAAACGGGTGAACTCGAAACCATGCTCGAAAAAGTCGCTCACCACTATGAATATCAAGTCGAATCAAAAGTTCAAAACTTTACGGCACTCATTGAGCCAGTGATGATCATTAGTCTCGCCATTATTGTTCTCTTTATCGTTTTGTCGGTAATCATGCCGATGCTTGAGCTCAATAACGCCATTTAAAGTCTCGTTACATTTTGATACAGTTGATTCAGGCTTCGCCATTGACGTGAGTTTCAAGAATTGAGAAAGTAAAGTCGTGAAAACGATAAATCGTAGTGAAAAAGCGCTTACCTTAGTTGAAGTTTTGGCCGTTTTAGTCATCGTGGCCATTGTGGGAGGTCTCGTCGGCCCAGCGATTTTCAATCAAATCGCCAAAGGCAAATCGAATGCGGCCAAGGCACAAATTTCTAATCTTGAAAAATCTTTAGACACTTTTTATCTCGATTGCGGATTTTATCCCGGAACAGAGCCAGGCTTAGACGCGCTGGCCAATGAGCCTGATGTGGGCCGTCAATGTTCAGGCTATGACCCGAAAGGTTATGTCGAAGATCGCAAGCTTCCTAAAGACCCCTGGGGCTTAGACTTCTTTTATGTGTTTCCAGGAGAAAATCGCCCAGACTCTTACGATCTTTATTCAGCAGGTCCAGACGGCGAGCCCAATACTGAAGACGACGTGACCAACTGGGATTAAGTGCGCTCAAAAAGTTCATCAGGAATCACTCTTCTTGAAATTTTAGCGGTTCTTCTCATCATTGCAATCATTGCAGGCTTTACTGTGGGGGCGATGAATTTTGGCGGGCATCGAATGCGCTCGCAGGCTCAGCGCTTAGTGGGTGATATTCAGGCTGCTCATTTTCAATCACTGAAGCAATCCAAGGTTTTTCGATTGAGCATTTCAGAAGAAGGCTCAGGGTGGAAGATCGAACGCTTTCAGATTCCACCACCTCCCCCCTCTGAAGAAGACGTCGAGGCTTATCGGGAATGGAAAGAGGCAGAAGAAGAAAAGCAACGAGCACTTGATCAGCTGAGTTTAGATGAGCGTCAGCAACTAAATTCTCTTGATCGGGGCAGCTTTGAGCTCTTTAAGGAGTATCAACTTCCTGACGGCATCAAAGTGAGTCGAATCTTACATCGTCAGCCTACCAATCAAAGCCGAAGTCTTCTTTTTTATCCGACGGGAGAAATGCAAGCCGCCTTGCTCGTTCTTGAAAACGATGCTCAGGATTTTTTTAGCATCCAAACCAATTCTGTCACTGGTCAGATTCGCTCACAAAAAGGCCTGATCTCAGAAGAAGAATGGAAAGATGGATCAAAAACCAAGTAAAATGCAGGGGTATGAGATTTTCGCCACGAGCTGAAAATGCTTTCACACTCGTTGAAGTTTTAGCCTCCTTGCTTTTAATGGCGATCGCACTCACCGGAATCATACAAGGTCAATCCGGCAGCATCAAAACCGTGATCCGATCTGAAAAATTGTCACAGGCCTATCTCTTGGCTCAACAAAAAATGACAGATATCGAGCTTGAGCTTCAAAATAAAAACTTTGAAGCGATGCCCGATGAGCAAAAAGGAGAATTTAAGTCTGAGCTTCTCAAAGAGTTTCGTTGGATGATCAAACTTGATCGCTTGGATATTGATTGTTTTCTTCCCAGATCAAACTCAGGTGAGGGCTCTGAAATGGCAGGCAGCATGCAGTTTGTGAGAGATATTTTAGAAAGAACCACCAGAAAAATTGTCGTGCAAGTGGAATGGAAAGAGGGAGAGCAAACTCGTTTTGCAAAATTGGCGCAGCTCTATGTTAGATTTCAAGACATACCAAAATTCTAAAGGCTTCACTTTTGCCGAGATATTGGCTTCATTGGCGCTTTTTGCCGTCATGACAGTCGCCATCGCCTCGGTCTTGAGAGAAACCAATTTGTTAACGATTCGTCTTCAAGATCGTCAATCTTCGATCATGGCAGCTGAGCTCGCCCTTAATCGAATGCAACGCGATCTCAGTCTAGCCTTCGACGAAAAAATTCGACGCAGCCCAAGTCTTTTCAGAGCAGGAAATTCCGCCGATGGCTTCGAACTCGTTTTTAGTTATCTAGCTTCACCTTTTTTTACTTTGATCGAAGAGAGAACCTCTGGTCTTAAGATTGTGAGATATTTTTTAGCCAACGATTCAGAGGGCGTGCCGAGTCTCTATCGAGTGGAGCTTCCCTATTATCAGTCGAATGAGATTCAAAACACGGAGGCTGAAAAAATCGCAACAGGAATCAAACTCTGGGAACTTGAGTTTTTTAATCCACGAACCAAACAATGGATGAAAAACTGGGATGATAAAGGTCCTTATACAGGAGGATTCTTTCCAAGTGCGGTCAAGATTGCGATTGAAGCTTTTGACCCCAATTTGCCAGAGGATCGTCGAGATCTGCGCACGATCCGAGTTGAAACGAGTTTTTTAATCCTCAATGAAATATCGGAGAATGCCTCATGAGACGAAAATCGCAAGTTCAAAGCGGAATTGCGCTTTTTATTTTGATGACTTCACTCTTGGTCATCAGTTTGGCCATGAGAGAACTCTTATTCAAAACAAATGTCCAAGTCGAGAAAGTGAGAAATTCCTATGACCGGCTTCAAGCTTTGTACTTGGCTCGATCGAATGAAAATTTGGCCCGATTCTTTGTGATCGTTGATGCCAGCATTGACCGCCAGGTCGGCGAGGCTGCCGTCGATTCCCTCGGGGATTTTTGGGGGCAACCCATCCCCTTTCCGATTCCAAGCGAATTTTTATCGGCCTTAAATGCCGACCAAGCCTCCGATGAAGCCGAGTCGATTGAAAACGAAATCGGAATGAAGCAGTGCGGCGAATTTTTTGATGACTTTCCGGGCAGCTCCATCGCCGAGGTACAAGATCTCTCGGCGCGCTTTAATCTCAACGACCTGTCTAATCAGAAATACGGAGACAGTTTTCTTAACCTTTTGCGTCCAAACTTTGAATTTATGAACAATCTACAAACTCGAAACATCGACCCCGAGAATGTTTTGAAACAAATTTTAGACTATACGGATGAAAATGACGCAGAAGACGAAACCAACGCGCCTGAAATCAGCGCCTACTCATCTGAAAATCTCCCCTTTGGCCCAAAAAATCTTTTAATGACGAGTGTCGATGAATTGAAACTGATTCCCAGCATGGATGACGAGTTGTTCCAATATCTTTTGCCACATATTCAAAGCCTTCATTTTGCAGGCCGCCCAAAGCGAGCTAAAATAAATCTAAATACTGTGAAAAAAGAGGTCTTTCAGGCGCTTCTTAAAAATGCGTCAAATGCAGAAGAGCTGGCTGAAATCTTTATTAAAGATCGAGAAGAAAACCAAACGAGCTATACCGAAAAAACCATGAAAGAACTTTTAGAAAAACTCGATATCACCAATGAAAATTTCGAGCTCGGTCTCGCCACCGGAACTTCAGAAGCTTTTGAAATCAAAACGACCTCTCAAGTCAATGACAATGAGATTCAGCTTATCAGCATTTTGAAAAAGCCCGGTGCTAAAACTGACAATAAGCCTTTTGCTCAAAGAAGGATCAATCCATGAATTGGATCATTTTAGATATAGGCTCTTATCGTATCAAAGCCCTTCGAGCTGATCTTGAAGGAAACAAGATAAAGATTCATCAATTTGTTCAATGGCCATCAAAGCCTGAGTTTTTTTCCGGACTAGATTTTCCAACTGATCAAGTCTGGGCAAATCTAGGAATTTTTCTCAACGAAATGGGATGGCTACCAAACGAAGGGGTGGCGGTGAGCGCTGCCCTTCCCTCGAGTTATCTTGAAACACGCTATCTAAAATTTCCTTTTAAGTCAGAAAAGAAGATCGAAAAGGTTTTGCCCTTAGAACTTGAATCCAACGTTCCCTTTGAAGTCGAAGACATTCTTTTGAGACATCGAGTTTTAAAAGGTGCGGGAGTTCAGACTCAAAAAGATGCTCTTGTCTACATCATGGGCTACAAGCGCGACTTGATTCAAAAATTTGAAGCTCATCTAAGAAATTTTCAAATTTCTATCCCCCCGATCTCTGTCGAAGTTCTCAACCTGCTGGCCTTAAGAAGCGCCCTTCCCAACTCCAACGGTATTTCAGGAATCTTATGGATAGGTCACAGAAAAACTCAGCTGATTATTTTTCAATCCTCAGGAAGCGTTTTAGCCACTAGAACTTTTTGGTGGGGCGGCGCCGATTTTATTCAAAAAATTTCTAGAAAGTTAAAAGTCTCAGAGGAACGTGCAGAAGAGATTTATCATCGAACTGCCAGTTTTGAAGCGGGCCCTGCCATTGAAATCGAGCTCGCTGAAGCTCTTGAAGAAAGCTTAGGGTCTTTTGCAGATGAGCTTCGACAATTTTTAAAAGGCCTCGAACAAACTGGGCTCGAAGCCAAAGCCAACTTAAGCATTTATTGTGGAGGAGGCCCAAGCCAAATTAGCGGCGTCATCCAACGAATTCAAGAGCGATTCAAAGAAGAGTTTTCAATAAATTTTCAAGATTTCCCGATCGAAAACTTGATGCGCCAAGTGAATGGTCTTCTTCAAGTAGATGATCCAATGGCTGCAATTCCAGCGATATCTCAACTTCTCTCACAAACAAAAACGCATCGATCGAAGATTCCTGTGTTTTCTGAATCGACTTTTCAATTTCAGCAAAATATTCGAAAAATCAAAACTCAATCGGCAGCCCTACTTCGAAAGGTTGGAATATTGATTTTGATTCCTGTGATTTATCTGATCTTAAGTATCTTCATTCAAAACCAAGATGTGAAAAAAATTCGTAGCGAGCTACAGGGAGTGCTTAATCAGAATCAGTTGAAGATTGATGAAAATTTATCTTCTTCAGAGGTTTTAAAAATTTTGCGCACAGAAGCTTTAGATTACCGAAAAAAGATCGACCAGCTTCAAGAGGATGAAAAAAGTCCTCTCGTGGCATTGACTGAGATTTCTAAAGCGATTCCAAATCGAGTTCGAATTGATGTGAAAGAGTTTAGGGCGACAACAGATAAGGTCTATCTCACTCTTGAAACCAACTCCTCTGCCGCTCGAGATGAGATTATAAAGTCTCTCCAAACTAAATTTAAAGATGTGAAGGCAGGAGGCTCACAAGATTGCCCCAGCTTTAAAGGCTGTCAATTGACTTCGATGGAAATGGGAAGACGATCGAATGATTAAGTTTAAAAATTTAAGAGAGACCTTTGGCATTAAAATAGATGCTCTCCGCGAAAAACTACAAAGCTTCTGGAGCGAACTCGCTCCTCGAGAAAAATTGATTCTCATCGTGGCAGGTTCTTTAGCAGGCTTTCTAGCGGTGATTTTTGTAGGTCAGCAATTGGGTCAAATTATTTTGAAATCAGGCCCAAGTGCTCAGACCACATACTCTGACTCAAAAGAGGTACTTCGCTATGTTTCAGAGCTAAAAAATCAACGTTTTCAAGCTCAAAGATTTGACCGACTTAAAACCCAAAGAGCTGAGAATTTTGATTTAGAGGATTTCCTTCAGAAAAATTCAAAACTCTATGGCTTACAAGTAGAAAGCTTTTTGCCAAAAAAGATGGCCTCTTCCAAAGAACTCGATCCCTCTGATAAACTTTTTGAGATCAAACTCAAGAGCGGAAGCAGCCTCGATGCCAGTCTAAGATTTTTAAATCAGATCGAGGAAGTTCTGGGCTTGCGAATTCTTGAGCTCAATATGGCCCCGCAGTTTGACGATCCGACAAAACTGAATGTTCAATTCCTTTTAGCCTTGAAAGAGAAGCTATGAAAAAGTGGGTGGTCAGACTTCTTGTTGGCTTTTTTTTATTTTTTGTATTCGTTCTTTTGAGCTTTCCTTGGAATCGACTTGCTCCGCGTCTAGCCCAGCTGATGTCTAACTTTTTAACTCAGGAATTTCGAAAGCCCTACACTTGTGACATCAAAGATCTCTCGACTCTTTGGAATCTCAAGATCAGCATCGTTGGGCTGAAGTGCACTGACTTCAGCGGAGCTGAGTTGATTGATTTCGATAAAGTAGAAATTCGTGCGCTGCCGTTTACACAAAGTCTTTATCTTCAAATGGATTCAGGAGAGATTAACGCCTACACCAACTCAGCTTTTGGCGGGGCACCTTCGAATCTTGATCTAAAAATAAAAGATATTCAGGTTTCTAGAGTTTTGCCTCTCGTTCTATCGGCGGCCAATGCTTTTTTGTTCCCTACCGTAACAAACTTAATCGTTGAGGGCATGATTTCAGGATCGGTTCAATGGCCTCTGAAAAATATGGCAACCTCAAATGGTGAAATCAAAATTGACTTGTCACGTCTGAATGTTCCACAGCAAAGTTACCTTGAACTTTTGGGGCTGCCTGAAATTAGCTTCAAGCCCACAAAAATTGATCTCGACCTTCAAAAAGGTGTGCTCAATTTCAAAGAAGCGGCCCTATCATCCGATTTTTTATCGGGCAAGCTCGAGGGCCAGTGGAATATGACTGAAAATTTATCTGAATCAAACGGCGATCTTCTTTTTAAATGGAAGATTCAAAGTTCTGATGCGATGAGAAATAGTTTTGTGGGACAAATGCTTTTGAATGCCCCCTGCCCCTCTCCCGATGCTCTAGGCTTTTGCACTCGTCGCATCACACGAGTGGCAGATTTTCAAACACTCTTTAAGCCGAGCTTTCGCTAAATCATTAAGATTATTTTCGATTTTTAAACTCGCTCAGCGCCTTCTGACTTAAATGAAGAAGGTTTACATTCTCTAAAAATCTGGCTATCGGCGGGCGCTATGCTAAGACTTCAATTTTATAAGAACTCTGAGGCAATTTTTGAATACCAAACCGAGGATCATTTTTTTAGACTGGGCCGCGGCCCGCAAGTCGAGATCAGTATCCCCGATTCAAGAATCTCTCGCACTCATCTTATCTTTCGATTCAAAGACAACTCATGGAGGGTAGAAGACAGTTCTGCCAATGGCGTTCAAATCGATGGGGTCTATCTTGGCTCGATATTCAAATTTTAAAAAAACAAACGCTACCGGCTCACACCCGATCTTGAAATGGAATGGATTGAGTCTCAAGAAATGGATCGAGAGAAGACTCTGGTGGTTTCAAGAAGGCCCACCCAAATTTTTGTGGATGCGAGTTATGAAGACCGAGTGATTTTGGGAGAAGCAAAAATCATTTATACAGATCAAGACTTAAAAAAGATTTCAAGACGGATCGATCGAATTCCCTTTAGCATAGGACGCCACGCATCGAATGACTTGCAACTTGACTCTGAGGCCGTCTCTCAATTTCACGCTCGAATTGAATTACTCAACAACCAATACATCTTTCATGATCTTGGCAGCACAAATGCTAGCTATATCGCCGAGAAGAGAATCGTGAAAGCAAGCCTTCCAAACTTTTCAGACCTTCGATTAGGCGACGTGAAGCTTCGCTTTGAGATCGAAACTCAAGAAATGAAAATTTCTCCAAAAACATCTGACTCATTTTTTGGAATGAAATCTCGAAATCGAATCATGAAAACGACTTTTGCTCGGGCTGAGGCCGTCGCCAACACAGATGTTTCTGTTCTGATTCAAGGCGAAACAGGAACAGGAAAAGAGCTTTTGGCAAAAGCGATTCATGATCTTTCCTCTCGTTCATCTCAGCCCTATATCACTCTGAACTGTGCAGCTTTGCCCAAGGAGTTGATCGAAAGTGAGCTGTTTGGGCACGTCAAAGGGGCGTTTACGGGAGCACTCACAGATCGAGCTGGCGCTTTTGAAGCGGCTCATCAAGGAACATTGTTTTTAGATGAAATCGGAGAACTCGATCTGAATGTTCAGGCCAAACTTTTAAGATGTTTAGAATCTGGGGAGGTCAAAAAAATTGGTTCGAATGAAGCTCAAATCGTCTCTGTTCGAATCATTGCCGCCAC
>JBMTHG010000061.1:0-9295 GCA_049436045.1 Bdellovibrionota bacterium
GCCTGTCAGATTGGGTTCGTGCTCAGTGCCAACAGAGTCTAGGCGAAGCTCTTATAATCAAAGAAAAAGCTTCTCGATACGAGACAAAAGATCAAATCAAAAAGCAGGCTCAAGAGGCAGCGATTGCGAAATTCGCAGATCTCGACGCTGATGCTGTTAAAAAAGCAGTAACCGCAGAGCTTGATGAGTTGGCCTCAACGATCATGAGAAAATTCATTCTTGAAGAAAAAACTCGAATTGACGGAAGAGATTTGAAGACAGTTCGACAAATCACAATCGAAACGGGTGTATTGCCGAGAGCTCACGGTAGCGTGCTCTTTACGCGAGGTGAAACTCAAGCCTTAGTGACTTGCACTTTGGGGGCTTTAGACGATGCTCAAAGAATTGATTCGTTGGCGGGAGATTATCAAAAGCACTTTATGTTGCATTATAACTTCCCTCCATTTTCAGTTGGCGAATCAAAACCTCTTCGAGGGCCTTCTCGACGAGACGTAGGGCACGGAAACTTGGCCGAAACGGCCTTGGCCACGCTCATGCCTTCTTCTAAAACTTTTCCATACACTGTAAGAATTGTTTCAGAAATTTTAGAGAGTAATGGAAGCTCGTCGATGGCCACTGTGTGTGGTGGAAGCCTTGCCTTGATGGATGCCGGTGTTCCGAACATCAAGCCCACAGCAGGAATTGCGATGGGTCTGATTGCTGAGGGAGATCGAGCTGAGGTCTTGACCGATATTCTCGGTGATGAAGATCATCTTGGCGATATGGACTTCAAAGTTACTGGAACTCGAGATGGAATTACGGCTTTTCAGTTAGACACGAAAATTTCTGGAATCAGCCAAGATGTGATGTCGAGAGCCTTGCATCAAGCCAAAGAAGCTCGGGAGCATATTTTGGACAAGATGGGAGAAGTTCTAAATGCTTCTCGATCTGAATTGTCTGCTCACGCTCCAAAGATGAAAAAGATGCAAGTTCGACAGAGCAAAATTAAAGATGTCATTGGACCCGGCGGAAAAAATATCAAATCTGTCATTGAGGCCACAGGAGCCAAGATTGACATTCTTGATGACGGCACAGTGAATATTTTCTCGATTGATCCAGCAATGGCCCAAAAAGCAACGGAGATGATCGAAGCTCTAACCGGCGAAATTGAAGTGGGTCGCATCTATCAAGGCACCGTCAGAAAAATTATGGACTTTGGAGCTTTCGTCAACATTGCTCCGGGAACAGATGGACTCGTTCATATTTCTGAAATGGCCGAAGATCGAGTGCATCGAGTCGAAGACGTCGTCAAAGAGGGCGAGATCGTTGACGTGAAAGTTTTAGAAATTGATCGTCAAGGGCGAATTCGTCTGAGCATGAGAGAAGCTCAACGACAAAAAATCGCGAAGTGAGGCTTTTATGAGTGGATCTGCTCGCGTTGACCCACTAAGCCTTCTCGAAGAGTTCGAGCGCTACCTTAGAGTTCAAAAGGCAGTCGCAGAAAATACTTTGAGTAGCTATCGAGCAGATCTACGTCAGTTTTTCGATTTCCTAAAACCCCCCGCATCCGGAGTGGATCTGTCTTCAATATCAGAAGCCGTGATTCGAAAATACATTGATTGGTTGGCTGATCAAGAGATTGGCTTAAGAAGTGTTCAAAGAAAAGTCACAGCCCTTCGTGTGTTGTATCGATTTCTGGTTCTTCGAGAATATGTGGAGGCATCTCCGATCACGAAGATAAAGATGCCAAGAACGAAACTCAATCTTCCTGAAATTTTTAGCATTGAAGAGGTGAAAACTTTATTGAAGTCTCCTGATCGGCGCACCACATTGGGAGTTCGAGATGCCGCGATGTTTGAACTGATGTATGCCTGCGGTTTGCGTGTGAGTGAGTTTATTGGCTTAGAGCTTCACGATATTCAATGGGAATCTGGTGCGATCATTGTGCGAGGAAAGCGAGATAAAGAGCGCTGGTTACCTATGGGGAAGTTTGCAGCTCAAGCCCTCAAAGACTACCTTGAGGAAGCTCGAAGTTTGCTCATGAAGGGGCGCTATCATGATTTTGTCTTTGTGAATAATCGAGGGCTTCCCTTAACTCGTCAGGGCTTTTGGAAGATTCTTAAAAAACATTCGACCCAGTTGGGATTTAGAAGAAAACTTCATCCGCACATCTTACGTCACTCGTTCGCTTCTCATATGTTAGAGCGAGGAGCCGACCTAAGAAGCATTCAAGAGCTTTTGGGGCATACCGATATCACGACCACGCAGATCTATACGCACGTGAATTCAAAAAAGTTACGATCAGACTATGATAAATTTCATCCAAGGCAGGGGGCATAATGTTAGAGGGCGACAGTCTCATCAAAGCGCAAGAAGAGAGCCTTGAAAAACCAGAGAAGTTTCAAGTGCAAATATCAGATTGGTATGGGCCTTATGATCTTCTTTTAAAGGTCATTGAAGAAAAAGAATTAAATTTATTCGATTTGAATATCTCGATTCTGCTTGATGGCTATTTGGGTTATCTCGAAAACCTCAGCATGATTGATCTGGATGATGCGGGGGAGTTTCTGGTGGTCGCGGCGACACTGGCTCAAATCAAATCAAAGATGCTTCTGCCAAAAGAAGAAAAAGATTCTGAGGAAGAAGAAATTGATCCTCGCGCAGAGCTGGCGAATTATTTGATCGAGTATCAAAAAATAAAACAGGCGGCCGAGCGACTGAGAGAGATGCCCATTCTTGGCCGAGATGTTTTTGTGAAGGGTCTTCATGAGCATTTTGAAGGGCTCGATGCAGACGGTCGTGGCACTTTGTTTCAACTGGTCAAGGGCTTTCAGAAGGCGGTTAAACGAGTTGAAGTTCAGCAAGACTTTCAGATTGAGATGGAGAACGTTTCGGTTTCAGATCGTTTCTCCGAGATTTTTTCACAAGTCAAAGAACTCAAAGAGCTTAGCTTTGACAGTTTGTTCGATGAAAACGTAACAAAAATTTATATTATCGCCAGCTTCTTGGCCGTCTTAGAATTGATTCGAATGAAAAAGATTCAGATTTTCCAGCGGGAGATGGACGGGCCAGTCTTTCTTGGTTTTCGTGAGGGCGCAACAACGGATGACGTCGTTCATTCAGAATTTGACGAAGTTCTAGACGAAGGTCTTCAAGTTCAGGGAGAATAAGGCATGGATAAAAAAGCTTTATTGGAAGGCGTCTTGTTTGCTTTGGGCCAGCCGGTGTCGGTGGAAAGTCTTTCTGAGGTCTTAGAGTGGGATCAAGAAGAAGTGCAATCTCTGTTAAATGAGCTCTCTGAAGATTTTCAGCAGCCCAGCCGTGGGATGAACTTAAAAAAAGTGGCGGGTGGATATCAACTTCGAACGAAGCCTGAATTGAAAGAAATCATGGCTCGATTTTTTGAAAAAAGACCGCCGCGCCTCACTCAAGCCATGTTGGAGGTCTTATCTATCATCGCTTACAAACAGCCGACGACACGCCCTGAAGTGGATAAAATTCGAGGTGTTGATTCTTCGGGAGCCATCAAAACTCTTTTAGAAAGATCTCTTATTGAAATGAGGGGGAGAAGTGATGGTGTGGGCAACCCAGTTTTGTATGCGACAACACCAAAGTTTTTAGAGTGGTTTCAGATCGGCTCACTCGGCGATTTGCCACCTTTGGCTGAGATGGAAGCTCTGGGCAGTTCAACAGAAGAGGCCTCTGAGAATCTTCTTCATTTGCTCAACAAAGACGAAGGTTTTGCGGCAGAAGACTTGCGATCGGTAGACGATACGCTTCATGAGCTATCAAAGCATCAGCGTGATCTTATGAATAATATCAACGAAGCGAATGCCGCTGGCGAAGAGACCGAGCTGCCAGAAATCAATCAGGTGGCTTCAGAGTCAGAGAGTCCTTCGATTTCTACGAGTAATTGATCAGGCTCTAAGCTCTGTCCGACGCTGACATGAATTTTTTTAACGACTCCCTCTGATTCACTGATCATTTCATTTTCCATTTTCATGGCTTCGATGATCAAAAGCTTTTGAGCCTTCTGAACTTTTTCGCCCTCTTTTGCCAGAATTTTTAGAACTCTTCCGGGCATCGGAGAGCGGATTTTACTTTCTGATGACTCAGAGCTCGATCTTTGACTTTGGGGTTCTACGATCCAGATTTGATCTTCAGAGCTGGCACGCCATTGACGATCTGTCCAAGATTCAATGCTGAGACGACATTTATCCGTTTTAATTGAAAATGGATACGAGATGGGATCATTCAACTCAATGAACTGATCGCCCACTCGAAATCGATAAGTTCGACCATCGACTTCAAGAAGCTCAATTTGAACAAGATCTCCAGTTTCAGTTTTTAAGCGCCAGCGCATTAGATCGACTCCTCTTGCCAAGTGCTTAGAGGTTCTGAATAGAGTTTGGCCCCACGTCTTAAATAATCTTGAAGACAGAGACTCGCAAAAATTTCACTTCGATCTTTGGATCGAGGCCTCCAATCTTGCTTCTCTAAAATTCCAGTATGATAGCGACCAGATTGAAAAAAATCTGACTGAAGAATTTGAATCAAAAAGCTTCGATTTGTCACAAGGCCTTCAATTTTTGTTTCTCTTAAAAAATGAATCAGGCGCTGACGACATTGCTCGCGATCTGGGGCCCAGCACGAAATTTTAGCAATCATGGGGTCGTAGTGAGAAGAGACGAGGCTGCCTGAGGCCATTGTGGAATCCACTCGAACTCCCGTCCACTCGGGAAATCTTAAAAAATGAATTTTTCCCGGTCGCGGCATAAAATTATTTTCAGCATCCTCTGCATATAGCCGCACTTCAATGGCATGACCTCTTCTTAAGATATCATCCTGTTTCAAAGCGATCGAATGGCCTTGCGCTACCAAGATCTGCTCTCGAATCAGATCGCTACCGGTGATCCACTCCGTGACGGGATGCTCCACCTGGATTCGAGTATTCATTTCTAAAAAATAAAAATCTTCCTCGGGGGATACAATAAATTCAAGCGTGCCCACACTATTATAGCCGAGCTGCTTTGTGGCTTTTGCAGCAATATCTGACATTTTTTCTCGAGTGGCTTCTGATAGGCTTGGGCTAAGCGCCTCTTCGACCACCTTTTGATGACGACGCTGCAAACTACATTCTCGTTCAAAAAAATGAAGAGCATTTTTTCCGTCGCCCAAAACCTGAATTTCAATGTGACGAGGGTTTTCAATATAACGTTCAACAAAAACAAGGGGAGTGCCAAAGGCCTGAAGACTTTCTGACTGCGCTCGTTCGAGGGCTGGCCTTAGTTCTGCGGCCTCATGAACCTTTCTCATGCCTTTGCCGCCACCGCCGCCACTCGATTTGATGAGAAGTGGAAACTTAAAATCCTTCTGAGTTTTAACTTTTTTTAGAATAATTTCCTCAGCTTCATCCAGATCTTCAAGAGCATCGGTTCCCGGCACGACCGGCACTCCAAACTCTTGCATCTTTTTTCTCGCTTTGACCTTATCGCCCATGAGATCAATCAGCTCCGAGCGAGGCCCGATAAAGCAGATGCCCTTATCTTCTAGAGCTTTTGCAAAGGCAGCGCGCTCCGACAAAAATCCATAACCCGGATGCACGGCATCCGCCCCAGTTTTTTCAATCGCCATCATGAGCTTTTCAATGGAGAGATAAGAATCTTTGCTTTCGGCGGGGCCTATGCAAACCGCTTCGTCTGCCGCTAAAACATGAGCGGAGTTTTGGTCCGCCTCCGAGTAGACGGCCACAGTTTTTAAGCCGAGCTCTTTCGCCGTTCGAATCACCCGAAGCGCAATCTCAGAGCGATTCGCGACAAGAATTTTTTTAAACATTCGTGTTGATCCCCAGCTCTTTAAAAAAGGCTGCTGAAGAAAGAGGGCGACCCAAAAAAGACTCTAAAGACTCATTTTCGTCTCTTGAGCCACCGACTTCAAAAATTTCTTTTCGAAGTTTCTTTCCTAGGTCTGTGTTCATCGCATGAGTTTCAGCAAACTTTGAAAAAAGATCAGCCGCCATGACATCCGCCCAAGCGTAGCCGTAATAGCCTGAGGCATAGCCCACCATATGACCCCAGCCTGCCGCGAAGTTTGTGTTAGGCGGCGGAGCTAAAAAGACTTTCTCCATCACATCATTTGCGATCGCAATTGGATCACCTTCACTTTGCGCGTGGATTTTCAAATCGGCGAGGGCGAATGAGATTTGTCGCAAATAAAAGAGAGCCAATCCAGTTTTCTTCGCCTCGTTCATTTTCGCTATGACTTCATCTGAAAGGCTTTCTGATGTCTGATAATGCTTCGAAAGCTTTTTTAAACAGTCTTTTTGCCAGGCCCAGTTTTCCATAATTTGCGAAGGCGCTTCCACAAAGTCCCAAGCCACACTCGTTCCAGACAATTTAGCAAATCGAGCTCGAGTTAAGGCTCCATGCAAAATATGACCGAATTCATGAAACAAAGTCTCAATTTCGGCGTGCGGCATCAAAGAGGGCGTTTCTTTTGTCGGGCGAGGAAAATTGCAAACCATGGCAGAAATCGGAGCTTGATAGGAGGCATCCGCATGAAGTCTGCCCGAAGTTAAGGTAAAAGCGGCGGCATGATTATACTTTCCAGCTCTCGGGTGTAAGTCGAGATAAAACCAAGCCATTGGTTCCTGAGTCTCTTTGTCAAAAACTTGAATCAATTTTACATCTTCATGCCATGTCGGAAATGATCCTGATTTTTGTTCTTGAAATTCAATGCCAAAGAGTTCTTCTGCGATCTCAAACATAGATTGAAGAACATCTTGAAGCGAAAAATATTTCTTAATTTCTTGATTATTAATTTGATGCTTTCTTCGCTTGAGCATCGAATTATAAAAATAATAATCCCAGATTTCGATTTTTGAATCCGGATTTTTCGTGTGCTCTTTCTTCAACTCTTCGAGCTCTTTGATTTCGCTTTTCACTAATGTCGAGAGTCGATTTTGAAGATCTGTTAAGAATGACTCCACTCTCTGAGGGTCTTTTGCCATTCGGTCTTCAATCACAAAATGATTCCATGAAGAATAGCCCAATAATTGAGCGATTTTGGCTCGAATCTCTACCATTTCTCGAAGAATTTTTGGGTTTGAATCGGCGGCAGTTTGGTATTTTTTGATGAGCAAATTTTTTCGCACTTCTTCGAGCTCGCCGTATTCCATCACAGGAGAAAACTCAGGATAATCCAAGCTCACCAGAAAATTTCCTGATTCATCTTTTTTGAGAGATTCAATGAAAGATTGCTCAAGGCCTTTAAGCTGATCTTGAGTTAAGCTCAGAGAGTCTTGATGTTCGATGATGTTCGAGCTGAATTTTAACTCCAATTCAGAAAGTTTTTTCTGAAAATCCTGTAGAGTTTTCTTTTTTTCGGGAGGCAGATGCATTCCTCGTCGCTTGTAATCTTTCATGATGTCTTCGATCAGTTTTTTCTCATCAGGCGAAGATGCGCCCGCTTGAGCGGCAGCAGAGCTTAAAACTTGATAAAGACCTTCATCAAAGTTCTTTTCAATCCACCAATTTTCAAAATCTAAGTGAATTTTTCTAGCGGCCTCTCGAAGTTGAGGGTCCGGATGCACATTTTGAAGCAAATAGAGACGATGCGCCACCATGGCCTCTTCATGTTCGATCTCATCGAGGCGAACAAAGCTTGTTTGAAAGTTAAGATCAGAGGCGTCGGTCTTTTTTAAATCCTCGATCGCTTTTTTGCTCATCTCGATTCTCTTTTTGGCAGAGGCCAAAACCTCTTCAGCGGATTTTTCAAACGGAGGAAGCTCTAAACGAAGCTTATGGGGTGCATTTTTTGTGTTTAAATGTGCTTTCATGACTTTTAGTTTTAATCGAGAGGCTATGGGTGGGGCAAAACTTATTTGATTTTTAGATTTAAAAAAACTCGATGCCAAATGCGCCTCAGCGAGTGTAAAACGTAGAGATGGAAAAAGCCTTTGAAAAACTAGAGGAGATGCGAAAACAGAGCCGTTTAGGTGGTGGAGCTGATCGAATTAAAAAACAGCATGAAAGCGGCAAACTAACGGCCAGAGAAAGAATTGAGTTTTTCTTAGACCCAGGCACTTTTCAAGAGATTGGGCCTTTCGTGACTCACGATTGCACAGATTTTGGGATGGAAGAAAAAAAGATTCTTGGAGATGGAGTCGTCACGGGAATGGGGCGAGTCGATGGCAGGGTCGTTTTCGTCTTTGCCCAAGATTTCACCGTTTTTGGCGGCTCGCTCTCAGCTGCTTTTGCTGAAAAAATTTGTCGAGTGATGGACATGGCCTTGAAAGTGGGTGCTCCGATCATCGGCCTGAATGACTCCGGAGGGGCTCGAATTCAAGAGGGGGTGCGAAGTTTGGCGGGTTATGCCGATATTTTTTTGAGAAATACTCTGGCCTCAGGTGTCGTGCCGCAACTTTCGGCCATCATGGGCCCTTGTGCGGGAGGGGCCGTCTATAGCCCTGCGATCACCGACTTTATTTTCATGGTCGAAGATACTTCTTTTATGTTCATCACGGGCCCTGATGTGATTAAGACGGTCACCCATGAAGAGGTCAGTATGGAAGATCTAGGAGGGGCTCAGACACACACTTCAAAAAGTGGGGTGGCGCACTCCCGATTTTCAGATGAAGAGTCTTGTCTTCAGGGGCTTCGCCGGCTTTTGAGCTATCTTCCGAGCAATAACACAGAGAAGCCGCCTAGAATTGAGGCTCAGGCTCCAAGTTCGAACTTGGCAGACGATTGTATTCCTGCCGAATCACAAAAGCCCTATGACATGAAAAAAATTGTTGAGGGAATCATTGATGCGGATAGCTTTTTTGAGATTCAGCCTGATTATGCAAAAAACATCGTCACAGGCTTCGGTCGAGTTCAAGGTCAAGTGGTAGGAATTGTGGCTAATCAGCCCCTTCATTTGGCGGGCTGTCTCGATATTGCGGCTTCTCGAAAGGCGGCTCGATTCGTTCGCTTTTGTGATTGTTTTAATATTCCTCTTTTGACCTTGGTCGATGTGCCGGGATTTTTGCCGGGCACAGATCAAGAGTTTCGAGGAATCATCACTCACGGGGCAAAACTTTTATATGCCTTTGCGGAGGCCACGGTTCCCAAGCTGACTCTCATCACTCGAAAGGCTTATGGCGGGGCTTATGACGTGATGAGCTCAAAACATATTCGGGCTGACATCAATTTAGCCTTTCCGGGGGCTGAGATTGCGGTCATGGGAGCAGATGGAGCGAGTTCAATTCTCTACCGACGAGAATTACAAAAAGACCCATCTTTAAAAGATCAAATGGTAACAGAATACAAAGATC
>JBMTHG010000062.1:0-9184 GCA_049436045.1 Bdellovibrionota bacterium
CGCCTCCGTTACTTTTTGGGAGGCGACCGCCCCAGTCAAACTACCCACCAGACAGTGTCCTCGAACCAGATTTTTATGTGGTCCAGAGTTAGAAGTTTCAAACAAACAGGGTGGTATTTCAAGGTTGACTCCACCCGAGCTGGCGCCCGGGCTTCAAAGTCTCCCACCTATCCTACACAGTTTCTTCAAAAATTCAGTGCCAAGTTATAGTAAAGGTGCACAGGGTCTTTCCGTCTAACTGCGGGTAATCGGTATTTTCACCGATAGTCCAGTTTCGCTGAGCCCGTGGTTGAGACAGTGGGAATGTCGTTACGCCATTCGTGCGGGTCGGAACTTACCCGACAAGGAATTTCGCTACCTTAGGACCGTTATAGTTACGGCCGCCGTTTACTGGGGCTTCGATTCAAAGCTTCGCCTTGCGGCTGACCTCTCCTCTTAACCTTCCAGCACTGGGCAGGCGTCAGTCTGTATACGTCATCTTCCGATTTTGCACAGACCTGTGTTTTTGATAAACAGTCGCAATCCCCGATTCTCTGCGACCTTCCTCAGCTCAAGGAGTAAATCCTCTTACCAAAGAAGGCTGTCCTTCTCCCGAAGTTACGGACACAATTTGCCGAGTTCCTTAACCACGGTTCTCTCAAGCGCCTTAGAATATTCTTCCCACCTACCTGTGTCGGTTTGCGGTACGGTCGACCTTAGGTCTCCCTACGAAGTTTTTCTTGGAAGCCTGGAATCAGTCACTTTGTGAGCTTTCGCTCTCGTATTCGCTTCTCGGCCTAGCGAGAGCGCGGGTTTGCCTACGCTCTCAGCCTACAAGCTTAAATCGGGACATCCAACACCCGACTGACCTATCCTTCTCCGTCACTCCTTAGTTCAACGACCTAAAGCCGGTGCAGGAATATTAACCCGCTTTCCATCGCCTACGCTTTTCAGCCTCGGCTTAGGGTCCGACTAACCCTGGGAAGACGAACTTTACCCAGGAAACCTTAGGTTTACGGCGAACGGGTTTTTCACCCGTTTTATCGCTTACTCGTGTCAGCATAATCACTTCTCAAGACCGTTAGCAGTGCTCACGCTCTACCGTGTATCTTCTTGAGAACGCTCTCCTACCGCGTAGACTTTCCGCAGAATGTCTACACTTACGTCTTCGGCACTAAGCTTAAGCCCCGTTATATTTTGGGCGCAGAATCACTCGACCAGTGAGCTATTACGCTTTCTTTAAAGGATGGCTGCTTCTAAGCCAACCTCCTGGCTGTCTGAGTAACTCCACCTCCTTCACCACTTAGCTTAGATTTAGGGGCCTTAGACGGTAATCTGGGCTCTTTCCCTCTCGGCTATGAAGCTTATCCCCCACAGCCTGACTCCCGGATTAAAATAAACGGCATTCGGAGTTTAGTTAGGTTTGGTAATCCCAATGGACCCCTAGCCTATCTAGTGCTCTACCTCCGTTATTAAACGTCCGAGGCTATACCTCAATATATTTCGGAGAGAACCAGCTATCACCCGGTTTGATTGGCCTTTCACCCCTAACCACAGCTCATCCCCTACTTTTTCAACAGTAGTGGGTTCGGACCTCCACGTAGTGTTACCTACGCTTCATCCTGGCCATGGTTAGATCACCGGGTTTCGGGTCTACCGCACGCAACTTAATTCGCCCTATTCAGACTCGCTTTCGCTTCGGCTCCACCTAACGGCTTAACCTTGCTGCGTACGATAACTCGCTGACTCATTATGCAAAAGGTACGTACTTAGGCATGCAAGCATAGCCCTCGTACGGCTTGTAGGCACACAGTTTCAAGTTCTATTTCACTCCCCTCGACGGGGTTCTTTTCACCTTTCCCTCGCGGTACTAGTTCACTATCGGTCAGTAAGGAATACTTAGCCTTGGAAGATGGTCCTCCCAGATTCCAACAAGATTTCTCGAGTCTCGTTGTACTCAGGATACTTCTAGAGCTCTTTGAGTTTTCGACTACAGGACTGTCACCTTCTTTGGTGGGTCTTTCCAAACCCTTTGTCTAACTCGCCAAGTCTCACGTTGAAGTCCTACAACCCCCACCTGTAACCAGATGGGTTTGGGCTATTCCCGTTTCGCTCGCCACTACTAAGGGAGTCTCGCTTTGATTTCTTTTCCTTCAGGTACTGAGATGTTTCACTTCCCTGAGTTCGCCTCAAACACCTATGTATTCAGTGCAAGATTCTAGAACATTACTCCTAGAGGGTTTCCCCATTCAGGTATCTCCGGATCGAAGCTTGTTTGGTAGCTCCCCGAAGCTTATCGCACCCAACTACGCCTTTCATCGCTTCTTACTGCCAAGGTATCCACCGTGTGCCCTTCATAGCTTAATCATAAAGTATCTCAGACTGTTTTTTGTGAGATGAAATCATCTCAACAGAACTGGATACTCGCCTTTTCTAATTTCGCATGAGATTTAAAAATACAAATAAATTCAGCTATTTGAACAATTTTAATGAAAAAATTGATTACCTCTCTTCAATTGTCAAAGAACTCTTCGTTTGCTCTCTTTTTGGAAAATCAAACGGCTGAGACAAATACCTACCAATAAGCTGAAAGAAAAATCAAATAGGAAAAATCACATTTTTAAAATTTATTTTTCGAATCATTTTTCGAAGCCCGAAAGCCAACGCGATCGACCTAAGAAAGTTTAAAAATCCCCTGCTTTCCAAGCTCACTCGAAGCCCGTAAACTCAAGCTCCATCATGCTTAAAAAAGTTGTGTTTGCATGGTTAGGCTTCTGTGCGTTTAGCCTTGCGATTGAGTTAAAACCCGTTTCTGCGGAAAGCCTGCTCTTTTTGAACTTGGGCGGAAAAAGCTTATTGAATGAACCCGAAGTCTCAGAAATCTTTCAAAACTCATCTCTCGTTTATCTGAAACCACGACTTGAAAACGAGCGCTGGCAAATCTTTGCTTTGACCGCCGGAGTGATCAGCCTTGCGGATTTTGACTTCAAACTTTCAGAAAATTTCTCTGGCTTTGCAAAACCAAGTCTGCTTTTCGCCATCGCCGGAGACTCGATGCGAGTTTTGGGTGAAGACTACGACACCTATCAATATAAGGCGCATCGCTTTGGCGCTGAAACTGGGCTTCGCTATAGCTTTTTTGGAGAGAGAAAATTTCTGATGCTTCAAGGCATGATTCAATCTGATTTTAACTTCATCTATAGCCGCCCGGGCAGCGCCCTGTTTCCGATGCCCGAATCTTATCAAACTCATGGCATCGCATTTCAACTGAGCGGCTCGCGTCCACCGCCTCCGACAGAGCTCTTTGAGTTTGGAGTGTTTCCACTTTTATATTTGGCCTATACGTTTCGAACGAATGCCTCTGAGTTTTCAAGCTCCACACAAGAAAAAATCGCACACTCAATTTCAAGCTCAGCGGGATTAAAAGTAGCGCTTCCGTTTCATCCGGATTTTGTGGGTGTGGGTGAGCTACAAGCGGCTTGGGTGCATAAGGCCGATCGCTTCAATGCGATTCGCGGAACCAGCTTAAGATCGCGAGGCCTCGATTTGTTTTTTAAAGATGTCAAAAGTGATCGAGTGATCGGCGCAGAACTCGGTGTGCGCTATTATCTGGATGCCGAGAAAACTTTTGCCCTTCGGCCCTTTGTTTTTTCAGCCCTCTATAACCAACTTTTGCTTCCGACCGAGACAGCAAAGAAAGCTTTGATTAGTGGAGGCTTAAAATTGATGGGTCGCTATGGCCCACGGATTATTTATGACGCGGTCTACGCCCTTGGCTATGGCAACCGAGCGGACCTCGGGCTTCAACATGAGATTCGATTCAATGTAGGCATTCGCTTGTTTGGCACTCCGCCCCCTCGGCAGCGGCCGAAGGATATTTAGGCCAAAGGTTATTTAAATTAGGTTTTTTTGGCGGACTTTTAGATTGTGGACCCAGACGGGATCGAACCGACGACCTCCTGAATGCAAATCAGGCGCTCTCCCAGCTGAGCTATGGGCCCAAGAGGCTCAAATTGACCTAAATTTTTGGGTCTGACAACCGCAAAGTTAAGATTAAAACGCGAGCCCCGGGATGGCTTTCGATTTTTATGAAAAGCTTTGATACAATATAAAAGAATGAAAGCTCTTCTTGTGTTTGCCTTCATATCGAGTCTTGTTCCGTGGGCGGACTTTAAGCACTTGGATCATGCCGAAGAAGTGAGCCTTTCTTGCTGCTCTGGCAACTCTAGCCAGATTCAAAAAAATTGCTGTGATGACGTCTGCGCCCACAGCTGTTGCTTTTTAAAAACTTATCTTTTGGCGTGGAAAAAAGTTTTCGCAGGCACTCTTAACTCCTCTTCATTGAAAGAGTCTCAAGTCGCTGAAAATTTTCGACAGTTTCGAGAAGACATCTTAGACCCTCCCAAAGCTTAGATTTTTTCTTTCAAATTCTATTTTTGTTTTTGATTTAAAATTTTTATTAAACTTTTTTATTTTTTGGAGATGATTTTATGAAAAATTTATTAGCTTTGTTTTTGTTTTCTTTCACTTTGGCAATGCCCTCTTATGCTGGCATGAAATGCGATTGCAAAAAATCAGAATGTCAGTGCGAGTCTTGTCAGTCGGGTGAATGTGATTGTGAAAACTGCGACTGTGAAGATTGCTCTTGTAAGTCTTGCAAGAAAAACGGCAAAAAATCTTAAAGGATTGATTTCTTCATTTATTGATTTGAAATCAATTTGAAAAAAGGGGGGCTTCATGCCTCCCTTTTTATTTCTGTTTTTATTCTGTCTCAGACTCCGTCTCTCTCATGTGAAAAATATAAATCGGACATTCGGCATTCTTGGCAATCGTCTGCACGGTGGAGCCCACCGAATCAAAAAGAATCCCATGATGGCGAGCCATGCTGACAATAAAATCGGGTTGAAGCTGAGACATTTTGTTCGAAATGGCCTTGGCGATTGAAGTCGCCGACTCTTCGATGATTACCTCAAGCTCGACTTCTTGTTTTTTTGCCTCTGCCTCAAATTCTTTTTTTCGATCTTCGATATAGGCGCCGCTTCTTTCGGCAATATAGGTGGGCCAAGCGTCGACGCCAAAGAAATTGAAATCACTATATCGAGCCGAAAGTTTTTCGGGCCATGTTGAATGATAGACAATGACTTTTGCTCCGAAAATTTTGGCCAAATCAAAACTACGAAAGAGACCGGCAATCGCATTGATTCCAAAGTCTGTGGGATAAAAAATATTTCGAAAGCCGGATGGCTCGATCTTTTGAAGGCCTGTCATCAAAAGCGGAGTTCTTGATTTTCGCAAAACGAGGTCAGAAAAACTTCCGGCGGCAAAGCGTGACCAAAAACTTTTTTCATGCGGCGACATCAAAATAAAAGATGGCTGAATCTCTTCGATGTTTTTTAAAAATATCGAAACTTCTTGGCGCACAGAAGGCCTCGAAGAACGAAGAACTCTCGGCTCATGAAGGTTTTTTAAATTCAAGCGACTCAAGCGATCTTTCATTCTAAGAAGCGGAAAAATCTCAGCCGAAGATCGGCTTTTTTCAAACTCTAACTCGGGATGCAAAAAATAGCGCGGGCTAAAAACAAAGATGGGATGAAGCTCGTAGTTTTCTAGTTTCTCAAAATGCCGCAAAACATCGGCTGCATTTTCATCATTCTCACTTTCGAGATCGAAGGGGTTAAAGGCCCAAACTATTTTATTGTATTTTCGTTCTGAAAAAGTGCTCATTTGGTATCTGCCTCACTCTAAAAAGAGAGTTCACTTAAAAAGAGAATTGCTGTTTTGATTTTACGTAATCGTCTTCGAGATCGCGCTGAAAGGCGATCATCTCTGCTAAGTCGATCCATGTGAAAATTCCAATCACGTCTTCATCTTTTGCAACGAGAGCACAGTCTTTTTTAGACTCTGCCATTTTTTGACAAACCCGCGAAAGAGGCGCATCAAAATCAACCACCAAAGGATCTTGCTGATAAAAATCAGAAATCAAAATATCTTCTTCATCGGAATCCATCCAAAAGGTTTTGATTAAATCCATATCTGATTGAGTGATCAGGCCCACCAAGTCGCCTTGATCGGTGACGGGCAGGTGTCGAATGCTATTTTCTTTTAAAATTCTTTGGGCTCGTGAAAAGCTGTCGGCTTTGTCGACTTGATAGTCGAGTGATTTCATAAATGATTCGATTGGTTCAAAGAAGTGATTCATGGGCATCCTTTCTCAAGATATTTTTGATTTCGTTGTCATTCACCTCAGGAAAATTTTCGTAAAATTGCCCGACTGCCCAAAAGTCTTCAGGCTGATCAAGCACAATGATTTCGTCGACGAGAGACTGCACTCTTTGCATCGCCGATCTTGAGGCCACCGGAACGGCGAGAAGAATTTTTTTAGGCTTTCTTTTTTTTATTTCAAAAAGGCCGGCTTCAACGGTGGCGCCCGTGGCCATGCCGTCGTCTATTAAGATGGCAGTGGCCTGCTCAAGGCGCTTGGCGGGTTGAGAATTGAATAGGGAGTATTCTCGTTTTTTATTTTTCAAGTTTTGAAGCTGACGTGCGGCTTCTTCTTTTAAAAACTTCTTATTGAGGGCTGATTGGCCCTCAAGGCCATAGATTTCACCTGACTCACCGATCGCTCCCATCGCCAGCTCAGAATTGTTTGGACTGCCAAGCTTATGCACAAACAAAATTTCAAAGTCAGCACCTAAGTCTTTGGCAATTTTTCTTCCCATCAAGATTGCTCCTCGCGGAATGGCAAAGACAACGGCGTTTTGATTTTTATAGCGACCAAGTTTCTTGCTCAACAACTCGGCTGCCTCTTCTCGATTCTTAAAAATCACTCGGCACCTTTCTTGATCTGACTTCAAAAAACAAGAGCCCCATGAAATGGGGCTCTGGCTCGACACAAAAGAAAACTTTTTCAAGCTTCAGTGTGAACAAGCAAGTTTAGGTTTATTGGATTTTTGTAAGCTTGTGATCAGACTTTCGACAGCTTTTGGAGCTTACTGACTTTAGCACTTTGGCTCTTGTTGGCTTAAGCAATGAAAGCTGCCCAAGCCCCACACGATATCGACCGAATCAATGCCAATCACTTGGCGATCTGGAAAAGACTTTGAAATGATGTCGATTGCTTTTTGATCAGCTTGGCAGCGATAGGTCGGAACGATGACCGATGAATTGCTAATATAGAAATTAGCGTATGAGGCGGGCAAACGAGTGCCATCATAAATGACAGGATCAGGCATCGGCAACTCGATCACTTCTAGGCTTGATCCATCTTGGAGTTTCATTTTTTGCAGAGTCTCATAGTTTTTTTTGAGGGCTGTATAGTTGGCGTCACTTCGATCGCCTTCGATCACCGTTAAAACTCCGCGCGCACTAAAAAATCGAGAGATGTCATCGATGTGACCATCGGTGTCATCGCCCTCGATTCCCTCTTCGAGCCACAGCACTTCTGACACGCCATAAAAATCTTTTAGATATTGCTCGATCTGATTTTGATTCAGATGCGGATTTCGATTTTGATTGAGAAGACACTGCGTGGTGGTGAGCACCAAGCCCTCGCCATTAAAATCAACAGAACCTCCCTCCATCACAATGCCGGGCTTGATCACCGGAAGTTTTAAAGATTCTCCGATCAAGCTTGGAACATCATCATCGAGATCGAAGGGCGGATATTTTTCGCCCCAAGCATTGTAGCCCCAATCTAAAATTATTTTTTGTTTTGTTTTTTTATTCACCAAAAATGCGGGGCCATGATCTCGGCACCAAGCATCGTTTGTGGGGTGGAGATGAAGCTGAACCTGGCTTTCATTGACATCGTGCTTTGCCAAAAGTTCCTGCACTTGATGTCTCATTTTTTCGTCATTCACGTTGATGTGAACTTTTTCACCGCGCGTTAGCTCTCTGACGAAATCGAGATAGGGTTTATAGATCTGATGAAGTTTGCCCGGCCAAGACTCTTCTTTGTGCGGCCAACTTAACCAGGTGGCTTCGTGCGGCTCCCACTCGGCGGGAAAATGAAATCCTAGTTCTCTGGGCGTTTTGCCCTCTAATAACTGCTGCAAAAGATTGGATTCAGTCGAGTTCACAGTGCTGTCACTTAAGAATCTAAAAACCGCTTCAATAAAGGCTCATAGGTGTCGATGCGTCGATCGCGCAAAAATGGCCAATGCGTGCGATAGCGATCAGAGTCGGTCAAATCGATTTCTTGAACATGCGTGACTTCTTCTAAATGTGGGGCTTGAAAAAGAAGTTTTCCGAAAGCGTTTGAAACAAAAGAGCCTCCCCAAAACTGCATTTGCCCTTCGCGACCCGTGCGATTCACCGAAACGACGGGCACTCCGTTGGCAATCGCGTGAGCGCGCTGAATAGTCTGCCAGGCATCGTATTGCTCTTTGTTGGTTTGCTCGTCTTGATCGGTCGCCCATCCGATGGCTGTTGGATAAAACAAAATTTCTGCGCCTTTGAGAGCTGTGATTCGAGCCGCCTCGGGAAACCATTGATCCCAGCAGATGAGCACTCCGATTTTTGCGAACTTGGTTTCAAAAACTCGATAACCCTCATCGCCGGGAGTGAAATAAAATTTTTCATAGTAGCTCGGGTCGTCTGGAATATGCTGCTTTCGATAGGAGCCTAGATAATCTCCGCCGGCATCAATCACGGCCGTGGTGTTGTGATAAATTCCCTCCGTTCGTTTTTCAAAGAGTGAGGCGATAATCACGACATCTAATTCTTTTGAAATTTTTTGAAGCTCTTGAAGGCTGGCGGATTCTGGAATTTTCTCAGCGAGTTTGAAGTGATCGTAGTTTTCTTGATCGCAGAAATAGAGTGATCGAAAGAGCTCTTGCAAGCAGATGACTTGGGCGCCTTTTTCGGCCGCTTGCCGAATGCCTGCCGTGGCTTTTTTCATATTGTCTTCGAGATTTGCGCTGCAGCTCGTTTGCACAAGCCCTATTTTTATGCGGGTTTTCATTCATGCCATGAGAGCAAATTTTAGATAAATGGCAAGGCGAAAAGAAGAGATGATTCAGAAGCTCTTCTTAAAATTCTCTTAAATTTTATCAAAAGTTTATCAAAAGTCGTTTGAGAGCTTTGTGTGAGGGCCGATTGAGCTATGGATGCTCGGGCTTTGTGTTTGAGCTTTGTGTGAGGGCTTGCATCTTAACGCCCGCCTGATGCGGTGTTTGGAGATGCAGCCGTTGACGATTCGGCCGGA
>JBMTHG010000063.1:0-9110 GCA_049436045.1 Bdellovibrionota bacterium
TCTTCGGTGAGCACGGATTTTCAAGCGGCTTTAGGCAAAATTCCACTCGTTTTGACTCTGGCCTATGAGATGGATGAGACGGCAGCGCTTTCTCATATCGCGATAGGAGAAAGTCATTTTCTAGAGTCTTGGGGAGATGATGAGAGTGTTGAAGGTTTTTTTGCAATTCAGCAGCCAGCGATTGAGCCCCTTTTTGACACCAAATCGTTAGGAGAGCTTTTGTTGAGCTGGAGCGGAAGCTCAAAAGATTATCGCTTGTTCGTTCAGGATTTTTGGCGCGATAAATCTCAAGCGGCGAACTTTGATTCATGGTGGAAAGAGAAGTTACAAAAAGGCTTTTGGAAAGAGGCGGTTTCCTCCTCGGCTCTAAAACCCAAGTGGTCTGGGGCTGCCGCCATGTTGGAGCAAAAGTCTTCGAAGGAGTCCTCGGAGATAGAACTCGCCACTTATTTCAGTGTGGCGATGGGAGATGGGCGCTATGCGAACAACGCGTGGAGACAGGAGCTTCCCGACCCGGTGACGAAAGTGACCTGGAACAACTTCGCAGCGATTTCTTCAGCGCTCGCAAAGAAATTAAATTTAGACGAAAAGTCAGTGATCAAAGTTTCTAGTCTGAGTGGTCAAATGGAGCTTCCAGTTTTTATTCAGCCTGGGCTGCGAGACGATGTGGTGGCGGTGGCTTTAGGTTATGGTCGCAAAAAATCTGGATCGATTGGAACGGCTGTTGGTCAAAACGCCTTTCAGTTTTCAGGCCGATCATCCACGGGTGTCGTTGTGGCGGCAGGCTTGCCTGTTCAAGTGACAAAAACTGATCGAGAATATGAGTTAGCATCTACACAAACCCATTTTCATTTGCATGGCAGAGATTTTGATATTCTTCAGCGACTTGAGTTGGACGAATTCAAGAAGAATCCAGCGGCTGCGAAAACGGGTCATAAAATTCAGACCTTTAGTATTTATAATGAAAAAGAGTTTGTTTACCCCGGCAACAAATGGGGAATGGCGATTGATCTCAATAAATGCACGGGCTGTCAGGCCTGTATCGTGGCCTGTTATTCTGAAAACAACGTTGCGGTTGTTGGGGAAGATCAGGTGCGAAAAGGTCGGCATTTGGCTTGGCTGCGCTTAGATCTTTATTATTCGGGAGATGAGGCTTCTCCTGAAGCAGATTTCGAGCCGATGCTTTGTCAGCATTGTGATTTGGCACCTTGTGAAACGGTTTGCCCTGTTTTGGCAACGGTACATTCTGCAGATGGTTTAAATGACATGTCATATAACCGCTGCGTAGGAACACGATATTGTGCGAACAACTGCCCTTACAAAGTGCGACGATTTAATTACTTTTTCTATAGCAACAAGTTGGCCGATAAGATTGAAGTTTCAGACGAGAGTCCTCTATCTTTGATGCTAAACCCTGACGTGACAGTGCGCAGTCGTGGGGTCATGGAAAAGTGCACGTTCTGCGTTCAACGAATTCGCAAAACCGTGGCCAGTCTCTCGGCAGAGGGTGTGAATAAGGTTCCAGATGGAGCCATCAAAACAGCTTGTCAGCAAAGTTGCCCAGCCGATGCGATTGAGTTTGGTAATTTGAATGATCCTGAAGCTCGGGTGACGAAGATGGCAGAGAAAGCACAAGTTTTCAAAGTGCTTGAAGTTCTGAACACTCGACCAAACATCAGTTATCTGCCGCGCGTGAGGAATAAAGGATAATCAGAAATGGCGAATGAATTAGTAAAAGAGCCGCTGGTTGAAGGAAACAAATCTTACAAAGATGTCACTGACGATATTTGTCGTCCTTTAGAATCCTTTCCAACAAAGCGTTGGTATGTCGCAATCAGTATTTCAGGTCTTATCATGACCATGGGTTTTGCTCTGATTGGCTACATGATTTTTACTGGTGTCGGGCAATCTGGAATTCGAAGCCCTGTCGGCTGGGGGATGATGATTATCACTTTCGTCTTCTGGGTCGGAATCGGTCACGCCGGAACTTTGATTTCAGCCATCTTGTTTTTGTTTCGACAAAAATGGCGAACGGCGATTAACCGTTCAGCTGAAGCGATGACGATTTTTGCGGTCATTTGCGCAGGAATTTTCCCCCTCATTCATACAGGTCGGCCTTGGTATAGCGCTTATTGGCTTTTTCCTTATCCCAATCAAATGGGCCCGTTGTGGGTAAACTTTAGATCGCCGCTCATTTGGGATGTCTTTGCGGTTTCGACCTACTTCACCATCTCACTTGTTTTTTGGTACACGGGTCTTGTTCCAGATTTGGCGACCGTTCGAGATCGAGCGAAAAATTGGTTGAGAAAAAAGATTTATGGCACTTTGGCTTTGGGCTGGCGAGGTTCAGGGCGAGGTTGGTCGCATTATGAAATCTGTTATTTGATTTTGGCGGGCTTAGCGACTCCTCTCGTTTTGTCGGTTCACTCGATTGTATCTTTTGACTTTGCGGTCTCGATTATTCCCGGTTGGCATACGACTATTTTTCCTCCCTACTTCGTAGCCGGAGCGATTTTTTCAGGTTTTGCCATGGTGGTGACTCTGCTCGTGATTGCTCGAGAAGTTTTTAACTTGAAGCAATACATTACGATTCAGCATCTCGATAATATGAATAAGGTAATCCTGGCGACGGGAATGTTGGTGGGGCTTGCTTACGGCACAGAATTTTTCATCGCCTGGTATAGTGGCGTTGAATACGAGAAATTTATTTTCATCGAAAGAGCTATGGGGCCTTATGCCTGGGCCTATTGGACAATGATCACGTGTAATGTGATTTCGCCTCAATTTTTTTGGTTTAGGTCTTGTCGAAGAAATATTGCGCTCATGTTTATTCTTTCGATTTTTGTGAACATCGGAATGTGGTTTGAGCGATTTGTGATCGTAGTAACTTCATTGGCCCAGGATTTTCTTCCATCCTCTTGGGGCTACTTTAAACTTTCGCCCTGGGATTACGGCGTGATGCTTGGAAGTTTCGGCTTGTTCTTCACTCTCTTTCTTTTGTTTTGTCGATTTCTTCCCACAGTTTCAATGGCTGAAGTAAAGCCTGTAATGGATCATGTGAAGGAGACGGATCATGACTAAGAAGTGCGTAGTTGGATATTTTTTCTCTCCAGAGAAGCTTCTAGAGGCAACAGAGAAAGTAAGAGATCGCCAGTTTAAAAAGTTTGATACTTTTAGTCCTTTTGCCATTCATGGAATGGATGATGCGATGGGGCTTAAGAGAAGTCCGCTTCCTTATTTTGCTTTCGTTTTTGCAAGCATGGGTTTTGGTGGCGGAGTTTTTCTCACGGTTTGGACGCATCTTTATAGTTGGCCACTAAACATTTCGGGCAAGCCCTTGTTTGCCTTGCCAGCTTATGTTCCGGTGATTTTTGAAACCACGGTTTTATTGGCAGGTGTTTTGACAACAGCTTTTATGTTCGTGGCGCTGCTTGGATTGCCAAACTTCAAGAAGAAGATTTTTCATCCTGATCTCACTTCTCATCGGTTCGCTATTGCGATCGAAGTGACGCGAGAAGAAGAGGTGGAGCCTGTGCGACAGTTTCTACAAGAAATTCAGGCTCAGGAAATTGAAGCAATTGAGGGAGAGCTATGAAGCTCGGATTAAAGTTATTAAGCGGGGTCGTTGTTGTTGGAGTTTTGATCTATTGGTTTATCTACCATAGCGGCTTCATTCCTTATTCTCATAACCCGATGCAGTATATGCCGAATATGCATAAGACTCCGGCGGTTAAATCTGAGGCGGAGGCTCCATTTTTTCCAAACAAATCGGGCTCGAGAGTTCCTCCTGCGGGAGTTATCTCGAGAGAGGCAAATCCCTATCCCTATAGAAAAGATTTGTTAGCAGAAAACGTACCTGCCTATGCGAATCCACTACCCATCAGTCGAGAAGTGGTCGAGCGAGGTAAGCTCATGTACAACACGCATTGCATTGTTTGCCATGGGTCTGTTGGTAATGGCGATGGCTATGTCGTGCCACCCTTTCCGAAGCCGCCGAGTTTACATTCCGAAAGAATTCAAACTCTTGCAGACAGTCAGATATTTCATGTGATCACAGTCGGGCAAAATACAATGATGGCTTATGGGCCTCAAGTTCGCACCAACGATCGATGGGCGATCATTCACTACATTCGAGTTTTACAACTGTCACAAAATCCACGGCCGAAGGATTTAGAGGCCTTTGATAAATTTGTGGAGAAACAGTCAGAGGGCAAATCGCAATGAGTCATTTAGAGATCGAGCAACCGAAATTTAAATTGAGCTTTAGTGTTTGGCTCGTTCTATTTGTTCTAATTATTTTCGGGGCACTTGGACTTTATTTGACGGCGATCGAAGATCCGACTCGAGCTTGGTTTAATTATCTGATCGGAAGTTGCATTTTCTTGGGCTTCGGTTTGTTTGGTCTGTTTTTTGTTCTTATCAATAACATCACCTCAGCCAGCTGGAGTGTCGTGCTTAGACGAGTTCCCGAGGCGATGGCGATGACTTTGCCGATCGCGGCACTTCTTTTGTTGGGGGTTTTTTTGGGAGTGCATCATCTCTATGAATGGTCTCACTTAGACATTGTCGCCAAAGACCCAATTCTTCAAAAAAAGATAGCCTTTTTAAATGAGGATTTTTTCGGCATTCGGTTGATTGTTTATGTTCTCATTTGGTTAACCGCAGCCTATGTGCTCATTAAAAATTCTTTCCGCCAAGATCTCGTTGGCGGCGTAGCGCTCACTCAAAAAAATTATTCTTTCAGTGCCATATTTTTAGTTCTCTTTGCACTTAGTGTTTCGATGGCGGGTTTTGACCTTTTGATGTCTTTGGAGCCGCATTGGTTTTCGACGATGTATGGAGTTTATTTTTTCGCAGGCTTTTTTCAAGCGGGCCTGGCGACCACCTATTTGCTCACTTGGTATCTGACAAGAAAGGGCGTTTATACGAATTTAGTAAATCGATTTCATTTTCATGATCTAGGAAAATTCGTTTTCGCTTTTTCTGTTTTTTGGGCCTATATCGGGTTCTCGCAATACATGCTCTATTGGTATGGCAACCTGCCCGAAGAGACCTTCTTCTATATCATCCGCATGGAGGACTCTTGGCAGTGGGTTGGTTTAGCAATGCTTTTGATTCGCTTTGCTGTGCCGTTTTTGGTGCTTTTGCCCTACGGAAACAAGATGAATTTTAAAATCGCTGTTCCGGTTTGCTTTTTGCTTTTGGCGGGGCAGTGGGTCGATGTTTTTTGGAATGCGATGCCGGCCGCGCGCCTCATGCATCATGGTGCGGCTGATCATGCGGGGCTCGCTCATGCGATCATCGGCTGGAAGGATATGGCGGTCGGTTTAGGCTTTATCGCGTTGTTTTTCCTTGTTCTCGGGTTTATATTAGAGCGAATTCGGCTTGTGCCGGCGAAAGATCCGAGACTCGGCGATTCGATACATCACCATGGTTAGAACGATGACGTTTAGAAAATTAAAATTTTTCATTTTGTTTTTAGGACTTAGCGTCCTTTTGACGGCTCAGCATGGCTTTGCCCAAATGACGGATGAGCAAAGAGCCGCTTTTGAAGAGATCAAAATCAATGAGGTTTTGGGAACTCCAGTTTCTATAGAAAATTTGGAGTTTAAAGACGAAACCGGAAGAACGGTTAAGCTCGCCGAATATTTTGATGGCAAGAACCCCGTCATTATCAGTCTTATCTATTTTGGCTGTCCGAGCCTGTGTGGATTTCTTTTGAACGGAATGACCGAGGCTCTTCAAAAGTTGGATTGGAATGTGGGAGATCAGTTTAAAGTTCTAACCGTCAGCATTGATCCCTCTGAGGACAGTGATCTGGCGGCGGCTAAAAAGAAGTCATATCTCGAGCAATATGGTCGAGAAGGAGCAGAGGAGAATTGGCATTTTCTGACGGGCTCTGAAGATCAAGTTCAGCAGCTCGCAAAAGAGCTTGGCTTCGGATACAAATGGGTGGAAGACACTCAAGAATACGCTCACAGTGCGGGAATTTTTATTTTGACTCCTCAGGGCGTTCTTTCTCGCGTTCTCCATGGAATTGAGTTTGACCCTAAAGATTTGAAGCTTTCAATGCTTGAAGCTTCAAATGGAAAGATTGGCACTCTCAGCGAAAAGATTTTAATGTTTTGTTTTCGCTATGATCCAGAGGCCAAAGGCTATTCGCTTCATGCCTTTCGTTTAGTTCAGACGGGAGCAGGAATTTTTGTTATTTTTTTGGCTGTTTATCTTTTTGTCTTTTGGCGACGAGAGATGAGAAAACCGAAGGCGAACGATACGAAATAGGTGAATTATGGATTGGAGTTTTATTTTTCCGATAGCCGCTTCTGAGGTCGCAAGATCTTGGGACACTCTCAATGTGTTTTTGTTAGTGATTTGCGTATTTTTCTTTTTAGTGGTGATGGGGCCGATGGTTTTCTTTGCCATTCGGTATCGTTTTAAGCCGAATCGAAAAGTGTCGACGGTGTCTCATAACTTCACCCTAGAGGTTATTTGGACGGCCATTCCCACAATTATTTTGATGGTCATTTTTTGGTGGGGTTGGGTGGTTTATCGGCAAATGACATTTGATCTTCCGCAAAATCATAAGCAGGTGCGAGTGGTCGCTAAGAGTTGGAGTTGGACCTTTCAATATGAAGACGGTCGAACGACTACCAATCAGCTTTTTGTTCCAGTAGACACCCCTGTCAGACTGATCATGACGTCTGAAATCAACGATGTGTTACATAGCTTCTTTGTGCCAAATTTGCGGATTAAAAAAGATTTAGTTCCAGGACTTTATACCAACATCTGGTTCAAGCCTGAGATCGTGGGTCAATATCAGATTTTTTGTACGGAATATTGTGGGGCGGGTCATTCTGAGATGCTAGGTAAGCTTATTGTTCTCTCGAAAGATGACTACGAGCTTTGGACTTGGGGCAAGGAGATTGAACTTCCTCCCGCTGTTGGAGTGGGAGCAATTCCGCAGCCTCCAGGTTTAGTGGCGAAGGCTCCATCTTCTTCGAAAAAAGAAGAGATGGGAATTCAGGTGGCGATGCTAGGAGATGCTGAATTGCCTTCGATGAGTTTAGTGGAGCAAGGAGAAGCTTTGGCGGCTAGTCGAGGCTGTGTGGCTTGTCATTCCTCTGAAGATCGTCCTGGCATCGGGCCGAGTTATGTGGGCCTCTTTGGAAGAGAAGTAGAGTTAGCTGACGGAACGACTGTGATTGCCGATGAAAATTATATTCGAGAGTCGATTGAAAACCCTCATGCGAAAATTGTGAAGGGCTATGAAAATGTTTTGATGCCGCCCTATCCCGGGCTGCTGACGGAATTAGAGCTCAATGCTTTGATGGCTTATTTGAAAAGCTTAGAAAACTAGAGGTAAGAAATGGAACATACTAGTCCAGAGGGAACAAATTATATCAACTATCCTAAAGGCTTGATGTCTTGGATTGTGACCTTGGATCACAAGCGAATTGGGATGATGTATTTCTTCACCGTGCTTTTTTTCTTTTTGATCGGTGGACTCTTTGCGCTAGGAATTCGTCTAGAGCTTTTTCAACCAGGTGGCCAGTTTATGACGGCCGACACCTACAATCGTTTCTTCACCTATCACGGAACCATCATGGTCTTCTTAGTCATCATTCCGATGATTCCAGCGGCCATGGGAAACTTTATTTTACCTCTCCAGCTCGGAGCCAAAGATGTGGCATTCCCACGCCTTAATTTGGCGAGCTATTATATTTTTATTTTTGGAGCGATCGTAGCTTTTGCCACTTTATTTTTTGGTGGGGTCGATACCGGATGGACTTTCTATACACCGTATTCCACAAATACTTCGTCTGCCGCAGGAATGATGTTAACCGCGGCATTCATTCTTGGATTCTCGTCAATTTTTACAGGGCTTAATTTCGTAGCCACGATTCACAAGCTTCGAGCCCCAGGACAAACCTGGATGCGCCTACCTCTTTTTTGTTGGGCGCTTTATGCCACAAGCATTATTCAGCTTCTCGCGACTCCCGTTTTAGCGCTTACCCTTATGTTGGTGGCCATTGAAAAAGTTTCAGGTGTGGGAATTTTTGATCCAGCTTTGGGAGGTGATCCCGTTTTATTTCAGCACTTCTTTTGGTTTTATTCTCACCCAGCGGTCTACATCATGGTCTTGCCAGCGCTTGGTGTGATCAATGAGGTGGTGCCTGTCTTTGCAAGGCGACCTATTTTTGCTTACAAGGCGATGGCCGCCGCACTGTTTGGAATTGCGCTCGTGGCATTCATAGTTTGGGGCCATCATATGTTCACAAGCGGACAGACTGTTCTCACTAATTTTGTTTTTTCTTTGATCACGATGTTTGTAGCGGTTCCAACTGGAATCAAAGTTTTTAGTTGGTTGGCAACAATGTATAAGGGAAACATTCAGTTCTATGCTCCCATGCTTTATTTTTTCGCCTTCATGTTCGTGTTTGTCATCGGGGGTTTAACGGGAGTCGTTTTGGCGACTCTTGGTGCCGACATTCACTTTCACGATACCTATTATGTTGTCGCTCACTTTCACTATGTGATGGTGGGGGGAACGCTCATGGCTTTCATGGCGGCAATTCACTATTGGTTTCCGAAGTTTTTTGGAAGAATGTATAGCGAAGCTTGGGCCAAGATTTCCTGGTTAATTATTTTTATTGGCTTTAACTTAACTTTCTTTCCCCAGTTTTTCTTAGGCTTTCAGGGGATGCCGAGAAGATATTATAACTATCTTCCCGATTATACTTTCTTGAATCAACTTTCGACGATTGGTTCGTTTTTGGTGGGCTTAGGTTTTTTCATCGCGGCATTTTATCTTGGTCACGCATTGTTTCGTGGCAAAAAAGCGCCCGACAATCCTTGGAGAGCCCTCACTTTAGAATGGCAAACTTCTTCTCCGCCGCCGCTGCTGCGGCCCGTGCCTGCTCCAATGCCGCCTGCGTTGCCTGGGCCGCCTCTGCCTGGGCCACGGCGACGTTTGCGTTCGACAAACCAGTGGGCGGCACCGAAGGGGGCACCGCCGAAGGGGGCGCCGCCGAAGGGGCCGCCGCCCAAGGATCCGCTGCCGAAGGGGGCGCCGCCGGTTCCGCCGCCGTCGTTGCCGCCGGGTCCGGGGC
>JBMTHG010000064.1:0-8949 GCA_049436045.1 Bdellovibrionota bacterium
CGAGAAGATTTTTCTTTGATTCTAAGAGCTTCGCCTAGACTCTGTTGGCACTGAGCACGAACCCAATCTGACAGGCCCTCGATTTTTGCCGCTGGCTTCCACTTCATTTCAGGTTTCTGCAATTTGGCTCGCATTTCTTTTTGAAGCTGAATGAGAGGCTGCAACTGCGCGTGAGTATCAAAAAGAGCCTTTAGCATATCGGCTTCAGAGACTTCTTTCGCGCCACCCTCGACCATCACGATCGAGCTTTCTGTTGCCGCAATCAAGACGTCCATATCAGATTGATTCTCAATGACTTCGCTCGGAGGGTTCAAAAGAATCTCTCCGTTGACTCGAGCAATTCTTGCCCCCGCCACTGGCTCTTTAAAAGGCAAACCTGAAATCATCAGAGCGGCTGAGGCTCCAAGCAAAGCTAAAATTCCAGGATCGTTTTCTTTATCGACTGATAAGACGGTGCAAATCACTTGGGTTTCGTGCATGAAGCCTTCGGTGAACAATGGTCGAATAGGACGGTCAATCAAACGGGAAGTCAGAATCTCTTTTTCTGAGAGTTTGCCTTCGCGTTTGAAATAGCCACCAGGAATTTTTCCTGCTGCATAAGTTTTTTCAACGTATTCCACAGTGAGAGGAAAAAAATCTTGTCCGTCTCTGACATCCGATGAAGCACAAACTGTGCATAAAACCATGGTATCGCCACAACGAACGACCACGGCGCCGTTAGCCTGCTTGGCCATACGACCCGTTTCAATTGAGACCTCTTTACCTGCTAAAGAGGTTTTAAAAATTTCCATTTTATTTATTCCTTAATTTTTTACTATTTTCGAATTCCAAGACGAGCGATCAAATCTGAATAAGCATTCAAATTTTTTGCTTTCATGAAATTTAAAAGACGACGTCTTTTACCAACAAGCTTCAACAAGCCACGTCTGGTTGAAAAATCTTTCTTGTGTATCTTCAGATGCTCGGTGAGCTCTTGAATACGAGATGTCAAAATAGCGACCTGCACATTGGTCGATCCCGTATCTTCGGGATGAGTTTTAAAGCTATCTATGACTTTGATTTTTTGTGTCTTCGTTATCATCTCTCATGTCCTTATTTTCTTTATTTTCTCTTTTCTGTTGTTTTTAAGTGACTCTTTATATCCGAGGCGAATTTTAAAGTCGATAGTTGAACTGCCTCATCCAAGTAAAAATCAGATGTTCTGGTTCGCCTTAAACTTTCTAAAACGCCTCCCACACCCAAAGCCTGGCCCAAATCATGGATCAAAGTTCGAATATAAGTTCCTTTTTGAACCCGAGCTGAAAAATAAAAGCGTCGATCGCCCTCTTTTTTCAAAATCTGAAAATCCTCAATCAATACTTTTCGAGATTGAATCTCCACGTCGATATTGTTTCGAGCATAAAAATAAAGGGGCTTTCCTTGTTTTTTGATGGCCGAATAGATTGGCGGAGTTTGCTGAATCTCTCCAACAAAACTCTTTGCCGCTTCTTGAACTTTTTGAAGATCTAGGTCTAAAGGCAATTCTTTTGTTTCGCCCACTTGCTGCCCGGTGATGTCTTGAGTGTCGAAAACCATACCAAGCAAAAAGCAACCCTCGTATTCTTTTGTTCCCGACATAATGCGATCAGACAAGCGGGTTGCGGAGTTGATGAGCACGGGCAATAAGCCTGTAGCAAAAGGGTCTAGCGTTCCAGCATGACCAATTTTCTTGGGTCGAGCGATTCTTTTAATCACTCGAATCACGTCCATCGAGGTCATGCCCGCTGGCTTATCCACCAGAAGAACACCCGATTCATGAAAACTCAGCGGTCGACTAAAGCCCTCGCGAGCAGTTGTCTCCGAACGTGTCGGCTCAAGCATTCGAAGCTCCCTCTAGATTTTGAGAAGGACTTTTGCTGAGTGTCTTGATCTGTGCCCACATGCGAGAAGACTCGGCCAATGAAAAGTCATATTCAAAAACCAAATTCGGAACATATCGAATTTCTAAGCGCTTCTTGAGATGTTGAAAGATGAAAGATCGAGCTGATTTTAAAGCCGCCAAAACTTCTTTTTTATCTTCAGCTCCGGGCTCTTGATCAGGATTTCGCATCATTCGACAAAGCTTGACGGTCGCTGTCATAAAATCTTTTGTGACATCTACTCCCGTGATGGTGATGGAATTTAATCGAGGATCAGCGACTTTTCTTAAAATGATATCGCTTAGCTCTTTTTTGATGAGCTGAGAAATTCGGTCTGTTCTTTGATATTTTAATGGTGTCGCTAAGTTCATCATCCTAATGCCGCTTTCATTTCTACTTTTTCATAACACTCGATGATGTCACCGGCTTTCACATCCGTATAATTCTCGATGCGGATACCACACTCAAAGCCTTCAGCCACTTCACGAGCATCTTCTTTAAATCTTCTCAACGAAACAATTTTGGCGTCATAGATCACCACCGAGTCTCGAATCAATCGGGCCATCGAACCACGGAGAATCTTTCCAGATTTCACATAGCACCCAGCGATCATTCCAACCTTGCTTAAGTTGAAAACATCACGAACTTCGGCCTGACCCAAAACTTGCTCTTTGACAATCGGAGCCAACAAGCCCTGCATTGCCAACTTAATCTCATCAATCAATTCATAGATGATGCTATAAACTTTAATCTGAATATTTTCGTGAGCTGCCATCTGCTTCGCCTGGTTCGTCGGTCTTACGTTAAAACCGACAATCAAAGCTCCGCTGGCTGCGGCGAGGCTCACATCGCTTTCACTAATTCCACCCACAGCCCTAAACACCACTTGAACTTTCACATCCTTGTGCTGAATTTTTTCGAGCGAATCTGCAATGGCTTCTAAAGAGCCTTGCACATCGGCTTTTAAAATGACTCGAAGCTCGTGAACTTCTCCGGCCTTCATTTTTTTATACATTTCTTCAAGTGAAATGCGCGCCGCACGTCTTTGCTCATCTTGTCGCTTTTGTTGAATGGCAAGATCCGAAGCTTTTCGAGCAACGCCCTCTTCGCTTACCGCCTGAAAAATTTCTCCGGCCTCTGGAACTGTATCAAAACCCAAAATTTCAATAGGGACGGAAGGGCCTGCCGATTTTATTTGATTTCCTGAATCGTCAAACATGGCGCGAACCTTACCGTAAGACAAACTACAAACCACCGGATCGCCTTGATTTAAGGTTCCGTTCGTAATCACAACCGAAGCCACCGGACCTTTTCCTTTGTCGAGACGACTTTCGATCACAATTCCTTTTGCAGGCCGCGCAGAGTTGGCTTTCAAATCTAAGATCTCTGCCTGAAGTAGAATCATCTCGAGAAGTTCGGGAACTCCCTGCCCCGTATGAGCCGAAACTTTACTAAAGATGGTCTCACCACCCCACTCTTCAGGAACCAACTCATGACCCGCAAGCTCTTGCATCACTCGATCGGGCTGCGCCTCGGGTTTATCCATTTTATTGATGGCCACCAAAATTGGAACTTTTGCTGCCTTCGCATGAGCCAAAGCTTCGAGAGTTTGAGGTTTCACACCTTCATCTGCCGCTACCACGAGAATCACGATATCGGTCGCCGAAGCTCCACGAGCTCTCATCTTGGTGAAAGCTTCGTGACCAGGAGTATCTAAAAAGGTGATCGGCTTTTTGTTAAAGATAATCTGATAGGCTCCAATGTGCTGAGTGATACCTCCGGCTTCGCCCGCAGCTACCTTTGATTTTCGGATATAATCAAGCAAAGACGTCTTTCCATGATCGACATGCCCCATGATGGTTACAATGGGAGCTCTCGTTTCTGATCCCTCTTCAAAAGTAGTTTCAGAAACATCGCCTTGAATCAAACTCTCTGCCGTTTTCGCGACGTTTTGAACTTCATATTCATATTCTGAAGCAATCAAGACCGCCGTTTCAAAATCAATCATCTGATGAGCGCTGACCATTTGTCCCATCGAAATCAATTTTCGAACCACATCAGCGGCTTTTACACCCATTCGATCGGCAAGGTCTGCGACCGTAATTTCTTGCTCAATTTTAATTTTTCTTTTGCTTTGGCCCGGTGTCGTGATCTTTGTTTTCTTTTCAACTCGGGGGGCGTTTCGCCGCATTTTTCGACCCGTTCCCATTCGAGAGATTTCGACCTCTTCGGTCATTCCGATCAGGTCTTTTCTCGTCACCTTAGGCGCATTCCAGTTTTTAAAAGCCGCTGGCTTCTTTTTCGCAGCCTCTTTCTCCGCGCTCTCTCCCTCAGCTCGCTTTGGCTCCGCTGCCGCGGGGGCCGGCTTCAATGACTTTGGCGGAATTGCCGCTGCCGCTTCTTTTCTTCGAAAAGTGGGAGCAGGACGAGGCGTCGGTGGACTCGTCGATTCAATGACAACTTTAAGTCTTCTTGGAGCCGATAAATTTCGACCGCTTGGTTTGGGGGCTTCAAAAGACCTTGTTGAACTCGGCCGCTCTACTTTGATTTCTTGAATGCCTTTAGTCTCTTCAACTTTCGGCTTGGCACTTGCGGCAAGTTCATCAACGTCTGCTTTCGTTTCTGTGTCAGGTTGAGTCGTCGCTTCCGCCAGCGTTTCAGTCTCAACGGCCACTTCCGACAAGGCCGCTTCTGATTCATCAATTATCTCTTCGGCTTCGGTGGCTTCGATCGCCTGTGCTGTTACAGAAGGAGTTTCTAACACCTCTTCTTGCGGAACTTCTTTTTGAAAGATTTCTTTTGTCTCCACCGCAGATGGCTGCTCTGCTGGCTTCACCGCACTCGCAGGCTCGGGGGTCGCCACGGGAGTTTCGACACGACGGCGTCGAATGATTCCACCCTTCATCACTTTTTGTTCGACCGACTCGCCCTCTTTTTCAACGATCTCAACTTTCGGTCGTCCGAGCTTCTCCGCCGTCTCGACTACTTCATCTTTCTTGACAGCTTGAGCCTTGCTTCTTTGAGTGACCATTTTTTTTGAAGATGGCTTTTTCGCTTTTGGCTTTGCCGGAGCCTTTTCGGCTTTATCTTTTTTTGATTCCGCCAGCAGCTTCTCTAGATCAGGATACTTCTTTTTCAGCAGGCTCAAAACATCGGCCTCGAGGCTTGCCATATGAGTTTTTAGCTCATGTCCCTGCGTCGCTAAATCAGCCATTAACTGCTTGGCTTGCAAACCTAAGGCTTTAGCGACTTCATGTAATCTCGGATTTTTTGCCATCTTATTCTTCTTTGTGCTTTCTTTCTACTGAGTCTTGCCTTGCTCTATTCCTGCTTCGACTGTTTCTTCCAACTCAGGCTGCTCATCTAGAGACATATCGAGAACAGACTGCTCGATGCTCTTCAAATTTGAGAGCTTTTCTTCGATTGAAAGTTTGTTTCTCTTGTCGAGGAAACTCCGCGCTGTTTTCAAAATCAAATCTGCTTCATCATCATCAAGCGCTAGCTTTGAGGCTAAATCTTCTTTTGAACATTTCAAAAGTTCTTCAACCGAATTGAGGTCTGAAATCTTGAGATGCCTTAAGAGCTTCAAACCGATTCCAGGAATTTTAAGAATTTCTAACTCACGATCAGTAAGAGAATCGATAAACTCCATCGAGTTCACGTCGTGCCGAAAATGATTTTTGAGAGCCGATAAAGTTTTCGCTCGCTCTTCGGTGTAAAGCAAAATTGAGTCTCTGATTGATTTCATTTGATCGAAACTAAATCCTGTGACCGAACCTAACTGCTCATCTGAAGCATTCGTCACCTGCTCTGCCACTTCAAAACCTTGGCCCGCCAAAACTTCAGCGTTCGCCTCACCCACTCCAGGAATCAATCGAAGCGGAATCTTGCCACCTTCAGCTCGGCGCAAAATATCACTCTCAGAAGTGATATCGAGCCGCCAGCCCGTCAGCTTTGAAGCCAATCTTACGTTTTGACCACGCTTGCCGATCGCCAACGAAAGCTGATCATCGGCCACGATAAGTTCCATCGTTCGAGCCTGTTCATTAAGACGAATTCGACTCACTTCAGCGGGCTGAATCGCATGGCAGACAAACTGCACGGGGTTTTCTTCCCAAACGATGATGTCGATTTTTTCGCCTCTCAAATTCGAAACGACGCTTTGAACACGATTTCCTTTCATGCCCACGCATGCGCCAACAGGATCCACGTCGGGATCTTTCGAAGTCACCGCAATTTTTGCTCGAATGCCAGGCTCTCTCGCCGCTGATTTGATCGAGACAATTCCCTCGTAAATTTCAGGCACTTCCATTTCAAAAAGCTTGATGAGATAAGTTTCATCTGATCGAGACATCACAATCTGAGGGCCTCTTGAAATATCGTGAACTTCGATAATCACTCCCTGAACTCGATCGCCGGCTTTGTAAATTTCACCCGGAATCTGCTCGCGTCGAGGCATGATGGCTTCTGTCTTTCCAAGATCAATGATCAAATCCCCACGCTCTACCTTGCGAACAAGTCCTGTGACGACTTCGGATTTTCGATTGCTGTATTCTTTGAAAACAATATCTTTCTTGGCTTCTCTTACCTTTTGAATGATGACCTGCTTGGCGGTTTGAGCCGCAATTCGACCCAGCTCTTCGGTCTCCATTTTGAATCCAATCGAGTCTCCAGCTTGAGCTTCAGGATCCAATTTACGCGCTTCATCTACGGAAATCTCAATCTCATCGTCGAAAAGATCATCCACAACGGTTTTAAACTCATGCAATTCGATCACACCCGTTTCATCGTTTAATCTTGCTTCAATATCTCGATGAAACCCATAGTGCTTTCGAGCAACGGTTAACATTGCATCTTCGAGGGCCTCGACCAATATTGTCTTATTGATACCCTCTTCTTTTCCTACTTGTTCGATCACATTCTTCAAATTTTCAAACATAGAATCTCCAAAAACCAATCTTCATCAAAACAAAAGGGCCCTGATGTCGGACCCTGAAATGCGGTCTTAATTGAAGCCCCAACCTAGTTTACATAAAAAAATTAGGCTGTTTCGGCAAGACCTAAAACCGCTTGTTTTAGGCCTCTAAATGGGCCAGACCCACGAGATCACTCAACTTCTTTACTTGGTGTCGTTCAAGATAAAGTTGAAGATCTTTTAAGATCTCCTCATAGACGAAAGGGTCTCGAAAATTCCAAGTGCCGATCTGAACAGCTTTGGCTCCCGCCAAAAAAAACTCAACAACATCTCGAGCGTTTCGGATTCCGCCCATTCCAACAATTGGAATTTTCACAACTTTAAAACACCGATAGACCTTGTCAATGGCCACGGGCCTGATGGCCGGGCCACTTAAGCCTCCTCGACGTTTGCCCAGGTAGGCTTTTTGAGAGTCGACATCAATCGACATGCCCACCAGAGTATTGATCAAGGAAAGTGCGTCGGCCCCGCCAGCCTCGGCGGCTTTGGCCATCTCTTCAATTGAGGTGACATTGGGAGACAATTTCACCCAAAGAGGCCGCTGAAGTCGTTTTTTGACATTTCTTACTAAACTTTCAATCACCGAGGAATCAGAGCTAAACTCAAGCCCGCCTTTATCAATATTTGGGCAGCTAATGTTAAGTTCTACGGCCAGAGCCGAGCTGGACTCTGCTTTTTGGGCCAAAACTTCAAAATCTTCGAGGCGATTGGCATAGATGCTTAAAACATAGGCGGTTTTTCTCTGCTGAAGCTGAGGCTCTACCTCTTTTAAAAAATTCTCGATTCCCATGTTTTGAAGACCGATCGAGTTGAGCATGCCAGCGTCGGTTTCATAGATTCTCGGCATGGGATTGCCGGCCGAGGGCAATAAACTTAATGATTTTGTGACAAAGGCCCCCATGAAATTTTCGACTTTTGATCCCAAAAACTCTAAGCCGTAGGCCCAAGTTCCCGAAGCGGCAATCAGGGGACTTTTGAAGCGAAGATCGCCCACCTGAACTTCTAAATTTGAAAATTCCGATTTTACCATAGCGCCAAGTCATCCCCCCGAAACACGGGCCCACTCACACAAGATTTTTTGGGAAAGTCTTCATTTTTTGTCTGAACCACACAACCCATACAAATTCCAAACCCACAGCCCATCGACTCTTCTAAGAAAAAATAAGAGCGCTCTTTCGGTAAAACATGAAAACAAGCTTTCATCATCGGATCGGGCCCGCAAATATAAAAAGCGGCGGCATCCTGCCAGAGATCTTGCTTGGCTTTTAACAGCTCATGCAATCGACCCTGAAAACCGCAACTTCCATCATCACTCGCGAGGAGCGTCTTGGCCGGAAACTCCATTCGAATTCGCTCAAGATCTTTTCTAACTCAATAAAAAAAACGGCCCCACGCCTCCGTCTCTTGAAGCAAAGACATCAAAGAAGACAGGCCCACCCCTCCAGCCACAATAACTTTTTTTCCTGATGGCCGAGGCGCTGGCAAGCCTAAGGGCCCGAGCATTTCTAAACGCGCGCCCTTTGACTGCGAAGCCAAAAGTTTTGTGAACTTGCCTTCGACTCTAAAAATAAATCGATACATCTGATCTTTTTTCTCAACAATCGCATAGGGTCGCGGCAAAACGGGATCCATCCAAGCGGGAAAGTGAAGCATACAAAACTGTCCCGCTTGAAAATCAGGCAACTGATGATCTTCGCAGTGAACCCAAAGACTCCATTGTTGAGAGGCCAGAGGTGCGATCTGCGCAATTCGAACTTCAAATTTTTTTAACTCGCTTTGCTTCATCATGGGTTAACGTGTTTTAGCCTCTTCTAGATTAAGAATCATCATTAAAGCCGACTCGCCGTCGGCATAATAGTTTTCTCGAAGCATCAGGGGCTTAAAAGCCTTCTTCTTATAAAGATCTTGAGCGGCTTGATTTGACACACGAACTTCAAGAAAGATCGTCAAAGCTCCTAGCCTTCGACATTCTTTGATCAACTCATCTAAAAGCGCAGCCCCCACACCTTGCCTTTGAAACTTGTCGTCGGTCGCCAAATTGAGAAGATGCCCTTCTTCTAAAATCACCTGATAGAT
>JBMTHG010000065.1:0-8905 GCA_049436045.1 Bdellovibrionota bacterium
GAACTCATAAGAGAGGCCCCATCATGGCCGCCGTATTATTCCAGGCTCGACGAGCCATCGACCAGCCTTGAACCTCACTCAATGCCAATAAACTCGATTCACTCATGTAACGAGTTTGTAATTCTTTCAGCGATTGTGTCAGTTCAGAGTCATAAAACAAAACATTGCTCTCAAAATTTAGATCAAAACTTCGTCGATCCATATTTGCAGAACCCACCAGACTTAAGACGCCATCCACCGTAAATGTTTTCGAGTGAAGTAAACCCTTTTGATACTCAAAAACTTTTACACCTGAGTTGAGCAAATCAAAATAATAGCTGCGACTAGCCGCCGCAACGAATGGTGAATCATTTCTGGCAGGAAAAATAATCGAGGTGTTAACTCCTCTCTTAGCTGCTGCACAAAGCGCATGATGCATTCCATCACTTGGAACATAATAAGGTGTCGTCACAATAATTTCTTTTTGAGCGGCAAATGTTAGAGCGGCAAAAATTTCAGGCATGGCCGCAAATCGAAAACTAGGCCCCGTACCAAAAGCCAAAGCCATCACATTTTTTGAAGTCGATTTCGGCTTCGTCTCCAGAAGTGGCTGAAGGTTTTGATTGGTCGCCGCCATCCAATCCGTCAAAAAAATCCACTCTTGCTGCAAGGCAATCGAGCCTTGAAATCGAATCATGAGATCGACCCAAGGACCGTATTTTGGTTTAAGATCGACATCGGCCGAGTTTCGACTTCCGCTATAGGCAATTTCTTGATCAACAATGAGAAGCTTTCGATGGTTTCTTAGATCTAAGCGGCGCCACCATAATTTTAACAGGGGCCGTCGAATAGGAAGAAGGCTCACCGCTTGAACACCAAAATCTTTAAGTGAAAGCCAATGAGTCGAGCGAAGCAAATCGGCTGAACCAAGAGCATCGGCGGCCACTCTGCATTTGACACCTCGTTGCGAGGCTCGCTTGATGGCTTCAATCAAACGCAGTCCACTTCGATCAGGTCTCCAAATATAGCACAAGGCGTGAACAGTTTTTTTTGCATTATCGATGTCAGAGACCATCTGATCAATAATGGCTTCTGGCTCAGAAAAAAGCTGGCCTTCGTTTTGGATACTGACGGGTAACCCATTGATCGACCAGGCTGCATGAAAAATTTGGCGATAGGCTTCTGGAATTTTCGTTTCAAGCTCGGCTTTGGCAAGCAGCGTTTCGCTGGGCAGTCTGAGCTCTCGAGTCGCCAGCTGCAACTCCTCCGCTTTTTTTCGGCCAAGATTGGTTTCACCAAAAAGAATATAAAGAAACACGCCGATGATCGGAACGAAAGCGATCAAGATAATCCAAGCCGCCCTCGATACCGGCTCTCGATGAGGCCGAAGAAGAGCTCGAAAAATCACAATAATTTCAATGATTTTGAGACCAATAAAAAACAGTCCTGAAAATCCAAAGCCAGAGAAAAACTCATCCGAAAAAACCACGTCTTCATTGATCAACCAATTAAGACTTCAAGGCCAGAAAATTCTTAAATTTCCCTCTCAAACAGCCCCTAGAGTCGCAGTTTTCGGGACTTCACAGTCGCACTGGTTCGAGAAAACTTGTGCTATCAATCAAAAAGCAGCATTTTCATTTGGCATGCGAATTGCTTTAGTCGGCCCGGGGGTATTTTTATGATGATCGCTTTCGTTCTGCTTTTTCAGATGATTTCAGATTCAACGGCTTATATCACAGATTTCGATAGAGCATCGATAGGAGCTCGTTTCTGCCAGACTCAATATGGCTCAGGCGAAGCGGAAGCGACCGCTAGCTCTGTGACTGATGGCAAATGGGATGACGCTGAAAACATTGCGCGCCGAAGAGCTCAGGTCAAAGCCTGTAAGGAGGCGAACGAGTTGGGTAAAAAGAATGTCACGAGCTGCCCTGAAGGTTGTTACCCTCGATTTTTTATGCGTGATAACTGTGATTTTGAGGACCAGAGTCTGGAAGCCGGAGAGGGCGAATCCGACGATTGGTTTAGGGCTTGCCAGTTAGAAAGGGCAGATTCTGATTTTTGTAAGCAATATCAAAGTCATTATCATCAATGGGCCATCTTAAAGACTCGTGCGGAGGCCAAGGTTGAACTCATCTGCTTGAAAAAATAACTTCTTCAAAAAACTAGATTATTCATTTTGATCATGATACTCGACTCGTTTTTGTTGTTACGGGAGAAAACGGATCATGATTCAAAGACTGGCTCGGTATAGCCTAGCGTTTTTATTTTTTTTCATATTTTTAAACGGCATTGATGCCAGACCCTCTAAAGGTTTTGACCTCCCCTTTCCCCTTTGCCGAACTTGGGTGAGTGAATTTTCAAGTTTCGCCAAAGAGCCTAAGCGTGCCACCAAAGAATGGCAGCTGCCAGAAGCTTCTGAGAAAAGAATCGAAGCAATTTTTAAAAGCAATGAACTGTCTGATTTTGAAAAATTTGAAAAATCATTCGATGAGCTATGGACTGCTCGGATCGCTGCCGCTCCATTCTTGACTCGATTTTTGATGAAAAAACCCCTTCAAACAATCAAGAATCAAAATTCAATTTATCGAAAATTTATGACGAAGCTCGGTATTTTTAAAAGCGGCGCTCATTATCATCCAATTTTTAATCGAATCGCTAATGATCAAACAATGACATCAGGAGCGCCGGAATTTCTAGTTTTATCTCATGAGTTGGGCCATGCATTTCATCGAAACCACACGCCATATGAATTTTTTGCTATCCTCATATTTTTCAAAGAGATTTTCAACATCATCATGCCGTCTGTCGCACTTCCGCATTTAACATTTCGAATGGAATCTTTCGCGATTGGAGCTCAATATGAATATGCAAGACGAATTCCGAAATCTGTTAGGCGACAACTTATTCAAAAACATAAAAATAGAATTCTTCAGGCTGCAGAGCTTTCACCGGCTGATGAAAACTTCATTCAAGCCATCGACAACTCTGGATTAAGCACCAGAATTTCAGACATGTTTTTCGATCGAAAAGCTCTGATGAAAAAGAAACCTGAAGACCTCTCGAACTTAGCCAAGCTTATCGTCTTTGGAAATCAAGACTCCAATCGACTTGAAAGCATTGATAGACTCAAAAAATTAGCTGGAAGCGTAAAGTATGGCCGAGATAATGCTGATGAACTTTATTTGGCAAAAATTACAGAAGAGATTTTGTTAAACGGGCTTAAAAATAGAGAAAAAATATATGCGATATGGCCCGAGTTACGAGACACCTCTTCTTCTAAACATCCGCTCTTCTCGTCTACTAAAGATACGAAAATTTTTCATACACACTTGAGAAATCAATTAGCTAACCTAAAAGGCTCCCCCGACTATTCCATTTTGGAAAATAGATATAATGAGATTTTCATTCAATCTTTGACTCACGCCGACCTGTCGAAAGAGGAGTTTATTCAAAAGCTGCGCCCCTATCATGGCTATGATATTGAAAGTTTAAATCTACATTTTAATCGCGCGGGTCCATTAAGAGTTTTTGCTTTAACTGTTGTCTTGTTCTCTCTTCCGGAGGTTCTTCAAAAATTGGCGGCGGGTGAGATGTTGCCTTACCAAATTAGCTATAGCTATGATTTCAATTTAATCATGCAAGTCTTTCAGCACTTATTTCACTCATTTTGAACGCGCTAGTTAAGCAGAATCATTTTTCGAACGCCAAGGGCTTTGAGGCGATCTTGCATAAGCGAATTTGTCGCCTCTCCCTTTAAAATGAAAATGGCGCCCGGATTGATTGGAAGTCGATAACGCACCAAAATGGCATTAGTTTTTATCTTCAAAGCAGTTCTCTCATCCTCGGTTAGCCCTGGTAAGCGCTCGCCTAATTTTTTCATTTCAAAAATCGCTCGATGCATAGGATGAAGATCTTGAAGAAACTCTGATAACGAAACAAAAGAGGGAATCTCCACACTCACCTTAAATCCTAATTTTTTTGACCAAGTCTCGAGGGCCTGGTTCGCATTCTGAACCCGCTCGAGTTGTTTTGCCAAATTCAGGTCGTCTTTCAAACTGTCTGTCTTCCATAAAATGCGAATATCCAAATCTGATTCTGACTCCGGAAGAATCCCCTCACTATGATTCGTTCGACTACCATAAATGATAATAGATTCCGCATCGGCAAAAACGGGATCAGCTTCTAAAAACTTGAGAAAACTCTCAAAGTCTTTGGCTGATACTCCGATGGGAATTGCGCCCGCAAGATCTCGAGCAGAGCGGAAAGAAGAATCATGAATTCGGCTCAAAAAATTTTCACAGCTCGCTTCTAAACGAACAAATAAAGAAAGGCCGAAAAAAAGAAATCCCCATAGCCACTTCACTAAAAATCACCTCTTCCCTCTACATGCAAATTTTGTGGCATTTTCCGACTTTACAGAAGCACTATTTTATTAAGTATTATCAAGTACTTATGGATCATCTTGTGGGCTGAAACAACTTGTTCTATGGTTCGCTGAGACTTTCATGGGACAAATTAAACGCCAATATTCCCAAGTTCTTAAATGGACCTTTGGGCCAATCATTTTCATCTTGCCCTGCCTCTCTTGGGCCAATGACTGCCGATGGATCCTTGCAAACTTAGAGGGATCAAAAATTGATCGAATTCAATTTTATATTTCAGATTTGAAAAATGAATCGGCGAGCGTTCGCTGGCGAGCCGTGAAAGCTTTGATACAAGCAAATGACCCATCGCTTCGACCCCATCTCATCAAGTTACTTAGTGATCCAGATAGTCGAATTCGAGATGAAATTATTGAGACTTTAAAAAACTGGAAAGACGATTCATTATTTCGAGAACTGACAAGATTATATCAAAACGCTGAGGTCTCTTTGCGAAAGGCTGTTATCGAAAGCCTTTGGAAAATTCATGATAAAAGAGCCCTACCCCTTCTTCTGATTTCAAGCCAAGACAAAGATCCTGATGTGCGATGGTTTGCAGTGATTGCGCTGGGGGACCTTAAAGACGAAAAAGGAATCTCGACGATTATAAAGAGACTATCTGATTCAGATTCTCGCGTTCAATGGGTTGCGATTCGAGCTTTGGTAAAATATCAAGACCCGAGATTAGCCGCTTTTCTGATTCCCATGCTTGGTCATGCTACCACTGAAGTTCAAACAAGCGCGGCCTGGGCGATTGGTGAGCTTCAAGCTACAGAGCTAATTTTTCAGCTTGAAACAGCTCTTGAAAATGAAGATTTTCAAGTGCGCTGGGCGGCCACAGAAGCGCTTGGAAAAATGGCTAGTGCCGAAGCCTTTGAGCCGCTGCTAAAGGCCTTGATAGATGAAGATGAGTATGTGAAGAGCCAGGCCATTAAATCTCTCGCTCGCCTCCAAGACCCAAGAGTGATTTTCGTTTTCAAGAAACTTCTTTTCGAATTTTCAGACCAGCATAATCTTCAGCTGACTACAATAGAAGCTTTACGATCTTTAAAAAATGACTTCAAGGATGAGAAACTCAAAAAACATATTGATTTAGTTTTGCTGAATTTTGATTTTAAAGATCACATTGAGCATCTGACGGGCATTCAGTTAGATCGAATTCTTTTTAATGCCGATGAAAGTTCTCATAAAAATTTCGATTTTGTCGTTTCGACACTTCAAAAAAATCAGCCTAAACTGATTCCTTTTGGAGAATTTCGATTTCTTTGGGATCAAGTAAAAAAACTAAATTCAGCCCTTCAACTTCTTCAGCTTTACTTTCAAGAAAGTCTTTTAAAAATTGAAACCGAACAAAGAGATCTTGAAATTCCAGAAGACTCTCTTTCGCTTTTAGAAGTGGCGCTCGGGATTTCGCTTGAGGAAATTCGGCAAGATCAAAAAATGCAAAAGCCGAAAATCAGCAAGAATGCTCTGGGCCAGTTTTATGAACTGGCTCTAGACTTGGCCCTACGTGCGAAACACAGCTCTATTTTAAAACCACTTGAGATCCCAAACTTAGCAAGCAAAAGCAACTTCAGCGCTCTCAGCAACATTTTGTTAGGCTTAAGAGACTTGGCAGCTTTGCGATCTCAAGAAATCGATCTATGGCCCAAAATAAAAACTCAAATCGATCTCTCACAAGCAAATCTCGACGAGCTCAATCTTCAAATTCAAAGGCTTCGATTTTCAGAAATTCAAAGACTTTTTGGCGAAAACTTCTCTGACTTTAACCTGGAAAAAATTAAAGAATTATCACTTCGTTGGGGAGACTTACGGCCTATCTTTACACTTCTCTCTCGATATCAAGGAGAGAGTAATTCTGAAGTCGAGATTCAAGAGCTCCATTCTATTTTTGATTCGGTATTAAAAGATCGATTTTTTGAATATAAATTTCAGGGCGAGCGCTTTGACGATCAGGGCCAGTTAATGACGACTCCAGCTCATCTAGCTTCAGAGCCCGAAATGGCGAAAAATCAGTTATCTTCTCTCAAATCGCCCGCTGCTTTTGCCGGCTGGACAAAAATTAGAAACCAGTTGCAGTTTTACGATCAGCTAGAAGATTCGGCTACACTGGAGCTGAAGCTTCGCGATCTTAAGAATATTGTTGAAACAAATCTTCTTCTTCATTTGCCACGACCGAAGACTACGAGCTCGAGCCTTCCATCCTTGATACATCAATCATTAGAGTTTAGTGGCAACTATCAAGAAAAATGGAATATGATTCTTTCAAAATCTGGTCGAAAGATTGCTCCAGAAGAGGTCTTCTATGCAGCAGCGCTCGAAATGCTACTTGCCAAAGATTTTTTGATTTTCAAAAAAATTCATTCGCTCTTAAAAAATTGGATGAAGCTTCCCGGCATTTCACTGAGTCAAAATCAAGATCTAAAAGCCGACCTTGATGAAATAGATTTGAAGATCATTCAAGCCGGCGGCCCCTTTCGAAGAACGGCTTCTTCTTCACAGGGCTTTGTTTTCACAACGAGCGTTCAAGACGCCAAGAGTTTGCTGATGATCGGAAGCTGCATTCGAGGTGTTTCTTCGTGTCAAAACTACCAGACCGGAACTCATATTCAAAGCCTTCTTGGCTACGTGAAAGATGCTCATGTTCAAGCCACTTTAAGCTTTTTTATCAATGCCTCTCATTTTTCTCGAGCTCAAGATTACCAAGCGCTTGTTATGGCGAATCAAGAAGGGCAGCCTCTTCAAGCGGAGTTCTTGCCGGAGAGCTTTCAAATTCGATTTTTTTGGAATGATAAAGAAGTGATCACCGAAAGTCTTGAAGGTGCTCAGCGTCGACACATCTTAAAATTGGGAAGAATGGAAAATTCGACACCCGGTTTATTTCTCGAAAGAGCCTACAAGGTAAATCACCCAGCACAAGCTTTGATGGAGGCTCAAACAGAACGTCTTCTCGAAGAAATGGCCGTTGATATTGGCGGGCGAATAAAAAGAAAATCGAAAGGTCCAGCTCTTCGCATTGCAGCCAGTCGACACTTAAGTGGTCATTATTCAGATGCGGCCGGAGGCCCCCAGATTCAAGCCTATATCATTCGCTAAAAGCTCGGCGGATGATCTTAATTTTTCCTCGAAAGCTTCGACAAATCAAAGTCAGCAGGTGGTGGGCACTCGGGATTGATCCACTGAATCACGGCCGCATAGCCGGCACTTTCTTCATCGTGGGGTAAATAGCCTCGAATGGCTCCCATAGCTTGCCAGCCATCGTGAAGATGAGCCGTCAAAACCGGATCAACCCACTCAGCCGTTTTAATTTTCTCGATGTATTCACTCGGATCACATTCATTTTTTTTAAGGCTATAGCCCGGCATTCGGCTGCCCCCAATCATCCGCCAAAGTTTTTCATGCTTCACAAGCTCTCTCATCGCCAAGGTGAGCTCTTTAGCAAGCCCATGATGTTGGTGGTCAGGATGAATAAAAAGATCCGCTCCATAAAGACTATGGCCTTTTGAATCATGATTTAAAAAGCTCCCTGAAGCCGTCAGGGTCTCCCAGTCGTCATCAAGATGATAGTGCATAATATTAAGCCGCAGGCCAAAATGCACACCAATCGGCTTTTTTGTTTCTCGATGCTCCACGACGAATTGACCCTGGGGATACACGGCTTGGTGCTCAAAGAGCTCTTGGTTCGTGTATGGGCGCTCTTCGGGATAAAGCCTCTGACAAAGCTCTTCGATGGCATCGAAATCATTTTGATGCATGAGTCGAAGAGCATATTCTGGATGATCTTTAATGAACTGCATCCCGATAAATTAAGCGATGCAAGATTGAATGAAAATAAAAAAAGGGCGCTCATGCGCCCTTTTTCAATTCACAAAATGAACTGATCAGAAAGAAATCTTTATCAACCGCAGGTTCCATCAGCATTTTCGTCAGGAAATGCTGAAAAGGCTTTATTTCTGTTTGCTGGTACATCATATTCTGGATCATCGCTTGAATTACAAAGATCAGTCCACTGAAAGTGCTCTGACTCACACTCTTCGGCAATGGCTGCTACACCTTCCAATGCGAAATCCATGGTGACCGTATAATCAGGAGTGCTCGAGCAATCTAAACCTGATAAAGCAGAAGTATCAACGCTCACTTCTTGCGTATAAAAATCATCACTTCGGTAATCTGCATCCATGCTACCAAGAATCTCGGTCGCAGCGGATACACGATAAACATCGGTGACCCACTCAACGGCTCCTTGGTAAGAGTGATTGTCGTTCTCACCTTCACCATATTGGCTATGGCCAAAAGTTGCGCCCCGCAAAAACCGAAGGTCGCTAATTCCCGACCCGCTGATCTCTGCCTTGGTGAAATTCTCATTTGAACCCCAGTCTCCAGAATCTTTTTGTTTTGCTGTGATGATGTTGTTTGCGGCTACTTCGATGAGGGCTTTAAAGGTGAAAGAATCTCCATCAAACGCCACATTAGCAGTTCTGGCTTCATCGAGATCGAAACTGATG